>JAFGAK010000328.1 GCA_016933745.1 Bacteroidales bacterium
GCGAGTAAATTGTACATGCGCATCATCGAGAATAAGGAGGAGCGCAAGAGAAAGTCGACAGTTAATTGGGTATCCATAAAGTTATTTTACTATGCATGCATTGCAAATATACTAAAAAACAAGTATGCATGCATTGCATTTATCAATTCCTAAAAAAAAAAATTCAAACGATTGCGAAAGCAAAAGAAAACACCAAGAAATTACATGTTTCTGGATGTCGAAAAAGTGAGATTTTATGCCTCTTTGGTGAATAAACAAACTCGAAACAGAGTCAAATCTATTTCTTTCCCATAGGAATTAATTTATAATCAGTCTAACCAAATCTTGCCTAAATACGACTACTTTTAATTCCCCCATTGGAGTCTTCCCGACTTGTCTCCACATGCTTTATTAAAACTTCCTCTAGCTCTACACTTTCCTTTAAACAACTGCAATTTGGTTGTAAAGTAAAAATCCATCCCATAAAAATCTTGGTTACTGATTAAGGAAGTCAGCCAGTCTGATCCTACACCAAAAATTCCATAACGCAAATAAATTCCAATATGAGGATATTTAAAACGATAAAGGCTCATTGGCAAACTAAATTCGATTAATCGCGTTTCGTATCTTGGCGTGAATGAGATTTGACTAGGACGATGCAGTGCAGCGATTTTTTGTGGAATCCCATAAATGACAGAAGCATTAAAATAGAGATTCAATTGCTCCAAATTATAATCGAACTGTGCGCTTGCAGCCATAGGCAGCGCTAATTTCATCGAGTTATCGAGCAAACTGGCTGTTGATGAACCGTAAAATTGATCGCTCATCAATTGGATTACTTGATTGACGTTATCCAGATTCACACCATTCATATCACCACGAACTTTAACACTATTTGAAAAGTCATGAGTTTGTGCATTTTCGAAATATTTTATAGAGCCAATATCAAGCAAAGCGAAACTCAATCTAAATTTATAAGGAATGATTGCTTGCTCGCATAACCTTTTGGAATTAAGTTTTGGTTGATGTTTATTCAAGTATTGAAAGGTAAATCCCAAATCAAAAGCCCATCCCCTTCCATTGAGCATATTTTGATTGATAAATTCGTTGGTAGTATAATCGATTGGCAAAGCAAAGCCCATTTGTGCCTGTTGATTTTCGACATCGATGGTTTTAGAATCGATTAAAGTATAGGTACTGTTATCAACTTTGAGATAAGCACCACCAGCACCAAATAATTTTTTTACCGAAATTCCAAATGACCAACTATTCCAAGATTCATTATTCAAACGATAAGCATATGAAAATCCGATTTCCGACCAAGCCATCGTTGAACTGCTAAAATGATCCACTTTATAATCATAATTATATTGTGGAAAATACGAGAAACCATAAGCTAATATATTAGCTAAATCGGGCGTTAAATTAACCACATTGCTTTGCACTCTTACCGAGGTGCTAATTGCAAAAGCATGCTGATTAAACATTAACATTGCTGATGGGCCCAAAATCCGAATATTTTCATCAAAAGTGGTGTTCTTTTCTGAGTTGTAAGAGTAAAAAGACCGAAGCTCAGTACCATAACCCGTTGGATGTTCAATAAGCTGAATAGTAGAGTTTAACAAATCAGTATATTTAAACTCATTCTTGTCGAAATAGGCAAAATCGGTATGCAAAAAAAGATTTCCTGAAAAGAAATTGATCGAAAGCCATACTTTTTGATTATGCATGGCCGACGGATTTAAGAATAGTGAGTTAACTCCTGCCGTATTGGAAGCATTGGCTCCAATCATTTCGCCTTGTGCATGCAGATCGATTATAAAAAAGAAACAGATTATCGAAATTAAATAAAATCTCATTTCATACTCTTTCAATCAAAAGTACGGAATAAAATTTGTTTTTTGCAATTAGCCTTTTCCTTTAGCCAGATGTTCCATCAACCAAATGGTAAGAATTCCGATGAACATGAAACCGATTGCTAAGAAGAATTGCGCATCCATTTGCGGCACTAACCAATTATATCCCACTACTTTTGACTTATCGCCAAACTGTTGAATAATTTCATCTTTCCAAGGCCAAATAATTCCTAAAGACCCAAAAATAAATCCGGTTAAGATACCAATGGTTTGATTGCGAAAACGCTTAAAAACCCAAGAAAGCAAATAAGAAAAGCCGAGTAAACCTCCACCTGCGCCAATTGCAACAGGAATCAAAACATCCAAACGCAATTGATTGATCGCATCAATCATAACTAATTGATAGTTGCCCATTAAAATAAGAACAAAGGAGCCTGATAATCCGGGAAGGATCATACTACAGATGGCAACAACGCCACAAATAACCAAATAAAAGAAACTATCATCTTCAGTGGCAGGAGTTAGAAAAGTAATAGCCAGTGCTGCTATAAACCCGATAATAAATACCACGACCACCGCAAAAGTCCATTTTTCGATGGTTTTTCCAACAAAATACACGGATGCTAATATCAATCCAAAAAAGAAAGACCAAATATAAACAGGGTAATTGACGAATAGGAAATCGAACAAACGAGCTAAAGAGATGATAGAAACACCAACTCCAAGAAAGAGTGAAACTAAAAAAATGAGATCAGTATGTGCAGCAAATTTTTTAAAATCTCTGGCTGCTAACAGCTTAATCGCTTTTAGGTTAAATGATTTGATACCATTTATTAAACGTTCAAAAATACCAGTGATTAAAGCAATTGTACCACCAGAAACTCCTGGAATAACATTGGCAGCGCCCATGGCCATCCCTTTAAAAAAAACACCGATTAACTCTTTCATTTGTGTGCGGTTTATTGTTCGAATAGAATTTCGAAGATACTACGTTTTGGGGAAAAATAAAATAGGCAAATCAAGCAATTACTCAAGCTCGATATTCAGATTGTGTTTTTTGATTAAGAGACTTAATTCTTCGATTTCAACATTTTGCAACTCACTCTGTAGAATTGGATTATTGAATTCTGATTTATCCAATAATATCGCAAATTCAAAATCTCTTAATCCATCTTCTCGATTTCCTTCGAGGAGATTATACAAACCTTTGAAAAAATACAACAACGCTTTTTGACTATCGAGTTTGGCTTTATCCATTCCAATCACGATCGCATCCAGAGCTTGGGAATAATCATCTTCAAAAACACTTAGTTGTGCCAGATTCACATAATAAAGTGGTTCCTCGGAATAATTTTTAATTAGCTGCTTGATTAAATACTTAGCTAATTGTCCGTAACCTTGTTCTTGTAATCGCAAAGAACGTAAGTTCCAAATCAAAGGCATCGATTCTTCGATTAAAGTACTTTTTGCAATTTGTTCATAAGCCGATTCTAAATCACCTAATTTAAAATAAGTACGTGCTAAACCTAAAAATGCCTCAATGAAAGTAACATTTATTTCGACTGATTTCTTGTAATTTTTCAAAGCTTCTTCTAGCATTTCCTTTTGCTCATAAGCTTCGGCAAGAAAATAAAAGGAAACGGTATCGGGATCTTCTCGTTTGATGGTTTCCTGATAGTAGAAAATTGCTTGATCGTAATTGCCTAAACTAAAATGAATATTTGCAATATTAAACCAAGCAGATGCATATTCTTCATCAATCGCTAAAACAAATTCGTACGCATCAATGGCTTTTTCATTGTTTCCTGTAGAATTATAAGCAATGGCTAAATTAAACCAAGCACCTTTGCTGTATGGATTTTCTTCTACAAATTTCAAATAAAAATCCACGGCATCCTGAGAACGATTTGCCATTTCGAAACACAAACCTATTTCGCTCAAAGTTTGCTCACTATCCGGTTCAATATCAAGAACTTTAAACAAATACTCTAAAGCTTTATCGTATTGTTCTAAATTTTCGTATTCAAAAGCAATATTACTATAGACTTCAGTTAAATCATGATTTTGATTCAAAGCATGTGTAAATTCATCAATAGCTTCGCGGTATTGCTGCAACTGACTCAAGATAGAACCTTTGGTCATATAAAAATCAGAATCACCAATATTTCCTAACTCATCCAATAATTCCAAGCCTTTTTCAGGTTGATCTGCCAACGCATAATATTGAGCTTTTTTTAGGAGAAACTCATAATTGCCGGGATATTGGTTAAGCGCGTATTTAATTGACTTGGCAAGCAAATCTAAATCGCCACTTTCAAAATAATTATCAATGATAGCCGACAGTTCATCAATATCAAAAAAAAGAGTGGAATTGGTTTTCAATACTTTTTGAAACCGATTAACCAGTTCTTTCAATGCCTCTTCAGAATAGAAATCAAATTCTTCGCTCATATATGCTTTAAAATTCTTGTCAAAAATACACTTTTTTTATATGCAAAATGCTAACACAGAACCTATCACTTATGCACATAATTACTCACAATTAAACTTCGGAAAAGGTGTTGAAAACAATTGATTTTTCTTACATTTTAGATTTTTCTAATTTTTAGTTTAACGTATCTTTGCAAAAACAAATTCGTTTTTAATTCGCTAGAATAACAACTTATTATGACCTTAATTAAATCTATTTCCGGCTTTAGAGGCACAATTGGAGGAGAGCCTATCAAGAATTTAACTCCGATCGACATTGTAAATTTCACATCTGCATTTGCTTCGTTTATTCAAGAAGAAAGTCAGAACAAAAAGCCAAGCATAGTGGTTGGTAGAGATGCTCGTCTATCCGGCGAAATGTTAGAAGGTTTGGTTAATCAAACTTTAGTAGCGATGGGTGTTCATGTTGTTTCGTTAGGATTATCAACAACTCCAACTGTAGAAATGGCTGTTGTGGATTTGAAAGCAGATGGAGGAATCATTCTAACGGCCAGTCACAATCCAAAACAATGGAATGCCTTAAAGCTTTTAAATAAACAGGGCGAATTTATTTCTGCGAAAGAAGGCGAAGCTTTATTAGAACTGGTTGACAAACAATCAGTTTCTTTTGCTAGCATAGATCATATTGGAAAGATAACATATGATAACACGCAGATAACCAAACACATCGAAAAGATTTTAGCACTTGATTTGGTAGATGTAGAAGCCATCAAGCAAGCTCATTTTAAGGTGGCTGTAGATGCTGTTAATTCTACCGGCGGAATAAGTATTCTTCCTCTATTGGAAGCTCTAGGAGTGGAACAAGTATTCCCAATTTATTGCGAACCAACAGGAATTTTCCCACACAATCCTGAGCCATTACCAGAGAACTTAACAGCACTTTCTGATTTAGTGGTATCAAAAAAAGCCGATGTTGGTTTTGTGGTTGATCCCGATGTGGATCGTTTGGCCATTGTAAGCGAAAACGGAATCCCTTTTGGCGAGGAATATACTTTGGTTGCTATCGCAGATTATATTTTATCCATCAAAACAGGAAATACGGTTTCCAACCTCTCTTCTACTCGTGCTTTGCAAACTGTTACGAATATCCACAAAGGAAATTATAAAGCATCAGCCGTTGGCGAAGTTAACGTAGTTACTTTGATGAAGGAAACAAATGCCATCATAGGTGGTGAAGGAAATGGCGGAGTTATTTATCCAGAACTTCACTACGGACGAGATGCATTGGTTGGAATTGCTTTGTTTTTGAGTTTGATGGCTAAGAGAAAGCAAAAAGTTTCGATGATTCGATCTACTTATCCTGATTTTTACATCAGCAAGAATAAAATCAATTTAGACGACAGCATAGATGTAGATATGATTCTTGTTAAAATTGCAGAAAAATATAAGAATGAACGAGTTACAACCATTGATGGCGTGAAAATTGATTTTGAAACCGAATGGGTTCATCTTCGTAAATCGAATACGGAAGCGATTATACGTATTTATGCAGAAAGCAACGATCTATCCAAAGCCAACCATTTAGCCGATAAAATCAAATTAGATATTGGCGAATTAATAAAAGGTTAAATAGCGGATGGATTTTGCAACTCTATTCCTGATTGCGCTCGGGTTATCGCTCGACAGTTTTGCAGTATCTTTAGCAAATGGACTATCAATTAAAGAGTTGAGTGCTTGGTTGATTTTTAAATCTTCCACCAATCTGGCCTTATTCCAAGGTGGTATGACTTTTATTGGATGGTATTTGGCTGTTGGATTTCAGCAAGCTATTATGGCATATGATCATTGGATTGCTTTTACACTTTTATTTTTGATTGGCGCCAAAATGATTTATGAAAGTCTTCAACCGGCGGAAGAAATTAAAACAAGTAATGATCCTTTAAGCAAAATTAAATTAGTTGCACAAGGCATTGGAACAAGTATTGATGCACTTGCGATTGGTATTAGTTTTGCTTTCCTAGAAATAGAAATAATTACTCCGGTAGCAATTATTTTTGCTGTCACTTTTCTATTCAGTTTGATTGGAATTCAAATTGGAAAACATTACGGCCAAAAACTCGGGCGAAAAATGGAAATTTTAGGAGGAATTATTCTAATCGGGATTGGAATAAAAATACTAATCGAGCATCTTTATTTTCAATAAAAACATCCTTTTAAAAACCTTTTAAACTGATTTTAAAATGTCTAAAGTCAAATCCCAAAACATTTGAACTGTTTTTATTTCGATTCTTTCGTCGGGAGAATGTGCGCCTTTAATTGTTGGGCCGTAAGAAATCATATCCATTTTAGGATAGGTTGTACCGATTAAACCACATTCCAAACCTGCGTGAATAGCCAATACTTTAGGTTCTTTTTTAAATAATTTCTGATAAGACGATTTGGTAATTTCCATGATTTCGGAATTGGGATTTGGTTTCCAACCTGGATAACCTTCGCTATTTTTTACGCTTGCTCCTGCCAATAAAAAAACCGAAGTAACCATATTAACTACATCTCTTTTTTCAGTTTCGGAACTAGAACGCTGACTGGTTGTAATTAAAATATGATCGGAATTAGTTTTGACAGCAGCCAAGTTTGTAGAAGTGTCAACAAAATTAGGGATGTCTTGCGACCAAGCAATTACACCATGCGGACAAGCATATATTGTATGAATCAAACGATGTTGTAAAGCCAAAGAAACAACTTCTTTTTGAGCAGTAATTTCTGTTAAATTAATGTTTAGATTTGGTTCGGTTACATGAAGTTCAATCTTAATTTCATCAGTCATTTTTGAAACTAAATACTCGAAATCACATACGGCATTCGCAGGGACACAGATAGCTGCATACGCTTCGCGCGCAATTGCATTTCTTAAATTACCACCATCAAATTTTGCCAATCGAAGACTAAAATCGTCGGTTGCTTTTTTAAGTATTCGATTTAAAACTTTATTTGCATTCCCATATCCTTTGTGAATATCGTCGCCGGAATGTCCACCTCTTAATCCTGAAATATCAATCCGATACCATTTATAATCGAGCGGAGCTTCTTCTTTTTCTAACGCTAAAGTAGCAACAGTATCCATTCCGCCGGCACATCCAATAAACAATTCACCTTCATCTTCTGAGTCCAGATTTAAAAGCAATTCGCTTTTTAGAAATCCAGGTTTTAAACCAAAAGCACCAGTCAATCCTGTTTCTTCATCAATCGTAAATAGACATTCAATCGGTCCGTGATCGATATCGGCGGAAGCCAAAATAGCTAATTGAGTTGCAACACCAATTCCATCGTCGGCACCTAATGTTGTCCCGATTGCTTTTACCCAATCGCCTTCAATTTTTGTTTTAATCGGATCGTTTTCAAAATCATGAATTACATCGCTGTTTTTTTCGCAAACCATATCAATATGACTTTGCATTACAACCCAAGGCTTTGTTTCGAAGCCTTTCACAGCTTCTTTCCGAATGAGAATATTTCCTACTTCATCTTCAAGGATTTCTAGATGATGCTGAATTGCAAATTGGCGTAAAAACGCTTTTATTTTTCCCTCTTTTTTTGAAGGTCGAGGTATTTGGCAAATATCATCAAAGAATTCCCATACAAGGCTTGGTTGTAACTGTCTGATTGAATTGTTCATAGTAGATTTTTTATGCAAAAAATTAAGGTTTAAATTATAGCTTTTCCGGAATAAAACGCAGGGTTGGAGTTAGCATTGCAATGATAGATAGATATACCACGTTTTGAGTAAAATCATTGGCGTTATAACCCAACAAAAATAAAATTCCAATACCAACTAAGATTGGAATGTAGAAATAAATCCATTTGTAAAAGAGCTGCGGTAATACACTATCGATAAAACGGTCGGAATGCCTGAATGCTAGGAATTTTCGTCCGGCTTTGTATCCTATAACCCACAACATGATAACGGATAAAAGTGCCATAGGAACTTCAACAACCCAAGGAATATAAAGCCATCCCATCACATAACCAAAACCTCGATCAGTAAAAACGCCAGCCAAAAAAGTTCCAAATACTATGATGTATGAATGCAGATAAATCCACATATAAAACAAACTTTTGAAGGAACCCTGATCGCTTTGCTTTCTTTGTAAACGCTGAAAAACCAAACCTACAATTGCCAAAGCAAATGGTCCTACACTATATACGGAAAGAACTGAAGAGTAAGTCCAAAGTAAAGAAGGATCTGGAATGGTAAAGGTTACTTGTCCGTTACGCCAAACTCCTGGGATTCCAAAAGCCGCGGCAACAGAAAATTTTAGCAACTGAAAAAAAAGAAAAGCCATGCTGAAAGTCAAAACAAAAACGATGGTCATGGCAAGCATATTCTGAAATTCTCTTGTTTTTTCCCACGGTAATGCTTTCCAAGTGTCTTTCATATGATTGATTTCTTCGCGGAGCGAAAACACTCGCTTGTCTTCTTCTACCACAAAGCTCAACGATTTCCGCACGACACGATCGAGGTGCTTGCGTTGCTTCTCCGTATCACTGGTTTCTTTATATTCCAACCAAAGTCGCTGAAAAAAATTGGGTTGAGGAAAACGATTTTTACGTAGTCTTTTTTCTTCTCTTTCGGCTCTTATTTCATCTCTCAAATCTAATATCGGACCAATAAAAAAGGAAAGTAAAATCACCCAAAACCAATTTTGTTGCTTTTTCTTTTTTGCTTGTTTGTTTTTCCACGATTGTTCTTTTCGATATTCCGCAAAATCGTACTTAACGCGTTTAAAAAAATTAGGTTGTTTATTTTTAAGTTTGGCTTTTTCTTTACGAATCTCGCGCCTTTCAGCCTGAGAAGTTTTAAAATCAAACAAGAGACGCTGAAAAAAATTGGGAGTCATGCGTTTCAACTTTTGCCTTTCAGCACGACGAAGCCTTCGCTCATTTCGATTGAACTTAGCATTTTGCTTTTGCCGCCGACGCATTCTTTTCCACCAGCCTTCCTTTCTGCGCTTTTGCTCAGGCGGAAAGTCGCTAATATTCAACTTTTTCGGATTTGCTAAAGTTGTTTGATTCTCCATTGTAATATCTTGATAAGCCTCAAAAAGATAAAGAGGTAAAAATATCCCTTTTTATGTAAAGAATCAAGGAAATAAATTAGAATTGCCCCAAAGATTGGCATAATCTCGATTAATTAAATAAAAGATGTTAAAAACTTTAAGAGATTTTCATTTTTTTCGTTCATTCGTCCTTTATTTTTGAATAAATAAAAAAAATGCGTCTATATAAAAGTTTTCTTTCCTTGTTTTTGATCGTGCTATTCAGCCACCCTCTTGGTATGAGCGCATTGATGGTGGATGGAAAACCACTTTTGGAACCTGCTATCGACAATAGATTAACAATTCCTAGGGAGATTCTAAAGCAAACAAATGAAAAGATAGAGCAATCGCTGAAGAAATATCGATTTAATGGAACTGCATTGATTGCGATCAAAGGCGAAGTAGTGTATGAAACAGCGAAAGGATATGCAAATTTTTCGACTAAAACTCCCATCGAATTAGAATCAAGCTTTCAGCTTGCATCCGCCAGCAAACCTTTTACTGCACTTAGCATCATGATGTTAAAAGAAAGAAACTTATTAAATTACGACGATAAAGTAACGCAGTATTTAAGTGATTTCCCATACGCAGATGTTAGTATCAGAAATTTATTAAATCACACGGCTGGTCTTCAGAATTACATGTATCTCATCGATAATTTTTGGTCCAATGATAAAACCATATCCAATCAGGATGTTTTGGATTTGATAAATAAACATAATCTCCCTTTAAATCATCTTCCGGGTAGGAGGTTTGCTTATTCAAATACAGGGTACGCCATTTTGGCTTTAATTGTTGAAAAGATTACGGGAGCGCCTTTTGGAGCTTTTTTGCAAATTGAAATTTTTGATAAGTTAGGAATGCAAAATAGTTTTGTTTACGATCGGAAAAGGATTGAAGAAAATCCATATCAAGTTATTGGTTACAATGCTACCGGAAGGCGCTTGCGACCATTTTATCACGACGCAAATAACGAAATACTTGGAGACAAAAGCGTTTACTCAAGCGTACACGATCTTTTAAAGTTTGAACAAGCTTTAAATAATTACGAATTGGTTGATCAAAGCACCTTAGAAGAAGCCTACTCCAAAGCGATGTTGTTAAACCACAATTTTGTTAATTATGGTTTTGGATGGAGACTGAAAGAAGATGGAGCACGTTCGTATATTTTTCATAATGGAGCATGGCACGGATTTATGTCGACCATCACTTATGAACCAAAAACAGAACTTACTTTGGTACTTTTAAATAATACAAGTGCTTCTATTTCAACAGTTAAACAAGATTTATTGTCCATTCTACACCATCAATTTAGTCCTTACTTAACGGAGAATTCTGATTCGGATTTGGTAGAATAAATAAAATAGTAAATGTTTTTTTTGTAAAGTATGTAATCAGATTTAAAAATTTAAGTCATAATAGCTAGAAACAATACAGGATAATCATTAAATTTGTAGAAATTAAAAACTCAGCACCCCATGAAAGATAAATTAAACAACCTCATTCTAGTCCCAACAGATTTTTCCGAAGTGTGTGATAATGCTATGCATCAAGCCGCTGAAGCTGCTCGCTTTTTTAAATATGAACTCTGTCTTTTACATGTGATAGATAAAAGCACTACTGCCTATCTCAAAGCAGAAAATGCAGGTGTAGAAACGATTTATTCAAAACTCCAAGATCTCGCTGACAAGCTTGTTGCTGAATTTGGAATTACGGTTAAAATTAAAGCTGAAGATGGAGATATCTTTACAACGATAAGTGCAGTTGCTCAACATCTTGGTGCCAACTTAGTTTATCTGGGAACACATGGTAAAGTTGGAATGCAAAAATTAACCGGAAGCTTTGCATTGAAGGTTATTACTGAGTCGCCAGCTCCAGTAATTGTTGTTCAAAAGCGAAAATTCGCTGATGGATTTAGAAATATCTTACTTCCAATTACCAGCAATGCAGGTCCTTGGGATAAAACAAAATGGGCAACTTTCATGGCCAAACAGCTAAATGCCAAAATCCATTTAATGAGTATTCCTGGCAAAGCGATCGAAGAAACTACCAATACACTCACCACTTATTTCGACGAAAATCAGGTAGATTATACCGTAACTATTGTAGAAAAAGCTTCTAATTTCTCTCAGCAAGTAATTGATCACGCTACCGCGAATAATTACGATTTAATCATGATCATGACAAATCCGGATACTGGATGGACACAATATTTACTAGGTTCGTACGACGAAGAAATTATATTTAATAAATCGCAGATCCCTGTCATGTGTATCAATCCAAGAAAATACAATTGGGAAAAAATTACCAACTATTAAAAAACTGAAACCGGAGCCAATAACTTCGGTTTTTTTATACGCTTAATTTCATCAGATAAGACTCTGCTTCTGGACCCAAATTAAAAATCAAATCTAAAATGCTTAGATTCGCTTGGAAAGGATATTGATCAGAGAAAACTTGGATATAGGATGGAAATTGATACGTTGGTTTTTTCTTAGGAGTTAACAGATAACGCTTATCATTCACATCTGCTAGTTTTTTTGGAAACAGAAAATCTACCGTTTTGTTTGTACTTATCTCCCACTCCATCAATTGGTTAATCAGATTTATGATTGCATCATTCAAATCGAGCAATGTTTCGAAACGAGTACTAAAAAACTCGGCAATTTCATCCTGATAAAAAAGAAAGAAAGGCGAAGAATTATAAGCCGTTTTAATTGCTTTCCAATGGAGCATTTGCCAAGGTGTATCGTACGCAATTTGAATATCTCTAGTTAGTGTATTGGTTCCTGAGACTTTAACAACCGGAACACTCAAAACCTGCACACCATGCGAAGTTAGAATTTCGCAGCGATTTCGATAGGTTTGTTTTGGAAAACTTTCAAACAGCTCAATAACAATTGGAGCATTTTGCAATAACCAAGCATATTGCGCAATTGGAGGAAAATAAGCGGTGGATAAAATGGTTTCCATAGCTGACAAAATTAGGCATAAAAAAAGCATGACCAAGGCCATGCTTTTAAAATTCTCTCCAAAAAATCTTACTTCAATAAAACGTCGTTGATGGCTTGAATTAAAGTGTCTTTTGGTAAAGCACCTTGAGCCATTTGAGGCTGACCATCTTTTGGGCAGAATAACAAAGAAGGAATACTGCGAATTCCAAATGCTCCTGCTAATTCTTGTTGATCTTCTGTATCAATTTTATAGATATTGATTTTTCCTTCGTATTCTTTAGATAGCTCTTCTAAAATTGGAGCTACCATTTTACAAGGCTGACACCAATCAGCGTAAAAATCGATTAAACATGGAAGCTCACCTTCGAATTTCCAATCTTTGTTTGCTTCGTAATTAAAAACTTTTGCTAAAAATGTTTCTTTTGTTAAATGTTCCATTCTACTTAAATGTTTCTTTGTTTCTATTTATTTATCTTTATTATTCTACTGGTTTGTTACCGAGAACGAATTCTTCGATAATTTTTTTGTACTGTTCAGCCTGCATCGCGCCAGCTTGCATGGCTGGTTTTCCTGATTTAGGAATAAACATGACAGATGGAATTGAGCGAATGCCAAAAACGGCACTTAATTCGCGGTTGGCATCTGTATCAACTTTATAGATGACCACTTTACCCTGATACTCTTTTGCAAGATCTTCCATAATTGGAGCAACCCGCTTGCATGGTCCACACCAATCAGCATAAAAATCAATCACTGCAGGCAATTCGCCATTATATACCCAAGCATCAGGATTTTGGTTATAATCCCAAACCAAATCGCGAAAGCTAGTTTCGTTCAAGTAAATAACGGCGGCTTCGCTCTTTGCAGAAGTTTCCGTTTTCGCTTGATTTTTTTCTCCGTTAGATTTTTCAGCAGCATTGCTATTGCAAGCAGAAAAGCTTAAGTTTACTAGCAAGGCAAATATCAGAATTCCAGTCTTTTTCATCATAAAGGCTATTTTTTGTTTAAATAAAGCGTGCAAAAATACAAATCTTTTTTAAATCGCTTTAATATCACTCGATTTGTCAATATTTATGCCAAAAGTATTTTATCTTTGCTTACGACACATTGGCAGAACCAAAATTGTCATATTTTTAACTTTTGTCCACTTTGTCAAGAAAATGAAGAAAATATTTAATACACTCGATCAAAAAGAATTTGAGAAGCGTTTTTCAAGCGATGAGCAATGCTTGAAGTTTTTAGTAGATGAAAAATGGAAAAACGGCTTTATTTGTCGTAAATGCGGTCATACCAATTATTGCGAGGGTGCTGCGCCTTATTCAAGAAGATGCACCAAATGCAAGCATCAAGAATCGGCAACTGCTCATACTATTTTTCATCGTTGCAAGATTCCGATTCATGAGGCATTCATGATTTCGTTTTTAGTTTGTAGTTTGCCCGAAGTTTCGAGTCATGAAATTTCCCGAAAATTAAATATCCGGCAAATGACTTGCTGGAACTTTAAAAAGAAAATAAGTAAATGTATCGACGAACGCGGCGATTTGAGTATACTTCAAAAAGAAGAGCTGAAAAAAGAAATCAAATCAAATCCTGCCGATTAATTACTTTAGAAATAGTTGTAGATCATTCTAAAAAACCATCAAGCAAACACCATAAGTTACCACAAACAGCAGCGTTTTTAGAGCTAACTTTTTTAAAAATGGATCTAGTTCCTGAAGATTCGTAATTTTTGAAATCGCAATTAAATCGAACAGAAATAACGGGAGGATTGGAATCATCCACAACAACATCCAGAAAGTTTGGTAATTTAAAAGATCAAACAGCAAAGCGGAAAGCATACCGCCTAGAATCAATGCATAATGATAGCATTTACCTAGCTTCACTCCTAAGCGGACAGCAATCGTATTTTTACCTGAATTCCGATCGTTCTGAATATCTCTTAAATTATTTAGATTTAATACGCCCGTACTAAAAAAGCCTAAACTAATTGCCGGCAGCAAAACATCCCAACGCATGGATTGTGTATTTAAGAAATAGGTTCCTAAAACAGCTAACAACCCAAAAAAAACAAATACAAAAATATCTCCTAAACCAGAATATCCATAGGCCTTTTTCCCAACGGTGTACATGATTGATGCAGCAATTGCTAAGATTCCGAGTGCTAAAAACAGTAAACCAACTTGTAAATCCATTCCTTTGGTTGCACGAGCAATGAGAACAATTCCACTAATTAAAGAAAATCCAACGAACAAGACCATTGCTTTTCGCATGGCTGCTGGCGATATTTTTCCACTCTGAACGGTTCGCTCCGGCCCAATTCGATGATGATTATCCGTTCCTTTTTGGGCATCTCCATAATCATTCGCTAGATTGGAAAGGATTTGCAGAAATAAAGTGGTTAATGCAGCTAATAAGCTAATTTCCCATCTAAATCCATCAAAAAAAACAGCTAAAAAAGCACCCATTGCAATACTTGATAAAGCAAGCGGCAAGGTTCTTAATCTAAAAGCGTGAATCCAAGTTTTTATTTGCATCAGTCGGATTATGGGAATTTAGGGTATTTATGAAAATCAGGATCTCGTTTTTCCAAAAAGGCATGCTTACCTTCTTGCGCTTCATCAGTAAGATAATAAAGAAGTGTTGCATTACCCGCAAATTCCTGAATACCAACTTGTCCGTCTAATTCAGCATTCATACCAAGTTTAATCATACGAAGCGCCATTGGACTACGTTTGTGCATTGTTTCGCACCACTCTACTACTTCGTCTTCAAGCTTCTCCAGTGGAACAACTTTATTTACCAAACCCATTTCCAAGGCTTCTTGCGCCGAATATTGTTTATTCAAAAACCAAATTTCTCGTGCTTTTTTTTGTCCGACAATCGCAGCTAAATACGAAGAACCAAAACCTGCATCAAAACTACCAACTTTAGGTCCAGTTTGTCCGAATACGGCATTTTCAGAAGCAATTGTTAAGTCGCACACCACATGCAAAACATGTCCACCGCCAATGGCAAAACCATTCACCATTGCAATAACTGGTTTCGGCATCGAGCGAATTTTTCGTTGAACATCTAAAACATTTAATCGTGGAATTCCATCTTTTCCAATGTAACCACCTTTCCCTTTTACATTTTGATCGCCTCCGGCACAAAAAGCTTTTTCGCCTTCTCCAGTTAAAACCACCGTTAAAACATCTTGATTCTCTCGGCACATATCCATTGCAACCGACATTTCAGTAGTGGTAGTTGGTGTAAAAGCATTGTAATATCGAGGTCGATTGATGGTTATCTTAGCTATTCCATTCCAATATTCTAATTTAATTTCTTCAAAATTGAACAAACTAACCCAATTTCTCTTTTCTGACATAATTTTAAAATTTGATGAGCAAAAATAAACATTTCCTTTGCAGACGCGCCTATTTTAGTTCTTAAATCACACGAATTTTCTACCTTTGATAGAAAAAGAAACAGATGGCGAATTCCGAATCATTGAATAGATGTGCTTGGGCAGGAAATGATCCTCTTTATCAGAAATATCATGATGAAGAATGGGGCGTTCCGGTATATGACGATCAAACTTTGTTCGAATTTCTGCTACTTGAAACGTTTCAAGCCGGTTTGAGTTGGATTACAATTTTAAGGAAAAGAGAAAATTTCCGACAAGCATTTGATCAATTTGATTACCAAAAAATTGCTGTTTACGACGAAAAAAAGGAATCTGAGTTAATGGAAAATGCAGGAATTATCAGAAATAAGCTTAAAATAAAATCGGCAATAAGCAATGCGCAAGCTTTTATTCAAATCCAAAAGGAATTTGGTTCTTTTAGCAAGTATATATGGACTTTTGTTGATGAGCAACCAATCCAAAACAAATTTCAGGAACTAAAAGAATTGCCTGCAAAAACGCCTCTTTCAGATAAAATTAGCAAAGATTTGAAAAAAAGAGGATTTAAGTTTGTTGGTTCCACGGTGATTTATGCGCATATGCAAGCTTGCGGCATGGTGAATGATCACTTAACAACTTGTTTTAGGCATTCTGAAATTAAACTATGTACTCCTACGATATTATTGCAAAATAAAGAATTAGGTAACTTATAAAATCTATTTTACAGAAAAAATAAATGGCAAAAGTAATTATCGGTATTCATGGTCTAGGCAATAAACCACCAAAAGAACTTCTTGAAAAATGGTGGAAACTTTCTATTTTGGAGGGATTTAAACATGCCAGATTGCAAGTTCCAAAATTTAAATTCGAATTGGTTTATTGGGCCGATTTGGTTTACGATCAGCCGGAAAGCGCAGAAATCATTGATGAAAACAATCCTTATTTTTTGGATGAACCTTATTTACCTTCCAGTCAAAAAGCAGTGGAAGAAAAAGATCTGAGTTTTCGTAAAAAAGTACTTCAATTTATTGATAGTCAAATTGAAAAGGTATTTTTAAACGATGATTTCAGCTTGAATTACCACGCTGTTAGCGATGCCATCATGCATTCTTATTTTAAGGAATTAGAATTGTATTACGGAACAGCAACAGATCAAACGGATTTAAAAAAACAAACAAGAGCAAGATTGAAGACAATGCTGGAAAAATATCGCTTTGATGATATTCTCTTGATTGGTCATTCCATGGGCTCGATAATTGCTTATGATACGCTTCAATTCGAAGCTTGCAAAATACCTATTCAAAGTTTCTTTACCATTGGATCACCGCTAGGTTTACCCTTTATTCGAGCAAAAATTGCAGAAGAAATGAGACAAAAAACCACAGAAGTGGTTATTGGAACTCCCAACTGCATTCACACAAGCTGGACTAACTTTTCCGATTTAGAAGACAAAGTGGCGTTGAATTTCGCATTGCAGAAATATTTTGTTGCAAATAAGAAAGGCATTCGTGTTGAAGATTTCGAAGTAGTGAATGATTATGAAATAAATGGAGAAAGAAATCCTCATAAATCCTTTGGTTATTTAAGAAGTAAAGAGTTTATCTATCAAACGAATACTTTTCTAAGCTCACGAAAAAAAATCAATCTTTCTTTGCTAAAAAATATTGTTCAGAAATCAATTCATAGCGTTATTCAGCAAATAAAATAAGATTTTTCGTTGGTATTTATGAGAACGAAAGCAAAGCTTTCAAAATCACAAAACAAGCTGAAAGTGCTGAAATAAGAAGGATTGCTGCTCTGGTATATCCTTTATCTAAATACTTAGTAACGTATTTTGAAAGCAGAAAACCAATGGTAAATGCAGGAAACATCCAAGCATAAAGCTTCCATTCAACCAGTGTCAATTTACCAACAAAACTCAAAGTGAGAATCGAAATGAGCGTTCCCAACGTAAAATAAGCCGATAAAGTACCGCGAATTACTTTTCCACTTTGATGCTGATACAACAATCCCATTGGTGGACTTCCGATAGAAGCCAAAGTTCCCATGATTCCTGATAATAATCCTGCTAAAAATAATCGAGGTTGATTGATCTCCCATTTTCCTCGCATCAAACTAAAAATGACCGCTAACAATATCAATGCTCCAAAAACAAGTGCAAAATATTTAGGCGCAATTAAAACAATTAAATAGGTTGCGATAATTGCGCCAAGAACTCGACCAACTAGAGAGAATCCCAAGCCTGTTACGATGATTGATTTTCGTTCGCGAATCATCAGATAAACAGACAAAGTAAAACCACTCATCAAAATAGGAACCGGAACAAAATCGGGATTTATTAGCATCAAAACTGGAGCAACTGTTAAAGCATATCCCATACTTGTAGAACCCTGAACAATTGCACCAATTAAAGCAACCACAAATACGATTAAGAATGCAGATAAATCCATGTTTCAATTTTAGTCAAATGTAAACAATAAAGTCTAATCGCCAATCATGCTTCGATTCTAAGCCATTTCATTTTTACACCAAATAACTACATATACGAACTAGCAGCTAACACTTATTAATTCCAGGAATCTATTGCAAAACATCTGCGTAATAATCTTTAACCAGAAGGACTCAAACGAAATAATACACATTACGCACCAAACTAAAGTTGCAAATGAATAAATTGATCCTATCTGTTGTCTTCTCAATAATCGGTCTGCTACTAGCAACTTCTCAGGATGCAATATCGCAAAATACTTTTTATATCAATGCGAATCAAACTTACTTACTTCCTGAAGATTTCACTCCTAGAATTACTGGTGGCGACACGATTAAAATTAAAGCAGATCGAACTGAAACTATACAATTTAAAGGTTTTGAAGGAAACGAGAATAACCCAATCATTGTTATTAATGACGGTGGACAAGTTCATATCACTACCGAATTATGGGGAGCCATTCGTTTTCTGAATTGCAAATACATCAAAGTAACCGGAACGGGAGATTCCAATTTCTATTATGGATTCAAACTAACTGGAAGAACAAGTGGTTTGAGTTTTGAACAATATAGCAGCGATGTTGAAGTAGAAAATGTTGAGATAGAAGGATCCGAAGAAACTTTCTTCGGCATTTATGCTAAAAAAGACTTTATAGGAAACCCTCCTTTTCCTTATCCTATTTTTAAAAATCTAAGTATTCACAATAATTACATTCACGATTTAGCAGAAGGAATGTATGTTGGAGAAACAACATCTCCGGGGATGGAATTTCGTCATTTACGGATTTATAATAATATAATCGTTAATACTAGACGAGAATCAATGCAAATTGCTAATTGTATTGATGATATTGAAATTTACAATAATTTCTTTATGAATTCGGGTTTGGAGAAAATGTACACGCAAGACAATGGATTGCAAATTGGAATTAACACCATTGCCAACGTTTATAATAATATCATGATTAATGCCAATGCATATGGTATCATCGTTCTAGGAAATGGCGATATTCGTTTAAACAATAATTACATCCAAAACTCCAAAGGCCTTTTTATCGATGATCGTTTCGAGCCGCTTCCTTTTGCTTCTATCCATATCGAAAATAACTTTATTCATCAAGTAAATCATAGCAAAGTCATTGAAAATCAAAACGAATTCAACGATTTGTTCATCGCTAATAATAGTTATAATTCGGATTCTGTGTTCTTTAAAAACTCCATTACTACAACTCAAACTGAAATTGTTTTAGAAAATAACCTATACACCGAAGTCACTGCTTTTGATTACACTTTAGAAAACGGTATTTTTACAAATTCAGCAAATAATTCGATTGCTTATCAACAAATGGGACCAATCAAAGGATTAAGTCACATGTATAATAGCACACCTATTTTAGACTCAATTGATAATGTATTGATTACATTTCGCGAAAGCAAAATCATTAATTTACATGCCACAACAGAAGATGTTGACGCTATTCATTTTGAAAGTGATAATTTACCTGATTTCATCCAATTAACTGAAATTTCTTCCGGAAATGCTCAATTAGCAATCACTCCTACTACTGAAGATAAAGGAGTTTATATCATTGGAATTAAAGTGTACGACGAAAGTCACCATGCATACGATCGTCAAGCGGTTAGAATTGCAATTAAAGATCCGATGAACGAAAGTCCTGTACTTAGTTTTGTCAATAACTTTAGTCTTGAAGCAACCAATAGAGCCCTATTCGAAATTACAGCTACGGATAACAACAACGACAGCATTTACTATTCAATGGATAATGAGTTAGCTTTTGTTAGAATCGATTATGTTGGAAATCAAGCCTTTTTAAACCTACAACCTAAAATTGAACATCAAGGTGTTTATGTAATTAAAGTGACTGCAGATGATTACTACGGAAATCCTACAAGCCGGTTTTTAACTTTAACGATTGCTCCAACAACATTAACTCCAGGACATTTAATGTATCGTATCAATTTTGGCGGACCGGAAATCGAAGACGTGGATATGAATTGGCAAGCAGATATCGATCGCGAAGCAACTTATGGAACCACCCATTTTTTAAGAACGGGTAGTTGGTTTTTTAAAGGCGTAAATAATACTTCGGCTCCCAATGCTTTATTTGGACCTTATCGCTACGATGGTGCAGAAGGCGTTGAAATGAAATTTGCTTTTCCTCTGCCGGGAGCAGGAATTTACGATGTTAAATTATTTTTCGCAGAGCGAAATAAAGAAGTTGAAGAAAATACAACAGGCGTTTTTAACGTCAGCTTGGAAAATGAAAAAATGCTCGACCATTTCAATATCTATTCAGTTGCTGAAATGGAAGCCTATGAAATAAGTTACGAAGTATCGGTAACCGACGGCTTTTTAAATTTAGATTTTGAACAAATCGAAAATAAAGATAAAATCAACGGAATTGAAATCAAATACAAATCGGAATTAGCTGTTAATCAGGCACCTAAAATTCAAACTGCTACTACCTTTAGCATGAATGAAAACGAAACACTAACTGTCCCTGTATATTTAATGGATGATTATTTCGAAGGTTCTGATTCGCTCAGCTTAGTGCTATTAAATGCGCCTGAATTTATTCAACTAAATGCCGTTAGCAACGCAGAATATTCACTTATTATTCAGCCAAGTTTCCAAGATGCTGGAACCTATAATCATCTTCTTTTGGTTTCTTCGGATGGCATGCTTACAGATACACTGGCTTTAAATATCTTGATTAAAAATGTAAATCATGTTCCAACTTTGAGCTATATCAAACCAATCAATATTGAAACCGGAATGACTACAAACCTAAGTATCCAAGCACTAGACGAAGACCTAGAACCTTTGGTAATGCAAATTATCAATTCTCCTTCTTTTGTCACTTTTACGGATTTAGGAAATGGCGAAGCATATTTAGAAATGAATCCTCTATCAGAACATGTTGGTAATTACGATTTTGAAATTAGCGCAAAAGATCCTTTCAATGCAAGCGCCAGTACCATGATTACTATTCAGGTTTTTGAACGACCAACCGTTGAACGCATTATTTTAAATAGTAGCATGGTAACGGATTTAGTAGCAGGTGGTTCTCGCAATACTCCGCTCAATTTAGTTGATGAGCAAAACTTAGATCCATTTCAAAATGAACATCCAACAAGTAAAAGTTGGGTTCCGCTGAGAAAAGTGACGAATGGAACTTTCGAAACCATGATTGACTTGGGTCAGGTTTATTACATCGATTTCGCCATGCTTCACGATCAGTTAAATTCATCTGATTTAAATATCTCTGTCGGTGAGCCTGGTAACTGGACTGAATTTGCTACTTACACTACTTCTTCTACCAATTTTTGGTACGAATTACCTATGATGATTCAAACGCGTTATGTCCTTCTTTCGATGGTGAATACAATTGATGCTCAAATTAATGAAATTGCCTTGTACGGCTATTTATCGGAACTAATTCCAGATATCACACCCAACCAAGCTCCAAGTATTCAAACACTTTCAGAACTTAGAATTGGTGAAAATGAAACAGAAACTATTTCTATTTCCATTCTTGACGATGCATACTCAACTTGCAACGAATTGAGCTTAAGTTTAGAAACCGAATATCCTTTCATCACGCTAGTAAAAATTGATTCCATTAACTACTCACTCAACATTCAACCACAAGCTGGCGATGCAGGAAACTATCAACTTACTCTTTTTGCTTCTGATGGTTGTTTAAACGATACGCTATCCATTGCACTTACGGTAACTATTCCAAACGTATCGAACACAGCTCCTACAATAAATCAGATTGATTCTTTGATCGTCGAAGTTGGAATTCCAATTACAGTTGATATAATGAGTAGCGATATGGATGGAGATGCTCTATACTTGTACACCATCAATGCTCCTAGTTTTGTGGTATTGACTGATAACGGCGACGGAACAGGTTCCTTATCCATTCATCCAACAACAGAAGATATCAACTTTTACGAAATGGAACTTTTGGTGGAAGATGAATGGGGAGCAAACACATCAACTTTCTTCACCATCGATGTTAGAACTCCTCCAGCCGTTCAACGAATTATTTTAAACAGCAGCATGATCACCGATTTGGTTGCTGGAGGGTCGTTTTATGCACCCACAAATCTTGTTGACGAACAAACCAAGGATCCGCTTTTGAATGATCATCCTTCAAGTAAAAGTTGGGTTCCATTGAA
This sequence comes from Bacteroidales bacterium, assembly GCA_016933745.1. Lineage (GTDB taxonomy): Bacteria > Bacteroidota > Bacteroidia > Bacteroidales > UBA12170 > UBA12170. The sequence goes on from JAFGAK010000328.1 coordinate 22,397, forward strand.
AAAAACAACCAACGGAACTTTTGAAGTAATTATTGATTTGGGACAAGAACATTACATCGATTTTGCGATGTTTCACGATATGCAAAATACAGGCGATCTTCATATTTCAATTGGCGAACCCGGCAACTGGACTGAAATTGGCGTAAACTCTACCTATTCTTTTAAAGTTTGGAATCAAATTGATTTTCAATTGAATACAAGATATATTTTACTTTCGATGGTGAATACCATTTATGCGCAAGTGAATGAAATTGCACTTTACGGATATCCACTAAATCCTACAAAGAGAAGTTCTTTTTATGCCGCAATTGAGGAAACTTTAAAGTACACCATCTATCCAAATCCTTCGTCTGATTTTATTCAGATTAACAATAAAAAAGAAGAACAAGAAATTGAAATTTATTCGTTAAGCGGAAGTTTGGTTTACAAAACAACTGACTCAGAAATTAATATTTCAAGCTGGATAAACGGACTTTACTTACTTCGAATTATCCAAAACAATGAGCTAATTTTTCAAGATAAATTCTTAAAAACAGGATTTTAAGAGATTAAATAAACACAAAAAATCAACCAAACTTTACTCTTTATACCTTGGGAAAAAGTAAAAGCTTTTATTTCAAGATCGATTTATTAAAACACAGTAATGCAAGATTACAATCATAAAAAAAGGGAGCCATTTGGCTCCCTTTTTTCTTGCAGTTTAAAGTTCTTATTTCTTAACTAGAATAGCATAAGACCAAGGATTTAACATCAATTCTTTATTATCAGAATCAAAAGAGAATCCTTCTTGCATATACATAGTGTAACTTTCTAAATCAAAATTTTCGATGCTGCAATTAACTTCTTTATCAGAAAGGTTTAAAACGACACTTACATTTCCTCTAGTGTAAGCAAAAACTTGCTCATCGGCGGATGTTGTTAAACGAACAAATCGCTGACCATAAGCGCCATTCCACAAGGCTTCTTCTTGATGTTTTAAAGCTGCTAGACTCGTATAAAAAGCGGTTTTAGGATAATCGCCCCAAACAATAGGATCTTTTTCAAAAAACAACAAGCGCTTGTTTAAACCTGCTTCTTGTCCGGAATAGATCAAAGGCATGTCTCCTACTGTAAAAGTCAATACAGCTAAAGCATCTGCAGCATCACCTAAGCGTTCTGCAATGGTTCCATTCCACGAATTTTCGTCGTGATTGGTAATAAAATACATTTTATAAGCTCGTGCAGGATACTCTTTGTCTTTTTGATCAAAATAAGCATTCATCTCGTTTGCATCAATCTTGCCTTTGGCAATTTCATTCATTAAATGGTGTTGATGCCAACCGTAATCCATATCAAAAGCTTTATTTAACAATTCTGATTTTTCGGCTTCGGCAAGCATAAAAACAGGCTTTACTTTATCCAATTCAACTCGAACATCTTCCCAAAAATCGATTGGTACTTCGCTAGCAACATCGCAACGGTAACCGTCTAAATCCATATCGCGCACCCAAAACAGCATATCGTTTTTCATGGCTGTGCGCATTTCTTCATTTTTGTAATCAAAAGAAACAACATCACTCCAATCAAATGGAGAGATCATTTTTCCGGTGCTGTCTTTTTCGTAATACTCCGGATGTTCTTTTACCCACGGATGATCCCAAGCACTGTGATTTGCTACCCAATCAAAAATAACATACATTCCTAAGGCATGCGCTTTTTCTATAAAAGCTTTCATGTCTTCGAGCGTACCAAATTCCGGATTTACTTTGGTATAATCCTGAACAGCATAATAGGAGCCCAAACTTCCTTTTCGGTTTTCTAAACCAATTGGATGTACTGGCATCATCCACAAGATATCTACACCCAATTCTTTCAATCGCGGTAGCTGAGCCTCAAACGCTTTGATTGTTCCCTCTTCGGTATATTGCCGAAGGTTTACTTCGTAAATAACGGCATTTTTCGACCAATCAACGGGCAATTTTGCCTCAGCAACAGACTCTTGACTTTTTTTGTTAGAAGCTTGATTGCCACAAGCATAAAAAACAATAACTATCGCAACAAGTCCAATAAGAATTAAAACATTTTTCATTATTAAATTATTTTGAATTAATAAATGGTAAAAAACAAATATACAATAAAATTTTATTGAGCTTTACCAAGAATAAGATCGAACTAAGTAGAAATAAAAACTTTCTTAACTTTGTTAAAAACAGGTGTATGTCTAATTGGCAACGTTATATCATTGGATTTAAAGATTATTTAAGACTTGAAAAATCGCTCTCCAAAAACTCGATTGAAGCGTATTTAAGAGATATTGATAAACTGATCAATTATTTCGATTATTTAGAAAAACCTTTGTCGCCATTGGAGGTGAAGCTTGAGAACCTTCAACATTTCTTAAAATGGGTTACGGAACTAGGCCTCAGCGCAAGATCGCAAGCTCGAGTTATTTCAGGAATTAAGGCTTTTTATAAGTATCTGATCTTAGAAAATTATTTAAAAGACGATCCAACTGATTTGCTCGATCCTCCCAAATTAGGACAAAAACTTCCCGAAACTTTATCACTCAAAGAAATTGATTCCATCATTCAGCAAATAGACTTAAGCAAAGCCGAAGGAGAACGAAACAAAGCAATTATTGAAACTTTGTATGGCTGCGGTTTACGTGTTAGTGAATTGGTTAATTTAAAACTATCGAATCTATATGTAGAAGAAGGTTTTATTCGAGTTACTGGGAAAGGCGATAAAGAGCGATTGGTTCCTATTGGCAGTCAAGCTTTAATGCAAATCTCTTTTTACGTGCATCAAAGCAGAGTTCATTTGGAGATTGAACGTGGCTACGAAGATTATGTTTTTTTAAATCGGCGAGGAAAAATGCTAACGCGAAATATGATTTTTTTAATTGTAAAAGACTTAGTTGCAAGAGCCGGAATTCGGAAAAATATAAGTCCGCACACATTTCGACATAGCTTTGCTACTCATTTAGTGGAAGGAGGTGCTAATTTACGTGCCGTGCAAGAAATGTTAGGTCATGAAAGCATCATCACCACCGAAATCTATACACATCTAGATCGAAATTACTTAAAAGAAGAAATCATGGTGCACCACCCGCGTGGCACAAAAGCTTAAATTTCTTTGTCGATGGTGCCATCGTCTTTGATATAGACACCAAAATTAACAGCTTGTAATTTTTCATCAAGAAAATAGAAATCCATGAGCGCATCTTCGCAACTTAAGCGACGTTCGCCCCACTCTTCTTCGTCTTCTTCAAAAACGCTGTAGCCATTATCAATCATCAATTGTTTGATTTCAGCTTCTGTTTTTTCAAACACTTTGACACCAAAAAGAGTAGCATCTTCATTATCACAATCAAAATTAGACACAATAGGCTCAACAAGACCTTCTAGAAAAACAGTAATTCCTTCGTTAGGGAACGTTAAAATAGTTGTTTTTAAATCGTCATCGGTACGGATTTCTTCAGCTGTTTCAGGCTCTCCCATAATTTTGGTTAGATTTTCAGGGATTTCGCCAAATAAAATATCGCCCAATCCTTCTTTAGGCTTCATTTCAAGATTTAACATGATTTATTCATTAAGTTAATAATTTGTACTTTTCTTGCTAAGTAAACAAATATAAAATAATTTCTAGGAATGTCTTATTTTTTTTGAAAAATTAAGGAGATGAAAAAAGAAAAATCGGTATAAAAATCAAAATTTAATTTTATCTTTGCACCCTCAAAACGGTCTAGTAGCTCAGTTGGATAGAGCAGCAGCCTTCTAAGCTGCGGGTCGTGGGTTCGAATCCCGCCTAGATCACTTTGGTTTATTAGCCTTTGACTTCCTTCAAAGGCTTTTTTTGTAGATAGATTTTGAAAAGCTTGCAATAACTATAACTGCTACCTTTTTATAAACACTTCTTAATTTGGTTTTTAAGTAATTTCTTAACTTCGATATCACTTTTACTTCTTAATAATCCTTAAAAAAACAACCGTTCTCATTCCTTTTTACGTTCTTTGATTAGAATAATTCCAAATAACAGAATTAAACTTAAAAATACAAAGCAGATTATTTTGAATCCCCTAAAATTAAGTATCACAAAATATGACCTCTAATAAGCTAAAATTTAGCCCTAAATATCAAGCAGAATTTATCAATGAGCTTCGGTTAAAAGTAAAAGAATACTTTGAAACCAATAAAATCTCAAAATTTGGAAATTCCGAGAGCTATTTAAAATCAACCTTCATGGTTCTTCTCTATTTACTACCTTTTATTTTCATGTTGACTGGTGTAACAAGCTCGCTACTTGGAACTTTATTTAGTTGGATTTTAATGGGATTCGGGATGGCTGGCGTTGGTATGGTACTAATGCATGATGCTAATCACAAAAGCTTTTCCAAACATGCTTCGCTTAATAAATGGCTTGGTAAATCGCTCTATTTTTTAGGTGGTTTTCCACCTAATTGGCGTCATCAACACAACATGCTACACCATGGTTTTACAAATATTGACGGTCATGATGAAGATATTGATGCCGGCCCGGTGCTTCGACTATCGCCAAACAAGCCTTTGCTTAAACTCCATAAATACCAACATTTTTATGCTTGGTTTTTATATTCCTTGATGACATTAATGTGGGTTACCACCAAAGATTTCAAGCAGCTTTTCCGACATCATAAGAAAGGCATTTTAAAAACAAACAACCTGAACTATTCCAAACTGATGATTGATCTCATTCTTTCAAAAATAGTTTATTATGGTATTTTTATTGTTTTACCCATGCTTTTTATTCCTGTTGCTTGGTATTGGATCATCCTATCGTTTTTACTCATGCATTTAGTAAGTGGATTTATTTTAACTATCATTTTCCAAACGGCTCATGTCATGCCTACTTCAATCTATCCTGTACCAGATAATCAAGGCAATATGGAAAATAATTGGGCAATCCACCAACTTCTTACAACTTCAAATTACGCTCCAAAAAGTCGTTTTTTTTCTTGGATGATTGGAGGCTTAAATTATCAAGTAGAACATCATTTATTCCCCAATATAAGTCACGTGCATTACCGCAAAATTTCTACATTGGTTAAAGCTACTACTGAGAAATACAAACTACCTTATTACGTACAACCGAATTTTCTTGCTGCTTTGCTCAATCATTTTAGAATGTTAAGAAAGCTCGGTAGCGCCTAGGTCTAATAACACGAGTGAGGTTAATCATCCTCATCTAAAACAAATATATCATTTACATTTTTCTCAAATAATCTGGCAATTTTTAGCGCAAGAATTGTAGAAAGATTGTATTTTCCTTGCTCTACGGCGTTGATAGTTTGACGACTCACACCCACTAATTCGGCCAATTCTGCTTGGGTTATATTTTTGATGGCTCGTTCTACTTTCAGGCTATTTTTCATCCTTCACTCCTTTCTTCAATTTGTATAAGGACCAGTTAAAATGAATCATGAAGAAAATTAGAATAGTAAACATGTTGATAATCATCACTGTAAAGAAAGCCATGTTATAAATAAACATCAAAGCAAATATAAGTACCGCATAATTTAGATAAGTGGCTCTGACCAAAGACTACAATCGAATTCGAGTAATGAACTCATCTTCTTTCTTTTCCTTAGCAAAGACAATAAACGAAGCACTAACGATAATCAGAATACCAATAATTTCATTCAGTAAATTATTTTCAGTAATCGAAACAAAAGTAAGATCCTCTAGTATTTCATCATTAAAAAAAGCGATTACCTTGCAATCCAAAAAGGCAGGTTCTAAATCAAAAATTAAATAGAGTATTCCAAAAATAAAGGAGGGAATAAAAAGGATCCAACCTATTTTCTTGAACGAATGAGGTAATAAATAATTTGTATTCATCTTTTTTCGATTTAAATTAAAACCCAAAATTAAAGTATTATTTTCATTATGTCAACTATATTTTACATTTAATCTAACTTAGTTTACATTTTATAACTCAAAGCTTTTTCGAATCGCTATTGCTAATTCTCAAATTAAACGTACTTTTATTTTCAGATACTCACCAGGTTATATTCAAAACAAGTGATAATAATGAATTCCATATCCAAAATAAAAAAATCAGCTACCGCGATTATTATTCTTCTTATCATCGCTTTTATTAGTTGTAAAACGGCTACAAACAACAACAAAACCTTGCTTTCGGTAGATGAAAACGGGGTGCTCCGATGGGAAAACAAAGAAGAAGTGCATGGTTTTGGAGTCAATTATACTGTGCCATTTGCCCACGCATTTCGTTCTGCCAAAAAACTCGGAATTGACCCTAAAGCAGCCATAAAAAACGATGTTTATCATTTTTCTCGTTTGGGATTTGATTTATTCAGAGTACACGTTTGGGATACTGAAATTAGCGATACGCTTGGGAATCTGCTTGATAATGAGCATCTAAATACTTTTGACTTTCTACTTTACGAACTCAAAAACAAAGGCATTCACGTGGTAATGACCCCAATCGCTTTTTGGGGAAATGGCTGGCCTGACCGAGATGAAGATACCCCTGGATTCTCGCATAAATACGGACATGCTGATTGTTTAACAAATCCTGATGCAATCAAAGCGCAGCAAAACTATCTGCAACAAATTCTAAATCACGTAAATCCATACACAGGTATTGCGTATAAAGACGAACCCACTATCCTTGCATTCGAAATTAGTAATGAACCACATCATTCAGGCGAAGCCTCTTTAGTTACAGAATTTGTAAAAGGCATGGTTCAAGCCATGAAAGATACTGGACTCGAAAAACCAATCTTCTATAATATTAGTCACGGTGTTCATTTTATAAATGATTATTTTGCTGCTGGAATTGATGGCGGTACTTTTCAGTGGTATCCAACCGGATTGGGTTATCAACATGAACTATCAGGCAATCTTCTTCCAAATGTAAATGACTATACTATTCCTTTTGAACAGGAGATTAAAAAAGATCATGGTGCTAAAATTGTGTATGAATTTGATGCTGCAGATGTAGGAAAATCATATATCTACCCTGCTATTGCTCGAAGTTTTCGGAAAGCAGGAATTCAATTGGCAACGCATTTTGCTTATGATCCTACTTTTTTAGCTTACGCCAACACCGAATACAATACGCATTATATGAACTTGGTTTATGCTCCGCAAAAAGCATTGAGCTTGATGATAAGCGCTGAAGTTTTTCATCAAATTCCCATATATCAAGATTTTGGTCTTTATCCGAAAAACTTAGCGTTTGATAATTTTAAAATTGATTACGAAAATGATTTGGCAGAATATAATGCAACAGAAAAATTTATTTACACCAATACAACAAACTCCATTCCAAAAGACGAAGCGAAGTTAAATCTGATTGCCGGTTTTGGGAATTCGAAACTAGTTCGCTACGATGGAGTTGGCGCCTATTTCCTAGATAAAATTAAAGATGGAACTTGGCGTCTGGAAGTACTTCCGGATGCTATATGGGTTGATAATTTATTTGGAAGAAACAGTTTAGGAAAAACAGTTGCCGTCATAAAATGGGAAACGCATTCAATGATCGTTCAGATCGAAAACTTGGGAAAAGAATTCGAGCTAATTCCAATTAATTCAGGAAATGATTTTAAGAGCAAAGTGAAAGATGGACAATTTGATATTCGTCCGGGCACTTATATTTTAAGCCGCTCTGATAGCATGAAGGATTGGTTGCCAAGCGATGCTTGGAAATATGGGAAATTGAATGATTTTTACGCCCCAGAAACCACGGTGAATAAAGCCTGGATGCAGCACTTTCCGCTTGATGAAGTTTCTGCTAACCGAGACTTAAAGCTTATCGTTCAATATGTTGCTCCAATTCAACCAAAAGAAATTCAGCTAGAAATATCCAATGGCAGTGCAAGCAAAACCTTGGTCATGGAACAAACGAATCCTTATCAGTATTCAGCTAGTATTTCTGCCGATTTTTTAATTCCCGGAACTTTGGAGTATCATTTCCTTGTGGAACAAGAAAATAATTACAAATTAAGTGTTAAGAAAAGCACAGATCGAATAGTCTTGTTTAGTGCTGAAAAAGATGGTGATTTACTCGTAAAACCTTGGCAAAAAGGCGTAAAATTCGGAAAAATAGAAAATGTCAATCCTGTTGAATATCAAATCAATGTAGAGAATCTTTTTGTTAAAGACAATGAAAATCTAAATGCGACGCCTATTTACGATTACAGTTTTAAGCATTTTGTTTTGAAGCAAATTGAAGGCAGAAAAAAAGATTTATTGCTAAAGAAACAACTTGTTGTTCAAGGATATGCGTTAAATCAAAAAGCTAACAAAATGCAAGTTGCTTTTGTTTTAAAGGATGGAAATGCATTCGGAAGTCTACTAACTATCGAGCCAAAATCAGGAGAATACTCAATCGATTTAAATAATTTGAAACCTGTTAAAACGGTCACATTGCCTCGTCCCTACCCAAGCTTTTTGCCTTTTTATTTTGAACACAACTTAACTTCTCAATTTGATATCCAAAACATCGAAAGTATTCAATTTTCCTTCGGTTCAGGATTAACATCTGAAGAAATAATGGAGCCACAAGGAATCGCTTTGCAATCAATCTATCTTAAATAACAGAAGATGAACATTAAAATGAAATTCTATATTGGTGCATTTTACATGCTTTGTAGCCTTTTAGCAATCGGACAGACAACTAATCTAATGACCTACAATATTCGCTACGACAATAAAAACGACAGCGTGAATAATTGGGAAGATCGAAAAACTGGACTCGTAAATCAGATTTTAAAATACGAGCCTGCTATACTAGGCACTCAAGAAGGATTAATTCACCAAATCGAATTCATAAATTCCAATCTATCCAATTACAACTACCTTGGAGTGGGAAGAGATGACGGTAAAATCCGAGGCGAATTTTGCGCTATTTTTTACGACAGCACGCAATTTCATGTTCTTGAATCAGCCACTTTTTGGCTATCCGAAACTCCAGACAAAGCTTCGATTGGTTGGGATGCTGCTTTAGAGCGCATTTGTACCTATGGTTTATTTCGGGATCAGGATTCGCACCAATTGATGTGGGTTTTCAATACACATTTCGATCACATGGGTGTTTTGGCAAGAGAAAAATCAGCGGAACTTATTTTAGAAAAGATTCGAGAAATTAATACGCAAAATTATCCGCTCATTTTAATGGGAGATTTCAATTTAACTTCCAACGAAAAACCAATACAAAATATTGAAAAACAGCTCGATAACGCGATGCTGATTTCTATTAATCAAGATCTTGGTCCCGTAGGAACATTCAACGATTTCACGCCAATTGCAAACGAAAAGATTGATTACTTTTTTACAAAAAACGTAGAAGTAATTTCCCATCAACATCTAAATGATCTGCTAGCAAATGGAAAACAAATCTCAGATCATTTAGCAGTTCTTATTACAATAAAAAGAGAAGTTAAATAATGTAAAAGAAACTCTAATTACTTCCAAATTTTGTTTCACATGCTTGGTCGGGAAAATAAAACAGAATCAAAAAAGATCCTTATTTTTGAACAATTGAAAACACAATAAGAACCAATAACTAATTAAAAAGGTCAAATGAAAACCTTACTTATTCGTCGAGTATTCGAATCAGAACTTCCACAATTGCAACAAATAAGTATCCAAACTTTTGAAGAAACTTTTCGAGATCATTGCTTAGCAAGCGATTTAGATCTATTTCTTAACGAAGCTTATAACCAACCAAAACTTCTTGAAGAATTTCAAAACCCGGAAAGTGAATTTTTCTTTGCTACGATAAACAACCAAATTGTTGGTTATTTAAAAATCAATCGCAATTTAGCACAAACCGAATTTCTACTTGAAAACGCCTTCGAATTGGAACGAATTTATTTGCTATCAGACTTTCAAGGACAAGGCATTGGTCAAGCTCTTTTTAATAAAGCACTAGATCTCGCTAATTCCGCAAAGAATAAATACATTTGGCTTGGTGTATGGGAAAACAATCATCGCGCAATTCAGTTTTACAAGAAGAATGGTTTTGAAGTATTCGACCAGCATCTTTTTAAGGTTGGAAACGATCCTCAAACAGACCTTTTAATGAAGCGCCAATTATAAAACAAAATCAATCACCTACTTATCCAATAAAAGGAAAGTCTACTTTTCCTGAACTCTTAATTTTCAAGAGCAAATAAATCGAAAAAATATATTTTTTCTAAAATATTTCAAAAAACTTTCTCTAACTTAGTGGCAAGTAAACACATAGGCACTCGATACCCAATTAATTAGTTTAAAGGAAAAAATTCTTATCTAAAAAAACAACCATGGAAGTTTGGCATATTTTAATTACGATTGGCATTGTTGCCTTTATTTTTGAAATTTTTACAGCAGGTTTCATTTCTGCCTCCGTTGGAATCGGGTTTATTTTTGCTGCTATTGGTAACTACCTCGAATTGGAAGTAAAATGGCAAATTCTACTTTTTTCGCTTGGATTAATTCTTACCTACTTTCTTATTCGTCCAATTATGCAAAAAGTGGGTTATAACAAAGACTTAATTAAAACCAACCACGATGCATTGGTTGGAAAAACAGGAAGAGTTACACAGGAAATTAATACAAAAGAAAATACCGGAAGAGTGGCTATTGATGGTGATGATTGGAAAGCTGCCACCAAAAACAACGAAATTATTAGCATTGGAGCTACCGTTAAAGTAGTTGCATTGGAAAGCATTATATTAATTGTCGAACCTCTAAATTAATCACCATGGGACTAATTATTATTTCCGGGGCTATTGCCCTTTTTGTCTTAATCTTTGCTATTGCAGGATTTAAAATTGTACAACAATCCGAAGTTATGATTATTGAACGACTTGGGAAATACAGTCGTACGCTTACTTCCGGCATCAATATTATTTGGCCTGTTATTGATAAGCCCAGAGAAATTACATGGCGTTTTGTGATTGAAGGAATGGATGATCAAAAATACATTCGATTTAAGCAAAAATCAAAAATTGATATGCGTGAAACCGTGTATGATTTTCCAAAGCAAAACGTAATCACCAAAGACAATGTAAATGTTCAAATCAACGCATTGCTTTATTTCCAGATCATGGATCCTGTAAAAGCAATGTATGAAATCGAGAACCTTCCCGATGCGATAGAAAAACTTACGCAGACAACTTTGCGCAATGTAATTGGAGAATTGGAATTGGACGAATCTTTAAGCTCACGCGATACAATCAATACTAAATTACGCTCAATTCTAGACGATGCCACTAACAAGTGGGGTGTAAAGGTAAATCGTGTGGAACTTCAAGATATCAATCCGCCTGAAGATATTAAGCAAGCGATGGAAAAACAAATGCGCGCAGAACGAGATCGCAGAGCCGTTGTTTTGGAAGCCGAAGGACAGAAAAAATCTAAAATATTGGAAGCGGAAGGTTTCAAAGAAAGTGAAATAAAGAAAGCTGAGGGCGACCGACAATCAGCCATTTTAAAAGCAGAAGGAATCGCGCAAGCACGCATCAACATTGCTGAAGCCGAAGCTGAAGCCATTCGTTTGGTCAGTCAGGCAATTACAACAAAAAATGGCGATCCGGTAAATTATTTAATCGCAACAAAATACATCGAAACATTACGTGAAATGGTTAAAGGAGAAGATACCAAAACCGTATATATTCCTTTTGAAGCTACCGGAGTTTTGAGTTCTTTGGGTGGAATTAAAGAAATGCTAAACCAAAAATAGATTCAATTATAGAACATTCAATCATGCAAAAGAAGTCACATTTGACTTCTTTTGTTTTTTTAGGCGTATTATATCGATGCTAAAATCAACGCTTTTTATTTAGATTCAACACTAAACTTGCCACATAAAGAATATCTTTGCAACGCATGAATACATACGATGTAATAGTAGTTGGAGCTGGACCAGCCGGACTTTTAGCTGCAGGGAGAGCCGCAGAATTAGGAGCAAAAGTATTGATCTTAGAAAAAATGCGTTTGCCTGGCAGAAAACTTTTAATTACAGGCAAAGGCCGATGTAATATTACCAATGATAAACCCATTTCAGAATTCATTCCTCATGTTTTTCCAAATGGTCGGTTTTTGCGAACAGCATTTTCTTCTTTTTTTTCTGAGGATATCATCCAATTACTTCAAAGCTTTGGAGTTGAATCTATTTTGGAGCGAGGTGGAAGGTATTTTCCGGTAAGTAATAAATCCAAAGATGTTCTCGACGCCTTGTTACGTTGGAATGAAAAATTTGGAGTCGTAATTCAAACGGGCATGCGAGTAGAGAAGCTACTTACAGAGAACAATGAAATTCATGGACTTACGGCAAACGGACAGCCTTTTTATGCACCAAAAATAATTTTAGCAACTGGCGGAAAATCATACCCTGCAACAGGTTCTAATGGTGATGGATACGAATTAGCTAAACGTGTTGGACATACCATCGAAACACCTATTCCCGCTTTAGTTCCCATAGAAACCAGAGGAAATTTAGCGCAAAGTTTGCAAGGTTTGAATTTGCGAAACGTGAAAGCCGTAGTTTGGGTAAACGGTAAAAAATTGGGCGAAGACTTTGGCGAAATGCTATTTACACACTTTGGACTCTCAGGTCCTATCATTTTAACTTTGAGTCGGATTGTTGTTGCTGAATTAAGAAAAGAAAACGAGGTCAAAATTACAGTTGACCTTAAACCTGCTCTCGATGAACAAAAATTGGATGCACGTTTGCTTCGCGATTTGAATGAACATGGAAAAAAGAAAATCGGGAATATCTTCCGATTTTGGTTACCCGCCTCAATGGTGCCTGTGTTCATTGACTATTTAGAAATGGATCCTGAAAAAGAATGTCATCAAGTAGCAGCCAAAGAGCGAAAAATAATCAGACACCTTTTGAAGAATTTACCATTTGATGTTAGTCATCATCGTTCCTTTAAAGAAGCAATAATTACTGCAGGAGGTGTTGTAACGAGTGAAATCTCGCCTAAAACGATGGAATCTAAATTGATTAAAGGATTGTATTTTGCCGGAGAAATGATTGATTTAGATGCCGAAACTGGAGGCTACAATCTCCAAATAGCTTATTCAACAGGTTGGTTAGCGGGAAATTCTTGTTTAGAAAAAAAGGATGATAGATAAATGCTTCCCTTTATTGGTTTATAAATCCATCAACCAAATTTTTCATCCAACTTGACTTTAGCTATTTCAGATATGTAACTTTGGTATTCACTGTTTATTATACTTCGGGGAGACATTTTATTTTGCGTTATTTTTGGGGGGAGATTAACTAAAATTAATCATTTATATAACTGAAATATAACAAGATGAAATACAGATCGTTTTTTTTAAAATTAAGCTCAATCTTTCTTATTAGCCTTATTTTTAATACTTGTACAAAAAAAAAAGAATCTAATCCAATTGAATTTATGAAAGGCGAGTGGGTATTGGAGGAGATGGAAATAACCGTTTTTCATAGTTACGACTTCTACGCTTCAAGCAGATCGTCAAAGAGCTACAAATACAAAAACGACAGTATTTATTATACAAGTTCATATAGAACTGGTTATGATCCTAATGATATCGATTACATCTATAATGATTCCTCCTCAAAAATTGCTTTTCATCTAGAGCTGAATATAAAAGACGCTGCACTTTTCCGTATCAAAAAGAATAATATTAATCTTAATTTAGAAGTAGACTCCAGTTTTACATGCCCCATTGAATTTGGGGAATTTGACATTGTAGATGATTATTATATTCGAAACCAATTATCAAAAACTTTTTCAATCCGAATTCATTTAAGTGATATTGGGTGTATGATTATAGGAGATCAACCACCAATTAGCCCTGGATATGAGCATATCAAAAACTTATATATTGACGAACCCCAAGATTTAAATCAGTTAATTCTTGAATACGAATATAAATTTGTTGGTGGTGATGCATACGACCATAGCCAACATTATTATACTTTTAAACGTAAAGAATAATAGTATTTACTAATCCAAAATAAAAATTCTATTCAATTTTTCTATTGATACCATCTTTTAAGAAAGAAAAGCGTGTATTAGCGCAATCTCACAAGGATGCTGTACTTCGAAGGATTATTCAAAAGCAATCGCATAATTTGTACTCTGTAGTGTAAATAAATTTTTAAACAAAAGAGCAATAATTTCTTAGAAATAAGAGATCCATTAAAGCCTAATTTTAAATAAAATTAGCAACCTTTTCGGTCATCAGATATTTCTTAAAATCGTTGGTGAGTTTATGAATAACTCCTCCCATAATGCATTTATCAAATGGACAAATTGGACGATCCAGCGGACAATGTTCCAACTCAATTGGTCCTTCAACAGCAAAATAAATGTCGTACAAACTTATGTCTGAAGCTGATTTCTTAAGAACAAAACCACCAGCAGGACCTCTAGTAGAACTTACAAGATTGCTTTTAACCAAACGTTGCATTACTTTGGCCAAATGATTTTTGCTAGAAGCAGTCGCTTCTGCAATTTTATTCACGTTCACTAACTTATCCGTGCTAGCAATCAATACAATTGCATGAATTGCTAAGGAGGCAGCTTCTGAAAGTGTTACAACTTTGGCCATTTAAAAATTTTTAGTCAACAAAAGTACTAAACAATTAAGCAATTCATATCTGAATTACTAATTTAGAATAATTTTAAAGAGAGAGGGAAAAAAGAGAGTAACTTATTTGTTTTAAGTTACTCTCCGATAATTTAATTATTTTGCAATTTAATCAAATTCAATGCACTTCCTGCTTTAAACCAATCAATCTGATTTTTATTATAGGTATGATTTACTTTGAATTCATCCTTCGTTCCGTCGGCATGATTTAAAACTACTGTCAATTGTTTTCCAGGAGCAAAATCTTTCAATCCTAAAACATCAATGGAGTCATCTTCACGAACAAGGTCGTAATCTGATTTATCAGCAAAAGTCAATCCTAACATACCTTGTTTTTTCAAGTTGGTTTCGTGAATACGAGCAAAAGAACGAACTAAAACAACTTTAACGCCTAAATTACGTGGTTCCATCGCTGCATGTTCGCGGCTTGAACCTTCACCATAATTCTCATCACCAATGACAATAGAACCCATTCCTGCTTCTTTGTAAGCACGAGCAGTTGCAGGAACTTCTCCTTTTTCTCCAGTCAATTGATTCACCACTTGGTTGGTTGCTTCACCAAAATAGTTTACTGCACCAATCAGCATATTATTCGAAATATTATCTAAGTGTCCGCGATAACGCAACCAAGGTCCAGCCATGGAAATATGGTCAGTTGTGCACTTGCCTTTGGCTTTGATTAATAATTTCATGCCTTTATAATCTTCGCCATTCCAAGGAGCAAATGGAGTTAAAATCTGCAAACGATCCGAAGTTGGACTTACAGCCACTTCTATTCCACTTCCATTCTCGGCAGGAGCAACAAAACCATTGTCTTCAACCGCATAACCATTTTTAGGCAAAGCATCACCTGTAGGTTCTTCCAACATCACCTCTACTCCATCTTTGTTTACCAATTTATCTTTCATTGGATTGAAACGCATATCGCCCGCAATGGTCATAGCGGTTACCATTTCTGGACTCGCTACAAATGCATAGGTATTTGGGTTTCCATCTGCACGTTTTGCAAAGTTTCTGTTGAATGAGTGAATAATCGCATTTTTCTCTTGTTTTTCAGCACCTTCTCTAGCCCACTGACCAATACAAGGTCCACACGCATTCGCAAGAACCTGACCACCAATACTCTCAAAGATTGAAACCAAACCATCGCGTTCAACAGTATAACGTACTTGTTCAGAACCAGGAGTGATCTGAAAATCAGCTTTTACTTCTAGGTTTTTATCAGCAGCTTGTTTTGCAACAGAAGCTGCACGACTAATATCTTCGTAAGATGAATTGGTACAAGAACCGATTAAACCTACTTCCATTTTTGTTGGCCAACCATTTTCTTCAACAGCTTTAGCAAATTCAGAAATTGGAGTAGCTCGATCTGGAGTAAATGGTCCGTTTAAGTGGGGTTCCAACTCACTTAAATTTATTTCGATGATTTGATCAAAATATTTTTCTGGATTTGCA
>JAFGAK010000031.1 GCA_016933745.1 Bacteroidales bacterium
AGCGTTGCAAACAAAGCGCCTGCCCAAGTACGCGTTAAAAGAGTTTTAAACATAAGCGCTATTCAATAATATCATCCACAAAGAAAACATAAATTTCTTTGGGTCCGTGCATGCCTTTGATTAATGTTTTTTCGATATCAGCTGATCGACTTGCACCGCTAATTTGAGTGATCATTGATGGGAGTTTCCCGTTGTATTTTTCGCGCATACTAATTAATGCATCTTTGGTTTCTGGAACCAATTGAGATGCAAAAGCTAGAATCAAGTGTTTTTCTGCATAAAAGTTTAGTCTTCTTCCAGAATCAGAAGCCGAAGAAACCATCACCGAGCCAAAACGAGCAATTAAGAATTCACAGGTAGTTAAGGTTGTTCGGAGTGCTTTAAAGTCGGACGCTTGATCGGAAAAAGGGATTTCGATGGATGTGAGCATTTTTTGTAATGCAGGCTCTTTGCAAAAAAGAGGTTGTATTTCTTCCGATGAACTGAAGGCTTTGAATACCTCTTTAAAATCTTGCTCATCTTCGCAATAAATAAACTTTCCGCCCAAATTGGTGAATTCTTGGGCAAAGTTCAATGCCAGCGACTCATCAAGCTCAGCGTAAATTTTCCCTTCCAAATCCGTATCAGTATAGGGATTGGGTGTTTTACTTAAGAGCGAATTCCGAATACTTTTCAGAACTTTTTCGCGTGAGGTTGTTTCGTCCATAATAAATCGTTTTAATTCGATACGATTTAAGCTTATTACCTATTTGGTCTCTGGTTCTTGATCTTCTTTGCTTACTTCCTGTGGTGCTTCGCTATTCCCTTTTTCTTCCATATCAGGAGCTGCGATTGAGGGAACTTGAACACTAATGGATTCTTTTCCTTCGTCCCAAGGACGTTCACCAAAAACGGCTACCAAATCTTCTCTAAAGATAACTTCTTTTTCAATTAAAACTTGCGCTAATTTATGCAGTCCTTCTTCATTTTCAGTAAGAACTTCCACCGCTTTTTTATACGCTTTTTCAGCTAATTTTTGAACTTCAGTATCAATTATTTGAGCTGTTTTTTCGCTGAAAGGCTTGTTAAATTGATATTCTTGCTGTCCGCTGGAATCGTAAAAAGAAATGTTTCCAATTTTATCATTCAGTCCGAAATAAGCGACCATATTAAATGCTTGTCGAGTTACTTTTTCCAAATCGTTTAACGCTCCGGTTGAAACCTTCTTGAACACCACTTGCTCAGCAGCTCTACCTCCTAACGTGGCAACCATTTCATCAAACATCTGATCAAACGTAGTTATTTGTCTTTCTTCGGGTAAGTACCATGCAGCTCCTAAGGCTTTGCCTCTGGGAACGATGGTTACTTTTACCAAAGGGTGAGCATGCTCTAATAGCCAGCTAACTGTTGCATGACCGGATTCGTGGTAAGCAATTACTTTTTTCTCTTGTTTTGAAATAATTTTATTTCTTTTTTCTAATCCGCCAATAATCCGATCAATCGCATCGTAAAAGTCTTGTTTACCAATTAATTTTTTATCCTGACGAGCTGCAATTAGCGCAGCCTCGTTACAAACATTAGCGATATCAGCTCCGGAAAATCCCGGTGTTTGTTTAGATAGCAAAGTGGAATCAACTTCTTTACTAACGGTGAGTGGCTTCATGTGAACATCAAAAATTGCTTTTCGTTCAGTTAGGTCAGGCAATTCCACGTGAATCTGACGATCGAATCTGCCAGCTCTTAAAAGCGCTTTGTCTAAAATATCAGCACGGTTTGTTGCGGCAAGAATAATAACTCCTGCGTTGCTTCCAAATCCGTCCATTTCGGTAAGTAGTTGGTTTAGTGTATTTTCTCTTTCGTCGTTTGCTCCTGTCATGGCGTTTCTTCCACGAGCACGACCAATGGCATCAATTTCATCAATGAAAATGATACAAGGCGATTTTTCTTTGGCTTGTTTGAACAAGTCGCGAACACGTGAAGCACCAACTCCAACAAACATTTCCACAAAATCGGAACCCGACAAAGAGAAGAAAGGAACTTTTGCTTCACCGGCAACAGCTTTAGCAAGTAAGGTCTTTCCGGTTCCCGGAGGGCCTACAAGTAAAGCTCCTTTTGGAATTTTCCCTCCAAGATCGGTGTATTTTTTGGGGCTTTTTAAGAAGTCGACAATTTCCATTACTTCTACTTTTGCTTCTTGTAAGCCGGCAACATCGTTAAAATTCACACTTACGGCTGATTCTTTGTCAAAAAGTTGTGCTTTTGATTTTCCGATATTGAAAATCTGACCGCCTCCTGCACCTCCTTTGTTCATCATTCGCATGATGAAAAACCAGACGCCAATTAAAAGGACAATTGGGAATATCCACCCAAAAATGTCTTTTCCCCAATCCTGTCGTGTTTCGTTGTTGATATAAACTGGATTCTTGACTTTCTCTTGAGCTTCAAAAACGCGCTGTTCAAAAGTTTCAATCGAACCTATTTGATAATAAAAATCGGGACTCGGTCCACCAAAATTATTGCTGGTCGATTTTCCCGTATTTTCTTTTTTATACTCATCTTTCTTCTCTTTTTTGATATAGATTTCGGCTATTTCTTTGTTGACAAGAACAAGTTTTTCTACATCTTCATTTTGAAGCATTACTTTTAGCTCGCCCCAGTTGGTCTCTTTGGATGAATCGTTGCCACCAACAAATTGCAATCCAATAAATATAACCGCAAAAAGGCCGTAAATCCAATAGAAATTAAATTTTCCTTTGGGTTTTGGAGAAGTGCCATTGGGAATTGGTTTTTTCTTCTCAGTGGTATTTGTTTTATTTTCTTCTGTCATTCTGTCTGATTCGTTAAAAGTTTGGTCAGAAATTAGTTCTGTACGTGACTTATTTTGGCATCTGCCCACAGCTTTTCAATATCGTAAAACCTACGAGTAGGTTCTTGAAACACATGAACAATCACATCAATAAAATC
>JAFGAK010000329.1 GCA_016933745.1 Bacteroidales bacterium
GCCTTGGAAATAGCCGGAGCAAAATCGGATGATATTCCCTTGATTCCGGAAGTTTGTATTTATTTCGAAAATCAATTGTTTAGAGGTAACCGCACGCATAAGTTCAATGCAGAAAATTTTGATGCATTTAAATCGGTTAATTATCCGGCATTAGCCGATGTGGGTGTTTATATCAAATACCACGAACAATACATTCAAAAACCCAATTTCAAACGCTTAAAAACATTCACCAACTTAGATACGAATCTGGTTGTCTTACGTTTATTTCCGGGAATTACTCCTGCCATTGTCAATACAATTCTACAGGCCGAAGGTTTAAAAGCTGTGATTATCGAAACCTATGGAGCTGGCAATGCCCCAACGGAAGAATGGTTTTTAAAAGCGATGCAATCTGCCATTGATGCAGGTATTTTGATTGTCAATATTTCGCAATGTCGAGGCGGTTCTGTAGATATGGGAAAATACGAAACCAGTTTAGATTTGGGCAAAATGGGAATTATCAACGGAAAAGACATGACCATGGAAGCTGCTTTAACTAAATTGATGTTTATTTTAGGAATGAATGTTTCTAAAGAAACCGCAAAACAATTGATGGAGAAAAACCTAAAAGGAGAAATCAAAGAAGACTAATTTTACGTTTGCTCTTTTGGAATGATAGACGATCGCCTAAAAGTACTTACCTTTGTAATTATTCGTGTTTTCTTCGAGTTAGAAACAAGCAGAAAGTAGCACAAAATAACACAAAGCAAAAAGGAATAAATAAAGTCTATGATCTCTATAATAGTTGCAGTTGCAGAAAACGGTGCCATCGGAAAAGACAACGACTTAATCTGGCATTTGTCCGATGATTTAAAACGATTTAAAGCACTAACGACAGGTCACACGATCGTTATGGGCCGCAAAACCTATGAGTCTTTGCCAAAAGGAGCTTTGCCGAACAGAACAAATGTTGTGCTCACCGCCAATACAGAAGTTCATTTTCCAAATTGTACATTGGTTCATTCCATCGATGAAATTATAAAAACCTATGGCGATCGTCCGGAAGAGCATTTTGTGATTGGAGGAGGACGATTGTATGAGGCGCTCTTGCCTTTTGCTGAAAAGATTTACCTCACCAAAGTGCACCAAAGCTTTGATGCGGATGTTTTTTTTCCGGAAATAGATGAAGCTATTTGGAAGGAAGAATCTCGTGAAGATTTTCTGGCGTCTGAGAAAAATGAATATGCGTATTCCTTTATCAACCTGCTAAGGAAATAAAAATGTCATTCTGAACGCAGTGAAGAATCTCTGTAATTGATTATTAAGAGGAACAGATTCCTCGCAATGCTCGGAATGAAAACCGTAGGTATAGAAAGTAATAAATTGTAAAAAAACGACCAATGGAAAAGCATATCCTCTCCAAATCAACCTTTATCAAAGGACATCAATGTTTAAAAGCCCTTTATCTGCATAAAAAACGCCCTTTTTTGCGCGACAAAATGAGTGCCGAACAGCGTGCAAAATTCAAACGTGGTCACGACGTTGGTTTTTTGGCTCAGGAACTTTTTCCTGGAGGAATCGATGTAAGTCCAAAATCGCCTTCGCAATATCAAAAATCAGTTGAACAAACCCAAGAACTAATTGCAGAAGGACAAACCATTATCTATGAAGCCACTTTCCAGTTCAATAAAGTATTGGTCATGCTCGATATTTTGGTCAAAACGGATACGGGTTGGGAAGCTTACGAAGTTAAATCATCGCTGGGTTTGTCAGAAACCTATTTTACCGATGCCGCTCTTCAGTATTATGTGATAAGCAATAGCGGATTAACACTCGAAGCGTTCTATTTGGTGCATGTCGATCCGGATTACAATCTGGGGCAAGAGGGAAAAATAGATGTTCAATCGTATTTTCAGAAAGTTGAAGTCAGCGCTGAAATTTTGAACAAGCAAAAACAAATTGCGAAAGAAGTGGAGGTTGAATTGCAAATTTTAAACGATGCCCATTCGCCAAAAGTAGAAGTTGGCGCCCATTGTTTTTCTCCGTATCCATGCGATTTTCAAGGTTTTTGTTGGAAAGGAAAAGCAACGGATCTTTTCAAACTTCCCGCTTTATCAGAAGAGAAACGAAACCAACTTCTTAGCAAGGGTATTTTGAGTAAAGAAGCTTTATTAAGCGAAATTGACGAAAATCCCTTGGCTCAAAAGCAACTCGATTCGTTGAATAGGAATTCTTCCTTTATTAGCAACCAATTTAAAGAAAAGGTATCGGCTTTGCCCGAAAAAACGGCGTATTTGAGTTTTGTGAGCAGAAAACCGGCAATCCCTTCATGTGTTGGGAATAAACCCTATCAAGAACAACTTTTTGTGTATGCTGTATTAGCGAATAACGCGCTGGAAAGTCAGTTGTATTCAGGTGTTTGCGATGAATACGAACTGTTTATAAATCAGCTTTTTATAAAATTAATAGACTTCGATAAAATCATTGTTTTTGATCAAGAGAGTATCCTTCCTATTTTGGATGACGCGTTTTTACGCTATGCGAATTTGTCCCATTCAAAGGATGAATTTCAAAGAAAAATTGCTGGAATAAAGCAAGCGGTTTTGGAAGGCGATTTTTACAGCGTTGGTCTAAAGTATGATTTGCAATTTAAAGATGTTGTAAAACAAACGCTAAACATTTTTCCTTATGCAAAACAGCCCATTTATGCTGATGTTTTAGCCGTAAATCTGTTTGAGCAATTGGCAGAAA
>JAFGAK010000330.1 GCA_016933745.1 Bacteroidales bacterium
ACCGGAAATAAAGATGTAATCACTACATCGCATATGCTTGCCATGAAAGATCAAGCCATTGTTTGTAATATTGGCCACTTTGATAATGAGATTCAGGTTTCTAAATTAGAAAATACCAACGGAGTCAAAAAAGTAACGGTTAAACCGCAAGTAGATCAATATTATTTTGAAGACGGACGTTCGATCTTTATCTTAGCCGAAGGCAGATTGGTAAATCTTGGTTGTGCAACCGGGCATCCTTCTTTTGTAATGAGTAACTCATTCACCAACCAAACACTTGCTCAGATTGATCTTTGGAAAAAACGGGATGCCTACCAAGTGGGTGTGTATCGTTTGCCAAAATACCTAGATGAGGAAGTTGCTCGTTTGCATTTGGAACAAATTGGTGTTAAACTAACCAAATTAACTCCTGAACAAGCGGCTTATATTGGTGTAAAACCCGAAGGTCCTTACAAAGCAGATCATTATCGCTATTAAAATATTTTATCCGGTTTTTAGAGTTTCTCAAAAAACCGGATCATGTTTTCTTTCTTTCGGTTAGAAACCGGAACATTTGATTTATCGCGCATAAGAATGTATCCTCCATCGGTTTTCTCATAACTTTCGATGAAATTGATATTGATTAGATGCGATTGATGTGTACGGATAAATCCGCATTCGCTTAATAACTCGTCAAATTCGATCAATCCTTTAGAAACTAAAATAGATTTTCCTGAATCAAGGTAGAATTCGGTATAACCACTATTGGCTTCGCAGCGAATAATATCCTGAATATCAATCAAGTGAATGCTTTCGGCAGTTCTTAAAACTAACTTTTTCTTCTTTTTTTCGTCGGGATTTAGATGAGAAATAAGAGCTTCCAGTTGTTTATGTTGATTTTCTTTTTCGAAAATAGTTTCCGCTTTCGAAAGAGCAGCAAAAAAATCAGCCGGGTTGATAGGTTTCAATAAATAATCGATGGCTGAAAATTTAATCGCTCGCAGCGCAAATTCTTCGTATGCCGTTATAAAAATCAGTTTGAAATTTATTTTAGTGAGTTTTTGAAGCAAATCAAAACCGGTTCCATCGGCTAATTGAATATCCAAAAAGACCAAATCGGGATGATGTGTATGGATTATTTGAATTGCAGATTCAACACTTTCGGCTTCGCCAACAATTTCAATTTCTTGATTGCTTAACTTAATTAGATCAATAATCGATTCCCGAGCCAACTGTTCGTCGTCGATGCAAACTGCTTTAATCATCGGTTTTAGGTTTAAAGTGAATAGCTTGTGTTGGTATTCGAATCGAAACGCGAGTTCCGCTTTGCGATTCGTTTAATGTACTTAAGTCGATAATTTGTAATTCTATTTTCTGTTTTTTCCCTTTGTTCATGTTCTGAATTCGTTCGCGCGTAATTTTTGTTGCTAAAGAATGGTAGGTAGTTGCTGTTGGTACTTTGTTTTTTTCAGAAGCGATAATGCCAATTCCGTTGTCTTCATTAATTAGTAGAATAGAATCGCCTTCTTTTTGAATTTGTATTTTTAACATTCCGGGATGTTCTGCGTTTTTAAAGCCGTGTTCAATCGAATTTTCTATAAATGGTTGGAGCATCATCGGTGGAATAATTGGATGGTCGGAATACAAGGATTCATCAATATCGAACTGAAAGTTTAACTTTTTCGGAAACCTTAATTTTTGAAGCTCCAGATACAGTTTTAATGTATCTACTTCTTTGTTAAGAGGAATCAATTCCTGACGAGAATTTTCCAGAATCAAACGCACTAATTCGGAGAATTTTGATAAGTAAGTTCCGGCATCAATGGGCTTATTTTTAAAGATATAGCTTTGGATAGCGCCTAAACTATTGAAAATAAAATGCGGATTCATTTGTGATCGAAGTAAGCGATGTTCCAATTCGCGCGTTTTCTTTTCTTTACGTAATTCTTTATCTCTGTTCAGAATAAAAAGTAAAATCAAAGCGATAAAAGCGATGGCGCTGATGGATATAAACCACCATTTAAGGTAGAAAGGCGATTTAATAAAAATACTTACAGGCGTTGATAAATTCCCCCAAACAGCTTGGTTGTTTGAGCCTTTAAGCAGAAATTTATAATTCCCCGGAGGAAGATTCGTATAGCGAATACTTCGGTTTTTTGAATCAGTTTCTACCCATTCATTATCAATTCCTTCCAGTTTGTAGGCATATCTATTTGCCGATGGTAAATTATAATCGAGCGAAGAAAATTCGAAGGTGATGGTGTTTTTGTTTGGCGCTAAAACTAATTCGGGTGTTTCGCTTAGATCTACCATTATTTCATTCTCAAAAACTTTTATTTTGGTGATAACTACCGGAGGAATTAAAAGGTTTTGTTTCAGACTATCCGGATTAAACACAATAAATCCATTTTTACTTCCAAAGAGTAATTCGCCATTTTGCATTTTAATAGCCGCTTTGGTAAATCCATCAGAATGCACACCGTCGCGCTCATAATAATTATAAAAAGACTCTGTTTCAGGCATAAATACGGATAAACCAACATCGGTTCCTAACCAAAGATTTCCTTTTTTGTCTTCCAGAATGCTATAGATTGTATTACTTGCTAATCCATGATTGATCGTAAAATGAGAAAAAGTATTGCTATTTCTGTGATATAAATTCAAACCTTCGCCAGCAATCCAAAGTCGATTTTTGCTGTCTTCAAAAATGGTATTTACGTGATTTCCCCAATACGAGTTGGTGTCGAGCGGATTATAATCGTATTGCTCTGTAAGATTACTTCCTTTATGAACTTTGCCAATGGCCGTATTCGAAGTGCCAATCCACAAATCGCCTGTGCTATCTTCAAACAAATCATTGCATAAATGGAAAACTAGCGAAGAATAATCTTGTTCATAGTGTCTGAGTGCTCTAAAAAAATGATTGGAATTGTCGTATTCGAACAAACCTTTATTGGTTCCCAGATAGAAATATCTACCGGTTTGGTATGGACTGATGACTTGTATTTTAATCTCGCTTAAATCAATTTTATAATCGGATTGAAAAGGAAGTAAGTTAAATTTTGCATCTTTTTCCCAATCACTTATTTCGTAAAGTTGGTTTTCTGCAGCTAGATAAATATTTGATTTTGTGCTTGCAATAGCAGTTAGTTTTTTCGTAAAAGGAAAATCTTCTTCTCGATAAAATAAACGATCGAGATCGATACTAAAAACAGTTTGTTCAGTAATTCCCCAAAGAGTATTCTGCTTGTAATCAAGAATAATGTCGATGAGACCTTTTTGCTCATGAACAAGCGAAAATCCATTTTTTTCATGAAAACGCCAAATGCTCTGTTTGGTCTTGAAATATAATCCATCCGAATTCTTAGCTAAGGCAATTGTTTCTGCTGCTTCCGTATTTTCACCAGCTATTTTTGGATAAGAAAATTGCTGAACTTGTTTTGCTTTGATGTCAAA
>JAFGAK010000331.1 GCA_016933745.1 Bacteroidales bacterium
ATCTTGTGGAACCAAAAATTCAGCTTCAACAGCATTGATTCCCGCCAAAGTGATGGCACTTAAATGATCGCCATGACTGTGTGTAATGAGGATAAGATCGGGCTTATTAAATTGCTTGTAAATCACCGGATCACCAACCGGATCGATGTAAATTGTTTTTCCGTTCCATTCCCAAACCATGCTGGCATGCCGAATAGGATAAATTTTTAAATCGCCCTGATTTGTTGACCAGACTTGTTGTGCTAAAACACTTTCGCTAAAAAATAGCGCAACCAAACTTATAATTAGAATTCGAATTTTCATCTGTTCTTGTTTTTTGAATTGATCGGATAAAGATAAATAAAATACATCTCTTCTTTGCGGCGTTTAGAATAATTACTTGTTTGATCAGAACGAAGCAACCAAGGAAGTAAACCACTTTTTCTATCTTTGTGACCTCATTTTATCGACTTAGGTACAATATTTGTGTTCTTTTGCAAAAAATAACTTTATGAAGAAATTTTTTCTTTTCGCAGGCTTACTCTTTATCTTGAGTTCTTGCTCCGTTGGTTCAGATTATGAAGAATTAAAAGGTGAAATAACAGAAATAAACAGTCCGGAAACAGTAACCGTTGGCGAAGTAACTCGTATCGAAGTGAAATTTTCGGGCGGAACGAATGGTTGCGCATTTGCATCGCGTTTAGCAACTGAATGGAATAATGAGGGAATTCAAATAGAATCGTATTATTTCTATCCAAAAAATCCGAATATATGTCCGGAATACGTTCCCATTCATATCTTGTATTTTACCATTCAGCCAGATGCCCCAGGTGAATTGATTCTGAGAGCAAATGATAGTGGATTGGTTGCAGACACCATTCAGGTGTTAGCAAAATAACAATTTATTGTTCTTTGAGCTGGCTTTTCTGTATCTTTGACTACTGAAATTTTAAGCTCACATTATGCTCAACATCGCACTTTTCGGACCTCCCGGAGCGGGAAAAGGAACCCAATCGGAATTTCTAATCGATAAATACAAACTTTTCTATATTTCAACCGGAGATATTCTCCGTAAGGAAATCGAAAAGGAAAGCGAACTCGGACTTCAAGCCAAAGTTATCATTGAAAATGGAGGTTTAGCACCTGATGAAATCATGGTACAAATCCTCGAAAATACAATCAAAGAAAATCCTGATGCCAAAGGATTTTTGTTTGATGGATTTCCGCG
>JAFGAK010000032.1 GCA_016933745.1 Bacteroidales bacterium
TATATTTACAAATGTTACATCCTTCGCCACCACAAATATGACAAGAAATATCCATTTCTGCCGAAGGTTCAGTAAATGGGAAATACGATGGACGCAAGCGAATGCCCGTATTTTCTCCAAACATTTCTTTAGCAAAATACATCAAAGTTTGTTTTAAGTCAGCAAAGCTTACATTTTCGTCGATATACAAACCTTCTACTTGATGAAAAATACAATGTGCGCGAGCTGAAATAGCTTCATTACGAAAAACTCTTCCTGGAAAAATATTCCGAATTGGTGGTTGATTGTTTTCCATCACACGAACCTGCACGGAAGAAGTATGCGTGCGCAAAGCGATATCTGGAGATTTTTCGATGAAAAATGTATCTTGCATATCTCTAGCAGGATGTTCTTCAGGAAAATTCAATGCCGTAAAATTATGCCAATCGTCTTCAATTTCCGGACCTTCTTCAACTGTAAATCCAATTCGCGCAAAAATATCGATGATTTGACTTCTGACTAATGACAAAGGATGACGTGTTCCTAAATCGCGACTAACAGGTACGGTTAGGTCTTTTCCTGATTCTAAATTTTGTTCCAGACTGTCAAGGATTTCTTTGACTTCTTCTATCTTTGCAACAACGGCATTTTTCAAGTCGTTAAGCAAAACTCCCAGTTCTTTTCGGTCTTGAGGCTCCACATTTTTAAAATCAGCAAATAACGCCGGAATCAATCCTTTTTTTCCAATATATTTAATCCTGAAATCCTCTAAGTCATTCATTTTATCGAATGAAGAAGCTTTTATTTCTTCGAGGTATTTTAGTACTTTTTCTTTCATTGTCTTAATCTAAAATTTCTATTTTCAATAGTACTTTTTCAATGGGTTTACTTCCGGCAACGGGCGTTGCTGCAATTTTATCCAACACATCAAACCCAGTTGTAATTTGTCCATAAACCGTGTATGAACCGTCCAAATGGGGAGTTCCTCCTAAGGTGCTGTATATTCTCTTTTGCTCTTGGGTATAATGAAATTCCGCAGGAGCTTCTTTATTTGTAATCATTTCAGCATAAATAGCATCACGCAATTGTTCCATACCAGAAACATCTTTGGCTTTCATTAACGCATCCATTTTGTAAAGCCATTTTTCATTTCCTGGAAATAAGATATAATTATCAATGGCTTCGCGCTTACTTTCTTTGTTCATCTTTTCTTCAAAAGCAGTCAGCTGAGGTTCAGTAAATACTTTTCCCTGAACAATGTAAAACTGCGCTGCAGAGCTCGCTTTGCTAGGATTTACTTGATCGCCTTCTCTAGCTGCAGCAAGCATTCCTTTGTGATGAACATGCCTTGTTGGGACGAACTCAGCCGGTACAGTGTACGGAGCGTCTTCTCTTCCATCGCCATTTTGCCCACCTTGAATCATAAAATTATTGATCACTCGATGGAAATAGGAATTTTTATACCAACCCTCTTTGACCAGTTTTACGAAATTATCTCGATGTTTTGGTGTTTCGTTAAAAAGCTCACCTTTCATATCGCCCAAGGAAGTATGGATTACAAACTGAATCCTTTTTTCTTGAGCATAACTGTTTGTCATACTAACGAAAGCAAACAATACAATAAGTGTCGTTTTCAAAACAGAAAAAGAAACAATTTGGCAGGTTTTCATTTAGTTGATTATTTGAGCTTTAATTAAAGCTGTAATTTCTTCAAATTCTTGGGTAGAAAGTTTAAGTTTTGGTTGTTTGAAATCGATATCATAAACCGTATTGATAGGGACTAGATGAATATGCGCATGCGGAACTTCAAGCCCTAAAACGGCCATTCCAACTTTTTTACAAGGAACCACTTTTTCAATCGCGTTAGCAACTTTTTTGGCAAAAACCACCATGGCGCCCAACTCATCATCTTCAATATCAAAGATATAATCAGTCTCGTTTTTCGGAATCACCAATGCGTGTCCTTTGGCTAATGGATTAATATCGAGGAAAGCAAAAAAACGATCGTCTTCAGCTAATTTATAGGAAGGTATTTCGCCTTTAATTATTTTAGTAAATAGACTGGCCATGGTGTTTATATTTATCTTGTAACCTCAACGATTTGAAACTTGATTTTACCTGCGGGAATTTCAATTTCTACCATATCGCCGGCTTTCTTACCAAGTAATCCTTTTGCAATAGGCGAACTAACAGATAATTTCCGGTCTTTCAAATTCGCTTCATTTTCCGGAACCAACGTGTAATTCATTTCTGCTCCGTTGCTCAAATTTTTAATTTTCACTTTGGATAAGATCAAAACTTTAGAAACGTCCATTTTTGATTCATCAATGATCCGAGCACTTCGAATCACTTCTTGCAGTTTAGCAATTTTTAGTTCGAGCAAACCTTGGGCTTCTTTTGCCGCATCGTATTCTGCATTTTCCGACAAATCTCCCTTATCTCTTGCTTCGGCAATCTGTTTCGAAATAGCAGGACGTTCTACTCTAATTAATTCATCTACTTCGTTGCGTAGTTTCAACAAACCGTCTTCTGTAAAATATTTTGTTTCTGTCATGATGCTTTGTTCTTTTAATATAAATAGACAAAGACTCTTATATTCTAAGAGTCCTTAGCATATTTGCAACCTTTCTACTTAATCAATTTCTTGATTCAATCGGCAGGTTCTATAGTCTAGTGATTTGATATTAGACTTATTAGCCTTTGTTTCGCGACAAAAATAATACAAAAAAGGGGAATTATCCAATTTCTAATTAAGATAATCTTTAGACATCTGTAAATTCGCTATTTCGATCGACAAATTCAGGAGGAAAGCAGCCTCCTTAAGAAAAACTATTGGTTTTACATGTTTAAATGATGATTTCTTCCGATATTCTTTTTATAATTTAAATCCTTTCAGAAATTTGTATCTTTGTATGTATTGGAACTTACAAGTTTCCCATTTGATCGATACTTCGGAAATTTCAGCTTATGGAAGATTATAAAAATTTATTAACGGAATTGTATAAAGTAAATGATCCTGAACGCATTAGGCAGATCGATTATTTTCTTGAAAAATACAAAGGAAAAGAAAAGCAGTTCTATATCAGTCAGAAAGCAAAATACAAGCAAAAAAAACCCGTTTCTGATAGTAAGAAAATTATTGAAGAAGCGCTTGCCAGAATAAAGACGCAATCCGATGATAAAGAAAAAGCGGAATTAGAATCAAAACTGATGGAGGAGTCGGCCAAAACCCCTGAAAAAAAAACAACAGAAACAATAAAGGCGAGCATACCAACTCCTGAGCCTGAAAAAGTAACACAACAAGTAGAGAAAGAAGTGGTAAAAGAAATAAAAAAAGAGGATCAAGAAACCAGCAAAAAGGAAACTGAAAAATATACTCAAACAAAAGAAAATCAGGAAAAAGAGATTGAGAAGGAATCAGTAGAAAGAACAGCAAAAGCTGAAAAGCGAACCGTAATGCCACCACCAATAGAAACTTCGAAAAAAGAGGTTTGGTTTGATAAAAAAACCGAAACCGGCAATCCTGCTCCTATTAAAAAATCTGCCAGCATTGCTGATCCTCATTTTAAAAAGAAGTATTTCCTCTATATCTTTGGAATGGTTCTTCTGATTATTATTTTGCTTGTAGTTGCTTATTTTATCTTTTTCTACAATCCGGGAGTGAAAACCCACGAGGCCAAAGCAAAACCAGAAACAACAATTATTAAGGAAGATCCCGTAGAAAAAACCAGCAACGAAACAAGCAAAGAGGTTCCTGTTAAAAAGGAACCAGCCAAAACGAATAAAGCAGCAAGCACGAATAAAACCTTTTCGGGCGTTCGCTTACGCTCCGGCGATTTGCATTTACCGAGCTTTTTTGTTGCCTGTTATGCTGTTAAACAAGAATCGCTTGCCCAAACCAAAGTCAAGGAATTAACTGATAAAGGTTTTGATGCTAAATATTATTGGATTCCAGATTTTGTGCCAAATGGAAACAAGTACTTTAAAGTAGTAGTTGGACCTTACAATTCTATTAAGGAAGCAATGTTAATATTAACACCAGTACAAGAAAGAGCAGAGTTTGATGCTTACGTTTTGGAATTAAAGTAAAATAAAAAAAGCGGTGAATACCGCTTTTTTATTTATTTATCTGATTTTTTATCCTCTGAATCGTCATCGGACATGCCTTTCTTAAACTCTTTAATGCCACTTCCAAAACCTTTCATCATTTCTGGAATTTTTTTACCACCAAAAAGCAAAAGAACTACAATTGCAATCAGTGCTATCGACCAAATACCGGGAATAGCTAACATTATAAAAAGTTCCATAGCTTCATTTTTTTATCGTTCTGCAAATATATAAAAATCCTCATGTATTGTGGGGCAAATCGTAAACTGTTTCCTTTTTTATTCCTTATCATTTTTAAATACTGGAACTCCTATGGCAAAAAACTCGAGCTGATTTTCTTCCAATTATTTTACAAATGAGTTTGGAAAACCAATTAGTAACTTGGAATTTTTCTATTCGCCTATCGAGAAAAGAAGGTCCGATCGCTCTATTTTCCTACTAAAACCATTCAGAATCTGAGAAAAGTACCTCCAAATACCAAGTTAGGGAAAATTGAATCGGAATACGGAAAGGATGATTTTTTCGGCGGGAAATAAATTAGCGCGGTTTTGAGTAAACCTTTTAATCGAATTAATTTAATTCTTTACGTAATCGAGCCACTGGAATATTGAGTTGTTCGCGGTATTTAGCTACTGTTCTTCTAGCAATTACATAGCCTTTTTCTTTCAAAATATCAGTTAATTGCTCATCAGTCAATGGTTTTGATTTCTCTTCAACACCAATACAATCCGATAGTATTTTCTTCACTTCAATGGTAGAAACATCTGTTCCTGTATCCGTTTTAAGGCTTTCGGAAAATAAACTTTTCAATAATAACGTACCAAAAGGTGTTTGAACATATTTGCTGTTTGCTACGCGAGAAATAGTTGAGATATCTAGATTCACTTGATCCGCAATATCTTTCAAAATCATGGGTCGTAAATCCACTTCATCGCCAGTTAAGAAATAAGCATATTGATAATCCAGGATGGTTTTCATGGTAATGTAAAGCGTGTGTTGTCTTTGCTTAATTGCATCGATAAACCATTTAGCCGAATCCACTTTTTGCTTTACAAATTGGAAAGCTTCTTTTTCTTTCTTATTTTGATTAGCGCCATATGCAAGTAGCATGTCTTTGTAGGTACGATTCAATCGCAATTCTGGTGCATTTCTCGAATTTAAAGTCAACTCGAGCTCCCCATCGTTATTTATAATCACAAAATCCGGAATAATATAGTGGTTTATTTTAGTGGTTTCGCTGAGCGAATTTCCGGGTTTTGGATTCAGTTTTAAAATTTCGTCGATCGCTCTTTTGAGTTGATCTTCTTCAATTTGTGCTTTTTTAATGATCTTGTCGTAGTGTTTTTTTGTAAATGGATCGAAATACTTTTCCAAAACACGAATGGCAAGCAACACATCTTCGTTAGTCAGATCTTTCTTTCTTAATTGGATAAGCAAACACTCTTGTAAACTTCGAGCGCCAACACCAATTGGATCAAATGTTTGGATTATTTTTAAAACGTATTCAATTTCTTTAACAGAAACATCAATGTTTTGAGTAAATACTAGGTCGTCTACCATGGCTTCGAGATCTCTTTGCAGGTAGCCGGAATCATCAATATTACCAATAATTATTTTAGCAATCTCAACTTGTTTATCTGAGAGCCCTTGATGACTTATTTGATTTTCTAGAATTTCATGAAAGGAGATTCCGGCAGCAAAAGGAATGGTTTTTTTGTCGTCTTCGGCATAATTATTCGAGCGCATTTTATAATCCGGAATATCATCTTCATCCACATAATCCGTGATATCAAACTCATCATCATTATCCTTCTCACGGCTGTCGTCATCGTCATGCGTATCTTCCGCATTTTCCTGACCAACATCTTCCAAAGCCGGATTTTCTTCTATTTCTTGCTTAATTCGTTGCTCCAGACCAATCGATGGAATCTGCAACAATTTCATCAGCAAAATTTGCTGAGGCGACAGTTTTTGTAGTAACTTTTGTTGCAGTTTGAGTTGTTGCATATTATTCTTTCATCGAGTGGTTTACAAATCTAAATTTACAGCTTTTTTCTTAGCAAGCACCTGTTTAAATAAAATCGATGTTATACTTTTAAAATTCTGCATTTTGTGGAGTACGCGGAAATGGAATTACATCGCGAATATTTCCCATTCCGGTAACAAAGAGCATCAATCGTTCAAAACCTAAACCAAAACCGCTATGAACAACTGTTCCGAATTTTCGTGTATCTAAATACCACCACATTTCTTTTTCTGGAATTCCAAGCTCTGTGATTCTTCTTTTTAGTTTCTGATAATTTTCTTCTCTTTGCGATCCGCCAATGATTTCGCCAATTTGCGGAAACAAAACATCCATTGCTCTTACCGTTTTTCCATCTTCGCTTTGTTTCATATAAAACGCTTTGATACTTGCCGGATAATCAATTAAAATAACCGGTTTTTGGAAATGTTTTTCAACTAAAAAGCGTTCGTGTTCCGATTGCAAATCCGCACCCCATTCTTCAATTAAATATTGGAATTTCTTCTTTTTATTTGGTTTAGAATTTTTCAGGATCTCAATAGCTTCAGTATAGGTTACTCGAGCAAATTCATTCTCTAAGACAAATTTCAGCTTTTCAATTAACTCCATCGAACGTTGATCTTCGGGTTTCCCTTTTTCTTCTTCCTGAAGGCGATTGCTTAAAAATTGCAAATCATCGCTGTTATGATCGAGCGCATATTGAATGAGGTATTTCAAAAAATCTTCTGCCAAATCCATATTATCGATCAAATCATTGAAAGCGACTTCGGGTTCAATCATCCAAAATTCAGCCAAATGGCGCGAAGTATTGGAGTTTTCGGCTCGAAAGGTTGGTCCAAACGTATATACTTTCGACATTCCAGCCATCGCCGTTTCCACCTCTAATTGACCAGAAACAGTAAGATTGGTTTCTTTACCAAAGAAATCTTTTGAATAATCGATTTCTCCAGTTTCTGTTTTAGGTAAATGATTTGGATCGAGAGTTGAAACATGAAACATCTCTCCTGCTCCTTCCGCATCAGAACCGGTAATAATAGGCGTGTGTATATTAAAAAAACCATGCATCGTAAAATACTGATGCACTGCAAATATCATCGAATGACGAATACGGGTAATCGCGCCAAAAGTGCTAGACCGAAAACGTAAATGTGCAATTTCACGAAGAAATTCCAAAGAATGTTTTTTGGGTTGTAACGGATATTCATCTGGATTTGCTTCGCCCAAAATCTCAAGTCGCTTTGCATTTATTTCAATACTCTGAACGCTTCCTTGCGATGCAACCACCTCTCCATCAACAGAAATTGCTGCTCCGGTAGTAATTTTTGCCAAATCGTTTTTATCAAAAACGTTCACATCCAGCACAATTTGAATATTATGAATGGTTGATCCATCATTTAAAGCCACAAAGGCAACGTTTTTACTTGCTCTCTTAGTACGAACCCAACCTCTTACATTCACTTCTACACCTACTGCGTTTTCTTGAAGTAACGTTTTTATCTCTGTTCTTTTCATGCTTATTCTTCTTTTTGCAAAAGTAATAATATTGTTTGTTACTCAAATGCTAAATGTGGAAGCATTTGATGGATGATTTTTGACGGATAAAATTGCAATTTTTATCGCCCGAAAGCGTTCGTGCATAGAGTTCATTACGAATAAAAAAAGAAGCGTTCTATCAAATAATTAGAATTAGGGCTGCTTAAAAAAAGCTATCTTTGCAGCCAAGAGTAAGGCTTCTTGAGATCTTTAAGGTGTTATTTAACACATTTTAAGGGAGGGGCTACGCCATTGATAAAAAAATTTAGTTCATCTTTGTGCCTTAAAAGCACAAAAAAGAAAATAACACTCGAATGAAAAAACTTTTATTTGTATGGAGCTTAGTACTGCTCACTATCAGCAGTATAGCCCAACCTGTTACTGAAAGTACGGTTAAGAAAATTTCTTTAGGATACGATATTTACAATACCTTTTGGCTCAATATGCCCTTAGGAGTGGATACACGTACACTAAATCAAGGGGCAAATTTATTTGCAATGTACAATCACGAAATGAATGACAAAGGCTTGAGCGTTGCAGCCGGTTTAGGAATTTCTTCAGAAAATCTATTTTTAAAAGATTATTATATTGCTGATATCCATGCCGATGTAGTCGAGTTTTCTCCATTACCTACCGATCTTACAGCATCTAGAAGCAAGTTAAACTTTACCTATTTGGATATTCCATTGGAATTGCGACTTAAAACAGAAAAAGACGTTCGCTTTGGTTTGGGTTTCAAATTTGGCATTTTGCTTGATAGTAAAACATTTTACAAAGGAGATGCTTTTGACGAAGATGGCAATTGGTTAGGTTATGTAGCGATTGCAAAAGACAAAAAAATCAACCAAATGGAAAAATACCGTTTTGGTGTTCAGCTAAGAGCAGGTTATAAATGGGTTCAGGTATTTGGTTACTATGCCTTAAACAAAGTGTTTATTGCTGATAAAGGACCTCAAATGGCTCCAATTAGTGTTGGGATTACCTTCATGCCATTCTAACTAAACAAAGAATTTTACAGGTCGATACTTACCTTATAGGTATTTCGACCTTTTTTTATACCCAAAAATTAAACATCATGAAAAAATTTGCATTAAATTTCTTGCTTATCCTGATTGGATTCGCAGTTTATGGTCAAAACGAAGGCTTTATCCACGATGGCGGAATTACCATGAAAACATTTGGTGATTTTTATAAGCTAAATGCGCAAAACATAAAAGATACGAAAGCCTTTTTGCAAGACAATGAAATTGAAGGATCGCCTTATCTTAGGAACGAATTTCAAAATGGCTATGTGCTTACTTCAACCAATATCAAGTACCAAGACGTACCTCTTCGTTACAATATTTACAACGATGAGATTGAGTTTCAAATGGATGATAATGTGCTTGCTCTAGACAATCCAGATAATTATCAAGAAGTTGCTATTGGTGGAGACATTTTTATTAACTGTCCGATTAAAGGTGGCTCAAATAATGCTTCATCCTATTTTATTCGTTTAAACAATCAAAAGAAACTGGTTCTTCTAAAAAGATTTGGAATCGAATTTCTTCCAGCAAAATCGCCTCAAGGTTATGTTGATGCAAAACCTGCTACATTTAAAAAAATGCCTGTTAGTTACTATGTAAAGTTTGAAGGAAAACCTGCCGAAGAAATCGGTAATCTTAAGAGCCTTTTAAGTTTGTTCGGAGACAAAAGCACTGAAATGGAAACCTATATTAAAAAGGAAAAATTAAAACTTCGAAATGAAGAAGATTTGTTAAAGATTATTTCCAAATACAATTTATTATAAGAGAATTCCAACTAAAAAATTTGGATAAAAAAAAGAGCCGCAAAATTGCGGCTCTTTTTTTATTATTCGGCTATCGCCTAATCGTTTTTCGTAACTATAAGAGTAGAAGCATTGTAATTAGTAGCATAGCCAGGAGCCCAATGTAAAACGTAGTCGATATTCATACTACGGTCAACACCACTCCAAAGACCTGTTCCACTAATCCAATAATCATATGGACCAGGTAAGGTTTGTCCCCAATAATGTTCAATAGAAGCACCACCGGTATTCAAATCCAAATCAATAGTAATTGCGCCTTCAGGAGCAAAACCTGGCTGAAACCTTTCACCCCAGCCTGTAAATAATGGAGCCATCAAAGCAGGTAATCCATCAGTAGGCATTAAAGTAATGGAGCTTGAATTTGGACCTGCAACTGCAGTAATTGTAATTGGATTTCCATTTTCAGTACCAGTCCAAGTTCCTAAAAACTCAGAAATAGCCATCGCTTTAAACTTTTTAAGTGCAACAGCGTAAGTTACTGCTTCAGAAGTTTTTCCGCCTTGAGTTGTTTCAACAACAGTGATGGTAGCATTCACATCTACATCGGATTGATCAAATGTAATTAATGCAATACTTGGTAAGGCACCTTGAGTAATTGTTGCACCAATACCAGAAACCGTCCAACTATAAGTAGAACCACCTCTGTAAACAACACTATAAGTTAATGGGGCTAATCCGGATGCAAATCCAGAAGTTGGACCACTAACACCACCCACAATAACAGGTGTGTAATTATTGAAATCGTAAGCATCTTCTTTATTACAGCTTGTAAATACAAGAGCAAATGCAAGTAAAACGCTTAGACTATAAAATATACTTTTTTTCATCATTCTATACTGTTTTTAATTTTCAATATAATTCATCTTACATTAACCCTTACTTGATGCGTGGCAAATCATCGCCACCAAAAGAAGGTGTACTTGAGTTGGTGTTAACTGGAGCGCTTTTTTTGCTATTCCAACCACCATTAGATGTGTTGACACCATCAGCATTTGCAACGCCACCAAAAGTGTAATTTTCCATTAGCATAACATCCAATTGTTGTTGAGGAATTGGGAAATGCAAAGGAGTACCAACCTGTAACATATCAGCACGACGCATATCAAAGAATTCTAAACCAAATCCTGTTAAGAACAACTCAATAGTACGCTCATACTTGATGGCAGCAGCAACGTCAGCAGCAACAGCAGCAACAGGAGCTAAACCACCACGAGTTACGCGTGTACCTGCATTTACGATAGCAGCCGCACCGGGAACATCACCTGTCATTAATTTAGCTTCTGCCAATAGCATATCGTTTTCAGCTTTACGCATTTCTGGCATTGGAGTAGTCCAAGTAGCTAAATAAGGATCTAAACGTGCATAACGATAACTTGAAAAATGGTAAGAACCACGCTCAGGTCTGAATGGGCAAGAAGATAGATATTCGAAATCAGATTCTAAACGAGCATCTGCAGAAGTTGCAACTCCCTGATTTGGAAGATCATCAAAAGACATGCTTGTTGGGAAGTAATCAGGCATATTAGGATCCATCATATGGATAACACGCATATCTACTTGTCCCCAGCCACCATAAACAGAATAGGTTTGGTATAAGGAATACCAAGTAATATCATCTGCCAATGGCGCAAAATCAAAATCGATACCATTGCTAGCATAGGTTTTTACTCTAGCCCAATCTACTGCAGCATTTTCAGCAGCATTACGACTTGCATTTACTAACAAACGTGCAGCCATTGAATTAGCTAATTTACCAAGCTCAACATTGGTCCATGTTTCGCCAGGAATCCATGCGGAAGGCAATGTGAAAGTATTTGCATTACAAATTGCAATAGTTTGATCGAGTTTAACTAGTGCTGCATTAATCATATCGGTATAGGGAACTGCTGGAATTTCATCGCTTTCAAGATTTACTGTTTCATCAACAATAAATCCTTTATCGAAAATAATTCCGATATATCCCATACCTAAAGCCTGTCCAAAACGACCAACAGCTTCAACAGCAGCTGTTTCAGCTGGAGTTTGTAATTCTGCGCCATTTACAACTATTTGATTGATAATTTGATTAGACAATGCCAAAACATTGTTCATTCCTAAATAATAGGTACGAGTAACATTCGCATATGAATAGGCAGCATCGTTATTCCATGCGTTTCTAGGTTCATTAGAAAAATCGCGCATTGCGGCATTACCCCAAGAACAAGTACCTGCATCGGCACCAACCCAAAGTGTTAAAGCGATTCCGTCGTACTCTTGTGATTTTTGAAACCAGCCGTTGATAATACCGCCGGCTAAACCTCCAAGGTCATCAGGATTAGCTAGTACAGTCGCGGAATCAGGATTGTTCAAGTTCTCAACAGCTAACTTTTGGCAACCCGAAAAAACGAACAAAAAGCTAATTACAATTCCGTATATTAAATTCTTATTTTTCATATTTCGTGATTTTTAAATATTTTACAATTATTACGCACATTTAAAACACAATAGTTAATGATCCACTAATGGTTCTATAAGCTGGATAGCCATAAGCATCGAATTGGAAGTACTGGCTTGAACCCGCATAACCATTGTTAATTTGACCAACTTCTGGGTCATAACCGGTATAACCTGTAAATGTTAACAAATTACGGCCAATTAAGCCAAGTTTAACTGATTTGAAAATGCCATTTGCAAAACCACTTAACTGTTTTTCTCCCAAAGTATAATACAAGGATAATTCTCTTAATTTAACGTAAGAAGCGTCTTCTACGAAATGAGAATTAATATCGTTAACATCGTAAAGAGTAGAGTAATAATCTGTCGCTTTCTTTTCGTTTTCTGGTTTACCAAACTGATCAACATCAACGTGACGTAAATCGCGGTATAACCACTGAGCAGTACGGTTGTATACATCACCACCGTTTTTCCAATCAAACAAGAAGTATAAACTTAGGTTTTTGTATTTCAAAGTATTGCTAAGTCCTAAACGGAAATTTGGATTGGTATTACCAATAACTCCTTTGACAGGATTTCCGGAAGCGTCTAACAATTTAATTGGTTTCTCATTTACAGTACCTTGAGTACCTTTACGAATAACATAACCGTCGCTATTGACTTCATAGTTAGAAATATCGTCACCAGTTCCTAATTGAGGAGCTAAATCTGCAAGACTGGTTAAGAAGGTAGTACCATAAATAACACCAAACGTTTCACCAGCACGAATGTAAAATGCCTGATCAGCATCCTGACCAACAGGACCAGTTTGGAAAGCAGGGATATTTAATTCTGTAACGGTTTGACGAATTCTGTCAAATACCAAGTTAGCATCCCAAGAAAAATCTTTTTTCTTAATTACTTTAGCGCCTAAAGTAGCTTCAAAAACTTTGCTTTCAAGTGCTCCGGCATTTTGCCACTGATATTGGTAACCATAATAAGCAGGTAATGGAGCTTGAAGAATTTGATCTGTAGTATTTGTTTTGGCATAGACAAATTCAAAACTAAAGCGATCTAGGAATTCCACATTTAAACCCATTTCTAATTCTGCAGAATTGGAAGGTTTTAAGTTTTTATTACCTAAAGTATATGCAGAAGCAGGATATCCATTAGAGAATGAATACGTTTCGTACTGAGCTGCAAAACCAGGACGTTGTCCGGATGTTCCGTAAGCTGCACGAACTTTTAATTCTTGAACGCCAGGAATTTCAACATCTTCGCTAATACGATAAGCTCCAGAAACTCTGAAATAAGGTTTCCATCTTTCGTTTTCTCCAAACAGAGAAGAACCGTCGTAACGAACCATTACGTCAGCTAAATATTTTCCTTTTAAATCGAATTGGAAAATACCAAATACGTTTTCCGCTCTTACGTCCTCGATATAGGAAGTAATTGATTTTGCTCCAACAATCGCGTCTAAAGAAGGCATATTTGCAACGGAGAAATCATATCCGGTAGCACCAACGCTTTGGAAATGCATATCTTCGAATAGATAACTGAATTTCGCTTTGGTTGTTAAATCACCAAATTGCTTATTTAAGTGTGCTGTTACTTGGCCTGTTTGAGAAAATGTAGTACTTCCGTATTTATATAAAGAACCTAAATCTTCAACAAGAAGAGTACCTCCTCTTTGCAACATTCCTTTAGGAGTCCAAGAGGTATAATCTGTATTTCTTCTATCGAATGAGTATTTCGCTTCCATTTTCAACCAATCAGAAGCAAACCACTCAGCACCATATGTACCAATCATGTATGTTCTATCTTCTTCTCTTTTGATTTTAGTAAGTGCATACAATGGGTTATCCTCGTTACTGTTCCAGTTACTAACGTTTACATCGAAAGGATCTCCGTTTTCTTCATTATCGCGTGTTAAATCAACATCGGGTAATAAGAATAAAACATCAAAGAAAATACCACCATTGTTATCGATACCACCTGGAGAGTTTGTAAAACTTTTACCAATTAACTGACTAGCAGAAATTTTGAATTTTTCTCCAATATAATGATCCACATTCACGCGGAAGTTTTTACGATTGTATCCATCCGTATATTTCAAAACACCTTCTTCTTGTGAATTCTCGAAAGAAACTAAGAAATTGGTTTTACCTGAATTATTAGCAACAGATGCATAATTTGTATAAAAATTACCATTTCTAAAAATAGCATCTTGGTTATCATTAACAAATGCATATGGATTATCAGCATAATGGTCAGGAGATAATACTCTAGAACCAGCAATATTAGGATCTGTTCCTCCTACATAATCAGCAGGGAAAGTAACACCTAAATAATCGGTATAAAGTGAACTCGGATTGTCTTTTAGTTCGTAGTTGTGGTGCTCAGCTAATGGTAAATACTTAGGCATTTGGTTCATACCAAACTCATTACGAATTGTAATTTTGGTTTGTCCTTCGCGTAAGTTAGCACCTCTTTTGGTTGTTACCACGATAACTCCACTACCGGCACGTGATCCGTAAAGAGCAGAAGCAGAAGCTCCTTTAACAACTTCGATTGATTCGATGTCATCCACATTTAAATCAGATAGACCGCCTTCGATAATGGCACCATCCACAATGTAAAGAGGCTCTTGACTACCAGAAATTGAAGTAGCTCCACGAATTAAAATGGTAGCTGATTGACCAGGAGTACCCGTATTGGTAGTTACCTGAACACCAGCCATTTTACCTTGAAGCGCACCAGCTGCATTCACAGCAGGAACTTCGAGTAGTTCATCGGCACTTACTTTACCAACAGAAACAGTTAGTTTTTTGCGCTGCGTACCTGAAGCCACACCGGCCACAATCACTTCGTCAAGATTAAACATATCAGATTGCATTACAACATCAATTGTTGTAAGCTCTCCAATTAGTACTTCTTGTGTTTTTAATCCGATAAAAGAAAAAACTAAAGTAGTTGCGTCTCCTGGTACATCGAATTGGTATTGTCCCTCCATATTGGTGGTTGTTCCAATTGTTGTTCCTTTCACAACAACGGCCACACCAGGAAGAGTCAAGCCATCGTCGGCACTTGTTACTGTACCTGAAATAGACTTTGTTTGTGCATTAGCCATGCCTGTACTTGCAATAAGCAATAAACCGACTAGCCAAATTGACAGTTTTCTCATAATTTCAAAAATTTGATTAGTAA
>JAFGAK010000332.1 GCA_016933745.1 Bacteroidales bacterium
AGCATGCCTAACAAAGGACCAATAATAAACAACAAAACCAAGCCGCTTAGAAACGCAAATAGCAAATTAATATTTACTCGTTTTTTCAATGAAGCAACTTTGGGGATGAATTTATAAACCTAATTTTTGTTTAATATTATTGGGGATTGCATCTTTATGAATCCACACATCGATGGTTTTTAATTCTACGAAGGATTTAGAAGCAAAGAAAAAGCCTTTGTATTCGTTTCCGGCTTGGCTCCATGAATTTTTGACTTTATAATAAATCGTTCCATTCTGATCTTGAGCAATTCCTGTAAAAACCATACCGTGATCATCAGTGGTTAAGTAATTATCAAACTGTTCTTGACGCATTTCTTGCGTAATAAGCTTCTCTTTTATCGGGCCTTCAAAAGTATAAAGTAGCTCGTCTTTTTCTTTTTTACTCATGCTTTCCCATTTGCTCATTTCCAGATTATCCAATTCTGGTTTTTCTTCGTCGGGAACAATTGCTACGCCGTTTTTCCAAGAGAAACCTCTTTCGCTAACATCGGCTCCCCAGCCAACAGAATATCCATTTTCCAAAGCATGATCTACCACTTCCATTAACTCGTTGAGCGGTAGGTTATAAATCTGTCCGCGAAGCCAATTGTCTGGAATTTCAAGAATAAATTGCTCATAAAATGGATGATGCGTATAGGAACCTATAATCACGTAATCGTCTGGGTTGATTCCTAATTCATTTGCAAAAGATTTTGGTGTAAACGTTTTTCCGTCCACTTCAAAATTTTCAGGTACTTTTCCCAAATAAGCATCCAATATTCCTTCGAAACCTTTGAGCCAAGCGGGTGATAATTTTTTATTATTATTTTCGATCACGGTGTTGACATAGCTGGATAACAAGGCATCCATTTCGGCATGCACGTGCTTATCTTCTCCATAATTTAAACCTGGGTAAGCCGATTCCGGAACCAAACCGTATTTTTTGATGTTGTAGAGCACATCGTGGATAATTCCACCATTTCCAAAATTGGTTTTTCCTTGAAAGCGAACAAATCGATCTGCTTTTTCCATGTAAGCTTGTCGAACAGAATACATTTCAGATAAATCGAACGCGCCTTTTCCCATGCGAAGTAACTCGTTTTCGAAAAAAGCTAAACCCGAAAAGCTCCAACAAGTTCCTGTTCTATATTGATCTTTAACAGGTGTGGTTGGCACTTCGTGAAGCATGGTAAATTGATAACCTTTTATTTCAGGTTTTTTCTTTGCAAATCCTACAAATGGAATTAGCAAAATAAGCGATAATGTAATAATTCGGTTCATTGTATTGTGTTTAATGTTTGAAGTTCAAAGTTTAATGTTTAATGTTCAAAGTTTAATGTTAAATGTTTAATGTTTAATACTGTTCTTTTTCATTTGGGAAATCCAATGTTTTCACATCATGAATATAGGCTTTCACAGAGCCTTTAATTTCTTCGCTCAAATTATGGTAACGACGCAAAAAACGCGGACTAAACTTTTGAGTAATTCCAAGCATATCGTGTAAAACAAGCACTTGTCCGTCGACTTCCGCACCGGCTCCAATTCCAATAATTGGCACTTTTACTGAAGCCGTAACCTGACCGGCAAGTTTGGCGGGAATTTTTTCTAAAACGATGGCGAAACAACCGGCATTTGC
>JAFGAK010000333.1 GCA_016933745.1 Bacteroidales bacterium
GGACAATTGATTTTGTTGATTGATAATAACTCGGCATCAGCCTCCGAAATTGTTGCAGGAGCTATTCAAGATAACGACCGTGGATTGCTGGTAGGACGACGTACTTTTGGGAAAGGTTTGGTGCAAGAACAAATGAACTACCGAGACGGATCTGCCGTTCGTTTAACTGTATCGCGTTATTTTACGCCTAGCGGCAGAAGTATTCAACGATCCTATGAAAATGGAACAGAAGCTTATTATCAGGAATTTTACAAACAAACGCATGGAGAATCTCTGTTTGAGCCAGATAGCACGCAGCTAATAGATTCTTTAAAGTTTCAAACTTTGAAAGGGAGAACCGTTTATGGTGGAGGTGGCATTTGGCCCGATGTATTTATTCCAGCTGATACAAGCATCAATTTTTATTTCTATAATCGTTTGCTAAATCAATCAATAATCTATCAATATGCTTTTGACTATGTTGATAATAATCGGAAGGCGTTAAGTAAATATGAATCTGTTGATGAATTTATAGCTCATTTTGATAAGGAGAATACACTTTACGAAACCTTTTTGCAAACAAAAACGCTGCAAGCGCTAAAACCAACAAAAGAAGATATTTCAGATACAAAACCGTTTATCATGAATTTGCTCAAAGCTGAAATTGCGCGAAATTTATTCGAAGATGGTTTTTACCCGGTGTATCTGCAAAACGATCAATACATAGCCAAAGCACTTGAATTGATCCAACAAAAAACGGATTAATTAATGCTTTTGTCTTGCTTTACTTGGTCGGTAATTTCAATCGCTTTAAATAGAAGCATTAGCGTAATAATGGCACTTCCTGCAATAAAAGCAATCATCAATTTATAATCTTTTGTTTCTAATATAAATTGATAACTACCGTGAAAAAATGCAGCTCCAAAAAGACCTGTAAATGAATCTACTAAGCGATTGTGCCTTACTTTTCCCATTCCCACAAAAAAGCCCATCACAACGG
This sequence comes from Bacteroidales bacterium, assembly GCA_016933745.1. GTDB lineage: Bacteria > Bacteroidota > Bacteroidia > Bacteroidales > UBA12170 > UBA12170. Next base: position 980 of record JAFGAK010000333.1, read on the forward strand.
CAAAAAGCATGCTGATAAAAATGCCGGAAATTAAAACCAAAGGAGATAAATCAGGAAATAAGAGAAGACTCAACACGCTTATCAAACTCATATTGCCAAAATTGATCATTAAGCTATAAAGAATTCCGTCTGAAGGATTTTGAAATTGAGAAGACGGCAAAACAAGATAACGTAAAACGATAAATTTACCCAGTTCCTGAGCAAAGCCAATTCCAACAAAGGAATAAAACAAGATTCTTCTAAGATTTGACAAACGTGTATACCCTTGTTGGTAGAGTATAAAATAAATCAATGCAGGAATTAAAACACTTAGAATGCCTAAAAAATAAGACCGATTAAAAAGAGCAAAATAACCTTTCTTAAAACGATATCGAACATAAAAATAAAGCAAAAGAGCTAAAAGCGGACTTAATAAAATGGAAATAATTAAAGGAATATACATGATGCAAATAATTTCTAAAGCGAATATACATATTAGTTTGTAAATTTAGCCCATAAATGGAACGAGTTTAATTTTCAACAACGTGGAAGGTATTGTAATCAAATCAACAGGCAGCTGGTATCTTGTACAAACAAAAGACGGGATTCTTCACAACTGCAAAATCAAAGGGAGCTTCAAAACGCAAGGGATAAAAAGCACAAATCCCTTAGCCGTTGGCGACCAAGTTGCGTTTATTAAGATTCGCGACGAAGATGTTGGTTTGATTAGTAAAATTCATCCA
>JAFGAK010000334.1 GCA_016933745.1 Bacteroidales bacterium
AACCAATGATCGATGCCATCGCCTCCCTTTCCTCCTTTGTATTTCCAGTGAGCAGCTAAACCATTTTCTGCTTCATCGTCCATACGAACAGTTCGAATTTGAACTTCAACGGAACGCTTGTTTTTAGCTTGCACCGTAGCATGTAGCGACTCATAACCGGATGATTTCGGAACAGTAATCCAATCGCGTAATCGACTTAAATCGGGTTTGTAAATATTCGTAACAACCGAATAAGCATGCCAGCAATCAGCTTTTTCCATCTTCGCATCGCTTTGCAAAATAATACGAATTGCCCAAAGATCATATACTTTTTCAAATGGAATCTCTTGATTCTTCATTTTTAAGTAGATGGAATTAATCGATTTTACGCGACTTTTTATTTGGTAATTTAAATGATGATTGTCTAACTCTAAAACAATTGGTTGAACAAATTCGTCGATTATTTCTTTTCGCTTTTTCTCTGTTTCTTTTAGTTTTTGCTTGATCGAAGCATAAACTTCCGGTTTTGTGTGTTTGAGGACGATGTCTTCCATCTCCGATTTCATCTTATAAAATCCCAAACGATGCGCAATTGGAATATATGCTGCCGCGATGATATTTAAAAGTTCTTTTCCTTTTGCTGAATTTGGATTAGATAAATTCCGAAGCAGATACAAATGCGTAGCCAACTGAAGCAAAACAGCTCGCATATCGTTGGAAACAGATAAAATTAATTGTCTGTGAAAATCGGGCTGACTTATCGCTTTCTCAGTATTTAGTTTTTTAATATTGTGCGCACCTTCTATGATGCGCCAAATATCTTCACCAAAGCTATCTAAGATAAATTTCTTAGCAGGAATTGACTGAAAACCACAAACAAAAATGGTGCTTACTAAACTTGAAGAATAGGTGTTTAATTCTTCAATCATAATATTCATTACACCTAAAACAAAATTAAGATCAGAAGGATTTTCTTTGTCTTGCTCAAGATAATGACTCCATGCTTTAAGCACTTTTTGGGCACCTTCTTCTCCTTGAATTTGCTTTATATAAGCTAAATATTTTGCTATTTTATTTTCCAATGCTCCTAGCCTATTTGTTTCAAAACTAATTTCCCTTTGCTAATTTTATACACTTCGCATTTCAAAAAATCGACGGTATATTCCGGATTTCGCTGTTCTTTACTAATTGGTTGAATAGAACTTATATTTCCTTCCGGGTCTTTTACTTTTAAAACTAGTACTTCCTCTTTAAATTTATCTATTTCAATATCGTGACCAATAAATTCTACTTCAACAGTTTCTCCTAAACTGTATCTAGGATGCTTTGGTTCGAAAAAGACTTTCCCTTTACAATTTATTTTGTCGATTCGAATTTCTACTTTTTGGTCTAATTGAAATCCATAAGTTTCGTAAGGTTCTTTTTCCATCAAATGACGATTATTAAACTCGTCTTCTAAAACATAATATTCAATCCCGTCGGGCATTGTGGTTGTTTTAATTAGAGTAAACCAGTAATACCGGTTTATTTCAAGTTCGCCTTGTTTGTTGTCGATAAATTCGTTTGCTCCCATATCAAAAAAGGGCTCGAAATAAATCGAGCCCCGTGTTTTATAGTTTGTTTGCCATGGTGGCTTCGATTTCTTCTATAGTTTTAGGAATTGGCTTCCCGAGGACTCTATTTCCGGTTTGCGTGACCAAAATATCGTCTTCAATTCGAATTCCTCCAAAATCCTTATACGTTTCGAGCAAATCGTAATTTATGAATTCCGCGTGTTTATTTTCGGCTTTCCATTCGTCTATCAAAGCAGGAATAAAATAACATCCGGGTTCAACAGTTAACACGATTCCTGGTTTTAATTCCTTACCCATTCTAAGGTATGCAGTTCCAAATGTAGTGGCACGCTTTGTGTTTTCATCATAGCCAACGTAATTTTCGCCTAAGCCTTCCATATCATGCACATCAAATCCCATTTGGTGACCCAAACCATGAGGCATAAAAAGCGTATGAGCTTCTGCTTGAACCGCTGCAGCTGTATCTCCTTTCATCAATCCAACTTTCTTTAATCCATCCACCAAAACACCGGCGGCAAGAAAATGAATATCGCGGTATTTGATGCCGGGTTTAATGGCTTCAATTGCTTTAACATTTGCATCTAAAACAGCTTGATAAATTCCCTTTTGCCTTTCGTTGAATTTTCCGCCAACGGGAACAGTTCTTGTAATATCACTGGAATAATGCATAACTGTTTCTGCACCAGCATCTGTCACCATCATTCTTCCTTCTTCCAAAACATTGGCATGTCCGTGGTTATGCAAAGTTTCGCCATGCACACTTAAGATGATTGGGAATGAAACTGGTCCACCTTGTGCCAAACTAATGCCTTCAATCGTTCCGGCAATTTCACGTTCAACTCTTCCTGGATAGGCCATTCGCATCGAAGTGGTATGCATATCGTAAGCTATATCAACCGCTTTTTCGATTTCTGCAATTTCGTATTCGTCTTTAATTTCCCGGAGTTTTACGATTGCTTTAATTAAATCTTCCGAAACGTAATTTTTTACTTCCTTGTGAGAAACATTCAGCAAATCTGCTAATTGAATAACTTGCTCTCCGCGGTATGTTGGCACGATTTGAATGGAACGACCTTCTTTTTGAACTTGAGATATAAAAGAATTTAATTCTGCCAAATTAGCGGTATGAGATACTCCTACTTGTTGTGCTTGGTAGGCAATACTAGGTTGAGGACCCATCCAAATAATGTCTTCGATGTCCACATCGTTTCCGAAAATATAATCTTTATCTTGGTCGATATCCATTACTCCAACCAAATTGTATAAATCAATTCCAAAGAAATATAGAAAATTACTGTCCTGACGAAAATGATAGGTATTTGCGGGATAATTATAGGAAGCTTCTTGGTTTCCAAGGAATAAAGCTATTCCCGACTTCATTTCATTTTTTAATCTTTTTCTTCGATCTGAATAAACAACTGCATCAAACATAATTATGGTTTTTAAATTAGTTCTCAAATGTACAAAAATTATTAGGGATGCTCCTTTTTTTAGGGTTTTTTAAGCCCTTTGCCGGATGCAGAAAATCAAATAGAAAATACGAATTAGTGAACGAGCTTATTTTACCTGAGTCAATCCGAGTTCAATTCCTTTCTGAATCATAAATTGATAAGCTTCTTGATATTCATTGGAAATATCTCCATCTAAGATCGCATTGCGAATGGCTTCTTTAATTTGTCCGACGACTCTACTTGGCTCAATGCCAAAGGTTTCCATGATAAGCTCTCCACTTACAGGCGGTTGCCAATTTCGAACTCGATCTTTTTCTTCGATATCAATCAATTTCTGTCTAACTAACTTGAAATTATTCAGAAATCGTTGCACTTTCATTTCATTTTTAGAAGTAATATCTGCTTCGCATAAAGTCATCAAATCATCGATATCATCACCGGCATCAAATAATAATCGTCGCACAGCGCTATCGGTTACTACTTCTTGAGATAAAACAATGGGACGAAGATGAAGCAGTACCATTTTTTGAACGAAGCGCATTTTTTCGTTCATAGGTAGTTTTAAAGTACTGAAAATTTTCGGAACCATTTTCGCGCCTTTAAACTCATGACCATGAAAAGTCCAACCTTGTCCATCTACAAATCTTTTTGTTGCAGGCTTTGCAATATCATGCAAAATGGCTGCCCACCTTAACCACAAATCATTGGAGTTATCAGCCAAATTATCCAATACTTCCAAAGTGTGATAAAAATTATCTTTATGACCAATTCCATTCTTTATTTCAGCTCCTTTGAGTTCCAAAAGTTGTGGAAAAATATATTTCAAAAGTCCTGATTCATCGAGTAATTTAAAACCGGTACTGGGTTTCTGACTCAAAATGATTTTGTTTAATTCATCTACAATTCGTTCTTTCGAAACGATTTTAATACGATATGCGTTTTTTTGAATCGCTTCAAACGATATAGACTCGATGTGAAAGTCCAATTGAGATGCAAATCGAATAGCACGCATCATCCGCAAAGGATCATCAGAATAGGTTATTTCCGGATCGAGAGGTGTGCGTATGCACTTTAATTTCAAATCTTCTAGTCCATTGAATGGGTCGAGTAAAGTACCATAATCTTCTTTATTCAAGCTGTATGCAAGTGCATTGATGGTAAAGTCTCTCCTTTTCTGATCTTCTTCTAAATTGCCATCTTCCACAATGGGTTTACGCGAATCTAAACGGTAGGATTCTTTACGCGCGCCGACAAACTCTACTTCCCAATTTTTGTCACCCAGAAAGCGAAACATAGCTGTTCCAAAATTCTTGAAAACTTTCACCTGAATCGAGGAATCTAAATGTTCCGCAACACGTGTTGCCAAATCAATTCCACTTCCAATAACAACGATATCAATATCTACAGATGGTCGATTTAGTAAAGAATCGCGCACATAGCCTCCAACCACATATGCTTTTACACCCATCTGACTGGAAACCTTCGAAACAGTTTTAAAAATGCGGTGATTTAGAAAGATACTCAATGACGATAATTTAGGACTTTGATTAATTGAATGCAAAAATATAAAAAACTTAACTGCTTTCTAACAAATCAAAAGTTGTGTTATTAAATGGGATATAAATAGCAGGCATTTCAGCTTAATGCTTTGTCTTAATAAAAACCTGTTAAAAGGATAGAAATCTGTTGGGATTACCATTTATCCTGCTTAATTTTGATACCATCTAATCTTATAAAAAAGAAAAAATGGGAAAAAGGACAATCGTAACCATGCCCGGTGATGGAATCGGACGTGTTGTATTGGATGAAACTATTCGTGTGCTTGACGCTGCAGGATTTGAAGCCAATTATATCGTAGGCGATATTGGTTGGGAATTTTGGATCAAAGAAGGAAATCCATTACCACAACGAACCATCGATTTAATTGCAGAGCATAAAATCGCCTTATTTGGAGCAATTACTTCCAAACCGAAAGATGCTGCTTTTGAAGAATTGGCTGATGAATTAAAAGATAAGAATTTAGTTTATGCTAGTCCGATTGTTGGATTACGCCAACATTTTGGATTGGATATTTGCCTCAGGCCAACAAAATCTTATTTGGGAAATCCTTTAAATTTTGTGCGCCGTGGAGCAAATAACGAGATTGAAGAACCAATGGTTGATGCTGCTATTTTTCGCCAAAATACCGAAGGTTTATACGGCGGTGTAGAATGGTCAAATCCTCCTGAAAAAGTGTACGATGCTTTAATGACTCACCCAAAATTCGTTAAAAATTTTGGATCCACTCCGAAAGAAGAAATCTCTGTTTCGACACGTATTTTTACCAAAAAAGCGACCGAACGAATTTTAAGAGCTGCTTTTGAACATGCGAAAAAATACAATTATCCTTCAGTTACCCTTTGCGAAAAGCCCAATGTGATTCGGGAAACTTCCGGAATGATGTATAAAATGGCTCAGCAAATGCAAAAAGCCGATTATCCAAACATCGAACTATGGAATACCAATATTGATGCTCAAATGATGTGGCTAACCAAGAATCCTGAAAACTATGGCGTTATTGTAGCTGGAAATATGTTTGGGGATATTGTGTCGGATGGTTTTGCAGGATTAATTGGTGGATTAGGATTTGCTGCTTCGGCTCAAATGAATCCGGATACCGGAATTGGTGTATTTGAACCAACACACGGATCTGCTCCAAAATATGCGGATTATGAGGTGTCAATTATAAATCCAATTGCCATGATCGAATCGGCTTGTATGATGTTGGATTTTATTGAGGAACAACAAATTGCTGCCAAAATAAGAAAAGCGGTTGCCGAAGTTATTTCTGAAGGTCAAGTAAGAACCTATGACATGATGAAAATGGCCGGACGTCCGGATGTCATTCAAAAAGGCGCCGCCTCTACTCAGCAAATGGCTGATGCCATTATTGAGAAACTCTAAAATTAGTGATTAATGAATAAGGGATCTAGACAAAAATTGGATTGAAATATATTTACAGAATAAAATTTCAGGTGGATTCAATTTTATTAGAACATGAATTATCCGAAAGCAATTAGCTGATTTCCATATTCGTAAAAAGCATTCAAACTGCAAAAAAGAATATAGATAAATAAATGTTATAACGGATTATCAATCAATATTCTATATGGGCTTTTCTCTATTCACTAATCACCATTAATTTAGTAATTAAAAATTAGAAAGAATTTATGACAAAAGAAGTATACAGCCTTTGGCCGGAATTAAATTGGATTGAAAATGAAGATTTACGCAACAAGACAGGCAAAACCTGGGAAATTGCCTTAAAAAGAAGTGTCTTAACAGCTGCTGATTTAAATCAAATCCCTTTTACGCTCCTTGCAGGTCCTGATTTAAAGGTAACTTTTATGGATCACAAGCGATCGGTAGTTCATATTGCGAGAGATGCTGGGCGAAAGATCAATGAGATGTATCATGGAGAATTAACGGTTGATATGGATGTATTGATTGCCGGAGCAATTTTAGCAGATGTTGGAAAACTTTTAGAATACGAACTCGATGCCAACGGAAAAGCTGTTCAAGGAAATTACGGAAAGTATTTGCGACATCCATTTAGTGGAGTTTCCATTGCGGAACAAGCCGGAGTTCCTGCCGAAGTATGCCATATCATTGCCGCGCATGCTGGGGAAGGAAATATGATCAAACGGACCACCGAAGCGTATGTGGTGCATCATGCTGATTTTATGACTTTTTTACCTTTTAAAGAAAGATTAAAAATTGATTAGTTGGAATTTTTCAATAGATGATCGTACAGATTTTAAATCCTCGTTATGAATCCACTCTTTTTAGCGCTTGCGCCCATATTTATAATCCTAATTTACATTTATATTAGGGATAAATACGAAAAAGAACCATGGGAATTATTGCTTAAAACACTTCTTGCCGGTGCTTTTATAACACTACCTATCGTCTTGATGGAGACCTTTTTATCGGGTTTATTTGGGGATCTTACGGAACTAAAACTGGCTGCCTATAATGCTTTTGTGGTGGCTGGATTTACGGAAGAATTATTCAAGTTTTTAGTTATTTATTTGTTTATCCGGAAAAATAGAAACTTTAACGAGCCTTTCGACGGAATTGTGTATTCTGTTTTTGTATCGCTTGGTTTTGCTGCTGTTGAAAACATTCTTTATGTTTCTAATTACGGCATAGATACTGGATGCATGCGAGCTGTCACAGCAGTTCCTGCTCATGCTATTTTTGGTGTAATTATGGGTTTTTATTTTGGGAAATCATTGCATAGTAAACGACCAAAATATCTCTACTTGGCACTTTTTATGCCAATTTTATTTCATGGAATTTACGATTTCATTTTAATGTCACAGCACTATCTATTCTTGTTGCTTATTATTCCATTCCTTATTTATTTATGGAAAAATGCCTTTAAAAAGATAAGCTACTTATCCAATAAATCTGTGTTTAAACCTTAAACTAAATTACCCTTAACTTATGAATTTAATTGAGAAAATCATTGCAAATCATTCTAAATACGATCATGTAAAACCAGGCGATATTGTTGATATTGAGATAGATGCTCGTGCAGCTCGCGATTTTGGCGGCCCCAATGTGGTGAAAACAATGATTGAGAAAAATCTTAGCCTGCATGATGCCTCTAAGACTTTCTTTACTTTTGATACCAACCCAACAGGATCGGATCAAAAATATGCCGTTAATCAGCAAATCGTGCGTGTTTGGGCACGTAATAAGGGTGTGAAAGTGTACGATATCGATAATGGAATCGGAACGCATACGATGATCAATACTGGTTTAGTTGTTCCCGGTTCCACTGCGGTTACAACAGATTCTCATGCAAATATTCTTGGAGCCATTGGTGCATTTGGTCAAGGAATGGGCGATCAAGATATTGCTGCAGCATTTAATCGTGGTAAAGTTTGGTTTAAAGTTCCCGAATCAGTTAAATTGATTTTAAATGGCGTAAAACCTAAGAATGTCACTTCCAAAGATGTAGTGCTAAATCTATTAAATGAGTTTGGCGCAAATTCTCTTTTAGGCTATTCTGTTGAGTTGTATGGCGAAATGGTAGATCATTTGAGCTTATCTGATCGGATTACGATTGCAAGTATGGGAACTGAGATGGGAGTTATCATTTTGCTCTTTCCTCCTACAAACGAAATCATGGCTTTTTCAGAAAAAGTAAGCGGACAAAAACTTGAAAAAATCCAAGCCGATTCTGATGCCATTTATGCAAAAACAATCGAGTTGGATGTGTCTAACTTTGTTCCGATGGTTTCTCGACCCGGAGCTCCACACGATACCATTGCTATTCCCGAACAAGCAAAAATTAAAATCGATTCTGCTTTTGTTGGAAGCTGTACCAATGGCCGAATGGAAGATTTAAGAGAAGTTGCTAGAATTCTCAAAGGACGAAAAATAGCGCCTGGCGTAGTGTTAAAAATAGTTCCAACTACCGATGATGTATGGCGACAAGCCATGGACGAAGGATTGTTTACCATTTTTAAAGATGCGGGCGCTATGGTCTCGAATGCAGGATGTGCAGGATGTGCTGCCGGACAAGTTGGTCAGAATGGTCCGGGAGAAATTACAATAAGCACTGGCAATCGGAATTTTCCCGGGAAACAAGGCAAAGGATCTGTGTATTTAGCTTCTCCCGCTTCTGTTGCAGCATCAGCCATTGCAGGTTATATTACAGATGAATTTCATATTCCGGAAGTTCCTCTTGTTTTTCATCCAGAAGAAAAATCAGAAAAGACACTTCAAACATTAGCAAAAGAATCTGAGTTTACAAAACCGAAAATCGTTGAAGGTCGCGTATGGTATATTCCCGAAGATAACATTGATACGGATATGATTTTCCATAATCGTTATTTGGCTATTACAAATTTGGAAGAAATGGGTCCGTACACCTTTGACAATTTAAAAGGTTACGAAGACTTTGCCAAAAAAGCACAAAAGGGTGATATTGTTGTTGTTGCGAAAAATTTCGGAAGTGGAAGTTCACGTCAACAAGCAGTAGATTGTTTTATATCGCTTGGAATTCAAACTATTTTAGCCGAATCTTTTGGTGCTATTTACGAGCGAAATGCGATCAATGCAGCCTTTCCTATCATGACTTATTCTGAAATAGCAAGTTTAAAATTAGCTGATGGAGATTTGATTCGTGTTAACTTTGAGAATGGAATGGTGGAAAATAGAAGTAAAAAAACTCAAATTCAAGCAAATCCATTTTACGAAGTGCAAATGGAAATTTATCAGCAAGGCGGCTTATTCTAATTCTTTGCGAATGACTATTAATTGCGAATAAAAGTAATTGTTTTATTGTTTTAAAATTTCATGGAATATTTAGTAACTTAGGGGCAACTTAAATTCAATACCATGCTCTCGCATCGATTTTATTCTGTTTTTGGTGAGCTTTTGTATGCTATCGCGATATCTGATAGCAAAGTGCAAGAAGAAGAAATTGAAGAAATTACAAGGATAACCAGAGAGTTAATGCAAGAATATTTCCCAAAATCGAATCCTGAATTGAATAGTTTTAATGCCTTACTAACAGAAACAGGTTTTTTTGCAGATATCGATGCCGGAAAAAGCAAACAAGAAGCTTTAAATAATTTCCTCGAATTCTATTCGCAAAACAAGCAATTATTTACCAAAGAAATCAAGGAGTTTTGTCTTTTATCCATAACTCGGATTGCACAAGCGTATGCCGGAATAGTAACCGAAGAGAA
>JAFGAK010000335.1 GCA_016933745.1 Bacteroidales bacterium
CGCTTTTTGAAAGCAGTGGAACGCACAGGTTTTGGCGATAATCTTTTTAGAGATTGGTGCTACAATAAAGCAAATGAGGAAAAAACTGAATTTGCACTCAACAATCCGAAATATTCTGGAAGTATTTTAATTGCAGGTAAAAATTTCGGTTGCGGTTCCAGTCGCGAACACGCGGCTTGGGCCATCTACGATTATGGATTTCGGGTAGTTGTATCGAGCTATTTTGCTGATATATTTAAGAACAACGCCATGAATAATGGCTTGTTGCCAATTCAGTTAAGTGAGTCCCAACTTCAAAAATTGTTCGATGCAATTACTGAAAATCCACAAGCAAAGGTAGAAGTCAACCTGCAAAAGCAGAGCTTACAAGTTCCTGAAAAACAACTCGATTTTGCCTTCGAAATCAATCCTTACAAAAAAGAATGTTTGTTGAATGGATACGATGACTTTGATTATTTGCAAAGTATTTTACCCGAAATAGAAGCATTTGAGCTGCTTCAAAAAGCCTGATTAAATTAAAAAGGAGTAGGAATGGAGAGATGGATAAAAATCATGGACACCACTTTGCGCGATGGTGAACAAACCACCGGTGTGTCTTTTACGGCAAACGAAAAACTCAGTATGGCTAAATTATTGCTTACCGACCTGAAAATGGATTTCGTAGAGGTGGCTTCGGCACGTGTTTCCAATGGCGAATTCGAAGCCGTGAAAAACATAACGAGTTGGGCTAAACAAAATGGCTATCTGGATCAAGTAGAAATTCTTGGCTTTGTGGATGGAAACAAATCCTTGGAATGGATAGAAAGCGCCGGAGCTAAAGTAATCAATCTACTTTGCAAAGGTTCTTTAAAGCACTTGGAAGGACAATTGAGAAAAACACCGGAAGAGCATGTTTCGGATATAAAAACACTCGTAGCCAAAGCTCAAAAAATGGGAATTCGAGTAAATATTTACCTCGAAGATTGGTCGAATGGAATGCGAGAATCTCAAGCCTATGTTTTGTTTTTATTGAATCAACTGAAAGACGAACCCATCGTTCGCTTTATGTTGCCCGATACCTTAGGCGTATTAAATCCACACGAAACGGCAATGTATTGTAAAATGATGGTGGAGAAATTCCCCAATTTGTCATTCGATTTTCATGCACACAACGATTACGATTTGGCAGTAGCCAATGTAATTGAAGCAATAAAAGCCGGATTCAATTGTGTGCATACTACCGTGAATGGTTTGGGCGAAAGAGCCGGAAATGCGCCAATATCAAGTGTTGTTGCCGTGATCAAAGATCATTTGAAAATGAAAACCTCCATCGACGAACGTCGACTGAATCAAGTCAGTAAATTAGTAGAATCTTTTTCGGGAATTCGAATACCAAGTAATAAACCACTCATTGGCGAGTTTGTTTTTACGCAATGTAGTGGCGTGCATGCCGATGGCGATAGCAAAGGAAACCTGTATCAAAACACCTTAAAACCGGAGCGTTTTGGAAGAGAAACTTCCTATGCACTGGGGAAAACTTCCGGCAAATCGAATATCTCCAAAAACTTGGAAACACTCGGTTTGAAACTCGATCCTGAATCGCTAAAACGCGTAACCGATAAAGTGATCGAACTCGGCGATTTGAAAGAAACAGTTACAATCGACGATTTACCCTACATTGTGTCTGATGTGCTCAGAAGTGATCCGCTTTCGCAGAAAATTAAAATCAAGAAATACGTCATTTCGCTTTCCAAAGGATTGTCTCCTTCTGCCTCGGTTATGATTGAAATTAACAACGAAAAATTTGAAGCGTATTCCGAGGGTGATGGACAATACGATGCCTTCATGAAAGCAGTAAAAAAGATTTTCGTTCAGCGGAATAAACCTTTGCCTAAATTGCTCGATTATTCTGTGAGCATTCCTCCAGGAGGCAATACAGATGCGCTAGTAGAAACCGTTATTACATGGAAACTATATCGAGAGTTTAAAACCAAAGGTTTGGAAACAGACCAAACAACGGCCGCAATCATGGCTACAGAAAAAATGCTAAACCTACTCGAGAATTCTTATGATTTTGAATATAAATCCGCTTAAAAAATAAAATAGAAACAAATGAAATTAAATATAGCAGTGCTTCCTGGCGATGGAATTGGTCCGGAAATTATAGAACAAGCCATGCGCGTAGTGAAATTAGTTAGCGCGAAATTTAATCACGAATTAAGTTATGAATACGCTTTGGTTGGTGCTAGCGCGATTGATAAAACAGGAAATCCCTATCCCGAAGAAACGCATCAACTTTGTTTGAAATCCGATGCAGTGCTTTTTGGCGCAATTGGCGACCCGAAATACGATAACGATCCCAAAGCAAAAGTGAGGCCGGAGCAAGGTTTGCTCGAAATGCGCAAGCGTTTAGGCTTGTTTGCCAATATTCGTCCTTTAGTTACTTTTCCTTCTTTAATCGATAAATCACCCTTAAAAAGAGAATTGATCGAAGGAGCTGATTTTGTTTGCTTGCGCGAATTAACAGGAGGTTTGTATTTCGGAAAACCACAAGGAAGATCGGAAGATGGAAAAACGGCCTACGATACCTGTGTTTATTCAACCTATGAAATTGAACGAATCTTAAAATTGGGATTTGAAATGGCGCGGAGCAGAAGAAAAAAACTGACTTTAGTGGATAAAGCCAATGTGTTGGCCAGCTCGCGTTTATGGCGAGAAACAGCTCAAGCCATGGCGCCTTCCTATCCAGACATTCAATTGGAATATATGTTTGTTGATAATGCAGCAATGCAAATTATTCAGTGGCCCAAACATTTTGATGTGATCGTTACGGAGAATCTTTTTGGTGATATTTTATCGGACGAATCGAGCGTTATTAGCGGTTCGTTGGGCGTACTTCCTTCTGCTTCGGTAGGTTTGGAAACCTCCTTGTTTGAGCCTATTCACGGTTCCTATCCGCAAGCTGCAGGAAAGAATATTGCGAATCCGGTAGCTGCTTTATTATCGGCAGCAATGATGTTTGAAAATGCTTTCAATCTCGTTGAAGAAGCAAAAATAATTCGATTAGCCGTTGAAAAATCAATTGAATTAGGCTTTGTTTGCGAAGATATCTCAAAGCAAAAAAAAGCCTATTCTACCAGCGAAGTAGGGGACTGGGTTTGCGATTTTATCGCAAAGAGTTAAGCAGAAAGTAAAATACAGATAAAAATAGAAAAATATGTGTGGAATTGTAGGTGTGTTTGAGTTGAAAGAAGGTGCTCAAGGTTTACGTGAACAAGTGTTAGAACAGTCAAAAAAAATTCGTCATCGCGGACCGGATTGGTCGGGCGTTTATGGTGGTAATAAGGCTATTATTGCTCACGAGCGATTGTCTATTGTGGATCC
>JAFGAK010000336.1 GCA_016933745.1 Bacteroidales bacterium
GAAACCAAGATTTTTAGATAATGTAGTTGTATTTTCATCCAGAATTCCCTGTTCTTTTTGAAACAGGATTAAAGTTTCAAAATATTCTACGACTTTACTTTTTTCAACCTTACCCGTTTTTGATAAAGGTTGAAGCGTTTTTAATATTTTGTTTTGACCTAATAACTTTGGTAGAAACCATTTCTGAGAAACTAAATTCCATTGGGTTAAATTTTGCTCAGCTTCATATTTTAAAATGTTTTTGGTAAAATCTTTTAATATTGAATCACGATAGGTATCCCTTTTTACTCCGTGCTTGGTTAATTCTAATATTTGTGTAAGATTTCGTTCGGGATGTTCAATATTAATCAAGGTTGCAGAAGTATCTGGTAAAGATTTTATTTCTCCACACAGCTTTTCTAAACTATCCGTTTTTTCTTTGTCAAATTTAGTTTCATCAATCAGAAGCAATTCACATAACTGCTTTTGAGTTTGAAGTTTTTGATTTAGTATTTCAATATATTTTGAGGTTAGTTCGTGAGCGGTTGTTCTGTTTTGCGGGTTATATGTTTTAGTCGTAATTTGTGCAAGTGGATGATTATGCGGGTGACCGCACAACGTTCCTGCATTTTGTAATTCTTCAACTTTATCGCATAACTCAACAAATTTCTCTTTTGTTAGTTCCGCTATGAATCTTTCTTCAAATGGAATATTATCTGGTGCACTGTTAAGTTCTGCATAACCAGTAAATGAATCGTACAAGGAAAAACCGAAATGATGTCTTTTGTGTAAAGCTTCAACATATTCATTTAACTCTAATCTTTGGGTATGAAGTCTTTCTGCTTCAGTTGCAAATTCAAGAGGAGACGATTTTCGAATAATCTCTGTTGTTTTCCGAAGTTGCTCTAACACATTCGATTTTTTTGATTTGTTAGAATGCAGTTCGAGACAAAACGGGTCGAGTCCAATATTGGCTAAACGTTTTTGAACAACCGTTAAAGCAGCCATTTTTTCAGCAACAAAAAGAACCTTTTTCCCTTGATATAGCGCATTTGCAATAATGTTGGTGATTGTTTGTGATTTTCCAGTTCCGGGTGGTCCATGTAGAATGAAACTGTTGTCTTGTGTTGCAGCACAAATTGCTTCCAACTGTGTTGAATCGGCGCTTATTGGTAAGGCAATTTCAGAAGGATAATACTTACTGTCTAAATCAATTTCAGAGTTCACTTCTTCTGAATCCCATTCCAGCCTCCCGGAAACCAAACTGTTGACGATTTTATTATCTGTGAGTTTATCAGCATTATTGTGGATGTCGTTCCACATTATGAATTTGCTAAATGAAAATATTCCCAGAAATGCGTGTTCTTCCAAATCCCACCTGGACTGGGACATAATTGCCCGACGAATAATGTTGAAAATTTTAACCACATCTACACCACTATCATCACGAGGAAGTTCTTCCAACCCATTAATGGTTATGCCAAAATCTTGTTTAAGCATTTCCAATAAGGTGATGTTCATTAACGTTTCTTCCTCCCTGCTTCGAATTACATATCCTTTTTGTGCGGATTTTCGGATTATCTCAATTGGTAAAAGTAAAATTGGTGCATAACGTGCTAATTCGCTATTTGGCGTTTCGTACCATTTTAAAAATCCTAATGCAAGATAAAGCGTGTTTGCTCCATTTTCCTCCAACGACAAGCGGGAAGACCGGTAAAGCTTTGTCAATGAAGATTTTAACTCTGCTTCGGTTAAGTATGTCCGAAGCCGCTTGTGAGTGAGGTCGAATTTTAAAAGGTCAACAATCGGGTCTGACATATTTATTTGCTGGTAAACTCCTGAATTTGTGTTTGGATTATACCATTCATCCGGTTTCGTTAAAACCTGAAATTCATCGCCATCAGCTAATGCATCTTCAAATGCCCCGAGATTGACAGAAAATAATTGAATTGTACTTTGAGTAATTCGCAGGTTTAAAAGATTATTGCGAAGGCTTAAATCCAACAACTTTCTTTCCCAGAGTTTCTGCTTTGTAAATTGTGTTGATTCAGGTACTTCAATCGTTCCACCATCAACAATTCTATCTGGCTTCTGACTTTCTCTGGCAACAGTTTCTTTATCTTCAATAATTTCCCATCCATCAGAAGTTTTAATTCTTTGAGGAAGTGGTTTTATTCCACTGAATCTTGCTCTTTTTATATCAACGAACAAGATAAAATCTTCTTCTTTTACTAATTTATAGTTTGCAGAATTAATTGCTTCATCAAAAGATAGTATGTGCCCTGCGTTCATGCAGGTAGCTTCAACCAGGGTAATTTCATTTATTCCTTGTGCAGTTCGCTTTTTCAGTAATGAAACATCATCATTGACACTATCGGCAAACGTATCATCAATCAGCCAGGCTCCAACGAAAGCATGTCCGTTTATTACAATTAATAACGGATTTAACCCAATTGCCTCAATACAACTTGCATATAAAATTGCCATATCAACACAGGTAGCAAGCTTTTGAGAGAACATAGTATCGCACATTCGTATTCGTTGACCTTCATTCTCGAAACTTGCAGGAGGAGAACAATAGACAATTCCAAGGCTTGCGATAGCTTCAAAAATTGCACCCATCTGCTTTTTAACCCTGTCTGGATTAAGACTTTGATATGCATCAAAAGATGGATTTCCTGTCCAGTTATCTAAAATTTTAGAGGCAATTTGTATGACTTTTGAAATTTCAGGATGGTTTGGGGTTACAAACGCTGCCAACATTTCGGGTAAAGTTCCAATTCCATTCCACTGGTCATAAGCCAAAATATCGACATTATAATTTTCGGTAAACAGCAACTCTTCTTTCGAGGAAATTGAAAGGATTAAATCTCCCGACAGCCGTTCTGTCAGTTCAGATAAAAAGTTTGCTAATAGTTTTAATCCTTTTACTTCAATCTCAATTCTTTGGTTTCCCGGAAGAATTTCAATTCTATGCTCCCAATTATTGACAAAATCAGGCTCACCCTTTATCTCGATTTTTAAATCCAGCAAATCTTCGTCCAAAGGATTTTCAATTACAAGTTTTCGAATAATTGGAATCCGGTTTTGTTGAATTGCGTAATTTGCAACCGGAGTGTAGATAAATTCTACTTTGGGTGAGTTGGTAGATTCATTCATTTTTTTAATGTTGAGGTTGATGCGAGGTTGAAAGATTGCACTCTTTTGCAAATTTTGGTCTGTGTGTCAGCCTGAGCGATTTGCAAATGTGTGCAATGTGCGTTGGCTTCCCAAACTGTCCCGAAGGGCAGAAGTGGGAGGGAAAAACAAAATCTTTTCGGAGCAATCATTCTCAAATTTGGTTTAGTTATTTCTTTAAAAATCAGTCCGTTTCTTCATTTTTCAACCTTGCAGGTAACGGTAAATTGTATGAGTAGTGGCAGATTGCGTGGTACTTTCCTTTCAAACCGCTATGCAGTTTGAGCGGGCTACGAACCTTGATA
>JAFGAK010000337.1 GCA_016933745.1 Bacteroidales bacterium
AAGCGCGTATCGAGCACAATCTTATGATTTCAAAGAACTCGTATTATCCGATCTCCAACCGTTCTTACTTGCAACAAAGTTGTTTCTATAAAAAGAAGATCTGCAGAAACGCATTGATTGAGCTGCACCTCTTATCGCTATTTTTCGCCGCCCGTCTTACTTCAATCTGCGAGATCGGTCTTTATTTTATTTTCGTTCTTCTCCGGCCAACGCTTTGTTCACGCGCGGCGTGAACACCAATCGAATTGACGAACAAAATCCGCAAAACAAGTTGACAGCGAAGCTGTCAACCGCGACGGCGCCAGCCGTCGCGTGCAACAAAATGTTAGGGCATGGTTCCTGCAAATTTTATAAACTTTATTTGGCTTTGAATTATTATGTACCCACGTTGAGAACATAGAAATAAAAGTTAAAAATGAAAAATCATATTTTGATCAGGCATAAAATTCTTTCTTTTCCACAAGTATATTTTGAACTTTTCAATTTCATATGATTTGTCAGGTGGATATGAGAACTTTGTTATATTCAACGAATTGGGAATTACCAATTTGAAGTCTGCCGAGTTTAAAGGTCTATTCCAGCTTTTTGTTGATTCTAAAATATAAACTGCGCTATCCGAGTTTAGTGCTTGTCGATATTTGATTTGACAAATTACAGTATCTGATGGCTCGGTAGTCAGATAAAAGGATAATCCGAATTTGTTCTCTCTTTGAAAATGCAGCTCTTGAACTTTTGAAAGGTTATAAACTGATATTGAGTCAATTGCCTTTCCGGCTGAATGGGGGAAAGGGTAGTAAATATCGCTTTCAATTAGCTCGTTCGTTTGATTTGAAAACCAATAATTGCCTACCACTTTAATAAATTCTGAATCAAGGTAGAAAGTAATATCTTCCTTGTCAAAACTGATTTGCTGTCCAGCTAATGAGGTGCAAATAAAAAGAATGCTGTGAAGTAATCGCATCATGTCATTTCAGTAAAATCAAAGAACCACGATCCAACATCTCGCCGTCCAAATGAAGTTGATAGTAATAAACACCAGACGGTGAAGGAATTCCATTGTTATCAATTCCATTCCATCGAATGGTTTTATTTTTGCCAACTTTCAAATCCTTTACAAGTTGAGCTCGCGAGTTATGAATTTTTATTGTCGCCTCGTTTCGATCCAACTGGTCAGGCAGGTCAATTAGAAAGTTTGTAGATGTATTAAATGGATTGGGGTAGTTAAGAACGCGTAAATTTGTTATCGCCAGCTCATGAGCTTCAATATTTGTAAGGACATATTTGTCATCCCTTAGATGAATGTCCTGTGTCAATACCGTATCTGGTTTAATATTTGAGAGTTCCAATGGTTCGATTGCAATGGAGTCCGACCATGCTGCAAAATCATCCATTCTTACATCAAGGTATCGAATTGTTTCTGATTGAAATTTACGAAATATTGGTGTTGAAAAAACACCATCTTCATAAATTTCGATGGGAGTATGAAGTCTAAAATAAGTTGGTGATGCTGGAAAAACTTTGAGAGCAGTTACAGGATTATTTTCTGAATCAAATATTTTTCCTACTAGTTTTCCTGTCAGTCCAACTGTGTCATTAACATATCCAAGAGAAGAATTTTGCGTTAGACAATCCACTGTAATAAAATTATGATGCGAATCTCTCCAGGTGTTTCTGAGTATTGAGTAGTCTGATACTGGTGCTCCAACACTGGCAAATTGGCGATTTCCAAAAATTAATTTATCGACTCGTACTCCGTCTCGATAATCATAATCAGT
>JAFGAK010000338.1 GCA_016933745.1 Bacteroidales bacterium
AAAATAATCAGTGTGAATTACAAAAAGTGACTGCATTTGTTGGAATTGATGCGGATCGATTTAGTCGATTACGCAAAACCAGAGCTTATATCGAACCTGATACATCCAATCCTTTTTTCACACTCGATCATAATAAATGTATCCTTTGTGGAATATGTGTTAGAACCTGTGATGAAGTGCAAGGAGTAAATGCTTTGGATTATGCCGATCGAGGTTTTGACACCGTGATTAGCACCTTTATGAATAGACCGATTATCGAATCGGTATGTGAAAGCTGTGGCGAATGTGTTGTGCGCTGTCCGGTTGGAGCTCTAACTCCAAAAAAACAACAAGTACCAACGCGTGAAGTAAAGACTGTATGTTCTTATTGTGGAGTAGGTTGCAATATTTTCTTGGGCGTCCGCGATAACAAAATTGTAAGCGTTAGAGGAGATCGAGAAAGTATTGTAAATAAGGGACGACTTTGCGTGAAAGGAAGGTTCGGTTTTAATTTTGTTAACCATCCCGATAGGCTAACGACTCCACTCATTAAGAAAAATGGTGCATTTGTTGAAGCGAGTTGGGAAGAAGCTTTGGATTTAATTGCTTCTAAATTCGCGAAAAGCAAAAAAGATCAATTTGCTGCACTAGCATCTGCAAAAATTACAAACGAAGACAATTATGTAATTCAAAAGTTTACGCGAGCTGTGATGGAAACCAACAATGTTGATCATTGTGCACGGCTGTGTCATTCCCCAACAGTTGCTGGATTAGCACAAACCTTTGGAAGCGGAGCAATGACAAACTCCATTGATGAATTTACGGATGCAAAAACTATTTTTTCTATTGGATCGAATACAACACATGCGCATCCAATCATTGGGTTGCATATCAAAGAAGCCAAACGAAAAGGTGCAAAAATAATCGTAGCAAATCCTAAAGAAATTGATTTAGTGCGGTTTGCAGATATTCATCTTCGTCAGAAATCCGGCTCGGATGTAGCTTTGCTTATGGGAATGGCTCGAGTAATTATAGAAGAAGGGTTGGTAGATCAGAAATTTGTTACTGAAAGAACAGAGGATTATGAGAAACTGGTTGAATCGCTTGCAGAGTTTAGTTTAAACCAAGTGGAAGTGCTCACAGGAGTTCCAAAAGAGCAAATAATTGAGGCCGCAAAACTGTATGCAACAAATAAACCATCGTCTATTGTTTATGCAATGGGAATAACACAACATACGCACGGCACTGATAATGTATTAGCAATTAGTAATTTAGCCCTTTTAACAGGAAATATAGCCCTTGAATCTGGCGGTGTAAATCCGCTCCGTGGACAAAACAATGTTCAAGGAGCTTGTGATATGGGCGGATTACCAGACGTTTATACCGGTTATCAGAAAGTGAATAATCCAATTGCTCAAGCGAAATTTGAAAAAGCTTGGGGCGTACCATTAAGTAATAGAGTAGGGATAACCCATACAGAAATCTTTGATTTAATTGATGAAGGAAAAATTACAGCTTTATACCAAGTTGGGGAAAACCCGGTTATAAGTGAAGCTGATGCCAATCATGTTAAGAGATCCTTAGATAAACTCGACTTTTTTGTGGTTCAAGATATTTTTTTAACAGAAACAGCAAAATATGCGGATGTTGTATTACCAGCTACCACCTTTGCAGAGAAAGATGGGACTTTTACCAATACAGAACGCAGAGTTCAACGCGTAAGAAAAGCTATAAATCCAGTTGGAAATTCAAAAGAAGATTGGGAAATTACTTGCATAATAGCTCAAAAAATGGGCGCAAAAGGATTTGATTATCAAAATGTTGAAGAGATATCAAAAGAAATTAACTCTTTAACACCAAGCTATGCAGGTATTACATTTCAACGTATTGAAAAAGAAGGGTTGCAATGGCCTTGTCCAACAGAAACACATCCGGGAACCAAAATTTTGCATACCGAAAAATTTGCAACTGCAAACGGAAAAGCTCGGTTTATGCCATTGGAATATCGATTATCAGATGAACTTCCTGATGAGGATTATCCGTTATTACTAACTACAGATCGGAGTTTGTATCATTACCATACAAGTTCAATGACTGGACGTGTTGAAGGATTAATGCTATTGGATAAGGAAGAATTATTGCGAATTCATCCGGAGGATGCAAAGAAGTGTGGAATTGTAGACGGCGAAATGGTGAAAGCATTTTCTCGTCGTGGAGAAGTTACTGTAAAAGCAAATATTACTGATATTGTTCAGCCTGGAGTTGTATCAATGACTTTTCACTTTTTCGAAACTCCAACAAATGAACTAACCATTTGTTCTTTAGATCCGGTCGCTAAGATTCCGGAAACCAAAGTCTGTTCTGTAAAAGTCGAGAAAATTGTATAGGGTTCATATAAGATCGATTGGTCTTAGAGACCAGTCAGGTATTCTTCACAAACACTAAAGTCCTATAATTAATATTATGTTAAATAGATTGTTTAACAAAAAGGGACATTAAATGCTTAGTGTCCCCTCTATGTATATTATAAATTATTCAATTCCTTCAATTTATCCATTTGACGTGTTGAAGTATAGATCTGTCTTAATGCTTTTATTACATCGTTATCTTCAGCATCAATTGAATGAGCTCTTTCAAAATATGGTAATCCTTTTAAGAAATACTCATTGGCTTCTAACATAATTTTATCATACTTTTCAGTTTGATCAAATGGTAAATCATTGGCTTCCATATTTAAATCAAACGCTCTTTGATAATAAACAACTCCTAAATTATATAAGGCTAAGAAATAATCAGGATCTATTTCCAAAGCTTCTTGATAATACTTAATGGCCTCTTCATTATTTTTAATTTCCTTGTAAGAATCTCCAAGAGCTAAATATAGACTTGCATTTTCCGGCTCTAATTCTATCGATTTTTTAAGTTTTGAAATCACTTCGTCAAATCTGCCCTGCCCTAATAAAATATTAATTTCAGCAATTAGAATCCCATTATTTTCAGGGTACTTAGCTCTTCCTTGTGAAAGGATCTCTTCTGCTTTTTCAAAATTTTCTTCTTTTTTATAAACGGTTGCTAACTCACTATAAATTGCTGGATTATTGTAGCCCATTACAATCAACTTGGTATAAGTTTCCTTGGCAACATCATCTATTCCACCATTTGAAGCAGATAATGCGGTTGCATAAACTGTCATGGTATCTACTACATCAATAATTGCATTACTCATTCCGGCACGATTAAAACAATCAATTGCTTTATCAAAAACTTGACCTTCGAAATTAGCTATTCCGTTACTATAGAATGTGTTAGCTAGTTGCATTACGTTGGTTGATAGATCTAAATACAAAGTATTTTTTTCATCGTATCCGGTTACTTTTTGGTAAGCTTCTAAGGCTTTCTCCAAACCATCTGGAGCCAAACTTTTGATGTTCTCATCAGTTGATGCACCAATTTTAGAATAAATCATACCATAATAGAGCCAAGTTTTAGCATCTTCTTTGGTTTTGTCGTTTTCGATCGCAATATCAATCAATTCTTTGGCTTTTGCTAAATCGCCACTGTCAAGATTAACTTTTGCTGCATTTCTTTTGCTTGTCTGGGCACTTGCTATCATTGAGATTGCAAATATAAATGCCAATAAAACACTGTATCTTTTCATGTTGTAAAAATTAAATAATTCCCTCTTTATCTATCTATTTTAGTTATTCATTATCTGGTTGAATTTCAGTATTTGTTTCCTCATTTAGGTCAACTTCTTCAATTATTGTGCCATCATTAAGTAGATCATCTTCTAATTGATCGTCATCTTCAAACTGTTCTACTTTAGCAACAGACGCAATCGAATCGCCTTCAGATATCTTTATAAGTCTAACGCCCTGTGTATTACGTCCCATTACGCGAATTGGATTTGTATCTCCACCAACGGCCATACGAATTAAAATTCCCGATTTGTTAATAATCATTAAATCATCGAAATCAGTTACGTTTTTAATGGCGATTAATCCACCTGTTTTATCGGTGATATTCAGTGTTTTAACACCTTTACCACCTCGATTAGTTTCGCGATAATCATCCAATTTTGATCGTTTTCCATAACCATTCTCAGAAACAACTAAAATATCAAAAACAGGATTACTTAAACAAATCATTCCAACAACTTCATCTTTTGGTCCGTCTAATTTAATTCCTCGAACACCAGATGCGTTTCTTCCCATAGGCCTTACCAATTTTTCGTTAAAACGAATTGCCCTACCCGATTTGCTTGCAATAATAACTTCGTTTTCACCATTGGTCAAACGTGCTTCTAAAAGCGTATCGTTTTCTCGAATCGTAATCGCATTGATACCATTGGTTCTTGGACGACTATAAGCTTCCAACGATGTTTTCTTAATTACACCATTTTTAGTTGCCAAAATGATGAAATTATTCTCGACATAGTCTTTGTTTCGAATATCTTTCACATTAAGATAGGCTTTCACAGCATCATCAACAGGAATATTAATAATGTTCTGAATTGCTCTTCCTTTGGTTGTTCTACTTCCTTCGGGGATTTCAAAAACACGTAACCAGAAGACGCGGCCTTGCTCAGTAAACATAAGCATATAATCATGCATACTAGCTACAAACAAATGTTCAAGGAAGTCTTCGTTGCGCGCAACGGATCCTTTGGAACCACGTCCTCCCCTGTTCTGGCGACGATATTCTGTAAGCGCTGTACGCTTAATATAACCTGCATGTGAGATGGTAATTACCACTTCATCATCCGGGATGGTATCTTCAATTCTGAAATCAGTTGCAGCGTATTCGATTTTGCTTTTACGCTCATCACCATATTTCTCTTTAATCTCAATCATTTCTTGAGTAATGATCTCCATGCGAAGTTCTTTACTTTCTAAAATAGATTTAAGATGTTCGATGAGTTTGATGATTTCGTCGTATTCAGCACGAAGTTTATCTTGTTCTAATCCGGTTAAATGACGCAAACGCATATCCACAATAGCGCGCGCTTGCAAATCGCTAAGATTGAATCGTGCCATCAAATTTTCTCGAGCTTCATCAGTGCTTTTCGATGCACGGATGATTTTAATTACTTCGTCGATATTGTCTGAGGCGATGATTAAACCTTCTAATATATGTGCTCTCTTTTCTGCTTGATCAAGCTCAAATTGTGTTCTACGTGTTACAACTTCATGGCGATGCTCTACAAAGTGATAAATCATATCCTTCAAGTTAAGCATCATCGGTCTGCCATGTACTAATGCAATATTATTAATACTGAAAGAAGTTTGCAAGGGCGACATTTGATAGAGTTTATTCAAAACTACGTTTGTATTTGCATCTTTTTTCAATTCAAATACAATACGCATCCCGTTTCGATCACTTTCATCTCGAATATCCGAAATACCAACAATCTTCTTGTCGTTTACTAAATCAGCAATTTTCTTAATCATTTCCGCCTTATTCACCTGATATGGGATCGAAGTGGCAATGATTGCTTCTTTTCCTGGTCGAACTTCTTCTAAAGCCGTTTCTCCGCGCATTACAATTCTGCCGCGTCCGGTTTCATACGCTTCAATCACGCCATCATAACCATAAACAATACCTCCTGTTGGAAAATCAGGGGCTTTAATATATTGCATCAGTTCTTTGATGGTTATTTCGTTGTTTTGAATATAAGCGATGGTTCCATTGATAACTTCAGTTAAGTTATGCGGAGCCATATTGGTAGCCATACCTACCGCAATCCCGGATGCACCATTGATAAGCAAACTAGGAATTCGTGTTGGTAAAACTGTTGGTTCTTTTAAGCTATCGTCAAAATTCAATTGAAAATCAACGGTATTCTTGTCAATATCAACCAATGCTTCTTCCGATATTTTTCGTAATCGAGCTTCGGTATAACGCATGGCAGCGGGACTATCGCCATCAATACTACCAAAGTTACCTTGTCCATCAACCATTGGATAGCGAAGCGACCAATCTTGTGCCATTCTAACCATGGCATCGTATACAGATGAATCACCATGCGGATGGTATTTACCAAGTACTTCCCCTACTATTCTGGCTGATTTTTTATAGCTTTTATTTGAAAATAATCCCAAATCTAACATTCCATATAATACACGGCGATGCACTGGTTTCATACCGTCACGTACATCTGGCAATGCTCTCGAAACGATTACCGACATTGCATAATCGATGTATGCCGATTTCATTTGGGAGGCAATGTTTACCTTAATTATTCTTTCTCCTTCGTTCATAGTGTTTTATAAATTAATTTCATCCACCAAATACCCGTTTTACTGAAACTAAAAAGTGGATTATTTTTGTGCATCATTTTTCCACAAAAATAGGATGCGAATATACGGATTTTAATCGGAAAATGAAGGTTTTTAAAAGGTCAATCTGGGATAATTTTAACAAGATTCTGTTGAAAAATAGTAGTGCTCTAGATAATTCCCCCTATTTTTGTATCTAGATTTGTTTTTTGAATTAAAATCCACAATACATAAATATGGAAGCAAAATTTTCACAACGCGTTCGCGATGTTCTTTCCTTTAGCAGAGAAGAAGCCTTAAGACTTGGAAATGAGTTTATTGGAGTAGAACATCTATTTCTCGGAATACTTAGAGAAGGCAAAGGAATCGCTTTTCATCTCATGGCGGAAGAAGGCATTGATCTGATAAAAATTAAAAAGCATATAGAAAAATCCATTCGAAGCACAGATAAACCAGCTGCTAAACAAGAAGGAATTCCTTTTGTTCGTCAAGCTGAAAGAACCATTAAATTAACCTATTTAGAAGCCAAACTTTTTAAAAGCGAATTGGTAGGAACAGAGCATTTACTTTTGGCCATTTTAAAGAATGAAGATAATATGGTAACTAGATTGCTCGAAGACAGCGGATTTAATTATAAAAAAGCGGCCGAAGAACTGAGTCAGTTTTACACAAACACTTCAAATACAGAAGATAAGCCACCTGAATTATTTAATAGTGAATTGGAAGATGAACCAGGAGAAAAGCAAGATTTTGGAAGAGAGGAATCAAATATTCCACGTAAAGCCGGTGATGCAAAAACGACGACTCCTGTTTTAGATAATTTTGGAAGAGATTTAACTCGCATGGCCGAAGAAAATCGTTTAGACCCAATTGTTGGCAGAGAAAAGGAATTGGAACGAATTGCGCAAATTTTAAGTCGGCGAAAGAAAAATAACCCAATTTTAATTGGAGAACCGGGCGTTGGTAAATCAGCCATTGCCGAAGGATTAGCAATTCGAATAGTTAATAGAAATGTTTCACGAGCTCTGTTTGGAAAAAGAATATTTACGCTCGATCTTGCTTCTATTGTTGCAGGTACAAAATACCGTGGTCAGTTTGAAGAACGAATGAAAGCAATTCTTGCTGAATTGGAGAAACATCCAGAAATCATTCTGTTCATTGATGAGATACACACCATTGTTGGCGCAGGAAATGCTTCGGGATCTTTAGATGCATCGAATATGTTCAAACCAGCTCTTGCGCGCGGCGAATTGCAATGTATTGGAGCAACTACTTTGGATGAATACAGACAGCATATTGAGAAAGATGGAGCTTTGGAACGCAGGTTTCAAAAAATTATGGTAGAAGCCACCAGTCCCGAAGAAACCGTAACAATTCTTCATAATATCAAAGAAAGATACGAAGATCATCATTTGGTAAAATACACAGATGAAGCGCTCAAAGCATGTGTATCGCTAACTAATCGATATATTAGCGATCGTTTTTTGCCGGATAAAGCGATAGATGCATTGGACGAAGCTGGCGCACGAGTTCATATAACTCATATGAATGTTCCACAAAACATCATGGACATTGAAACGAATGTTGCTCTTGTGAAAGCGAAGAAAAAAGAAGCTATCAGCAAACAAAAATTTGAAGTAGCTGCCGAACTTCGCGATAGCGAAAGAAAATTAAACGAAGCACTGAAAGCTGCTAAAATTGAATGGGAAGAAAAATCAAAGATAAATCGGGAAACTGTTGGTGAAGAAGAAGTGGCTCAAGTAGTTGCCATGATGACGGGAGTTCCTGTTCAACGTATTGCTCAAAATGAGAGCGATAAATTGATGAATTTAGACCAAGAACTTGAAGGTCAGGTTATCGGACAAAGCGATGCAATTAAGAAAGTTGTTAAAGCAATTCGCAGAAATAGAGCGGGTTTAAAAGACCCAAATAAACCAATTGGAACATTTATTTTTCTTGGTCCAACCGGTGTAGGAAAAACCTATTTAGCTAAAATGTTGGCTAAAAGCATGTTCGATTCTGCAGATACGCTAATCCGAATCGATATGAGTGAATACATGGAAAAATTTGCTGTTTCGAGATTGGTTGGAGCTCCCCCGGGCTATGTTGGATACGAAGAAGGTGGACAGTTAACTGAAAAAGTTCGACGCAAACCCTACTCTATTATTTTGCTTGACGAAATAGAGAAAGCACATCCTGATATCTTTCATTTATTACTACAAGTTTTGGATGATGGACAGCTAACAGATAGTTTTGGACGTAAAGTGGATTTCAAAAACACAATTGTTATCATGACTTCTAATATTGGTTCCCGACAATTAAAAGAGTTTGGTAGTGGTGTTGGATTTAATACTTCTTCGCGGAAACAAGGAAAAGCAATTGCCAATTCTGGAGTTATCGAAAATGCGTTAAAACGTGCTTTTGCTCCCGAATTTTTAAATCGTATTGATGACGTGATCATTTTCGAAAGCCTTGAAAGAGATGATATTCATAAAATTATCGATATCGAGTTGCAAGGGCTGTATTCACGAATTAACCAAATGGGATACAGAATTAAAGTTACCGAACCTGCTAAAGATTTTCTGCTCGAAAAAGGTTGGGATCCTCATTTTGGCGCAAGACCATTAAAACGTGCTATTCAAAAATACATCGAAGATGAATTAGCAGAAGAAATTATCAAAACAAAACTTTCCGAAGGAGATCTTATCACAATCGATTTTGATAAAAAAACGGATTTATTGAAAGTGAAGATTTCAAAATCGAAAAAGAAAGCTTAGATCAATCTAAGAAAAAAAAAGGCTGTTTCAATTGAAACAGCCTTTTTTATTTCGTGTTCTTTTGTTTATTGAATAATCAATCGGATATTTTGTGTACCTAGCTCTTTTGAGTCGAGTTGCAGAATGTAAATTCCTGCTTTTAATGATCCAACATACACTTGATGATTGCTTGTATTTTTCAAATTTTCTTCCAACTGAAGCTGTCCTAAATAATTGAAAATTAATATCCGAGTATCATTTGCCAATTCACCATTTAACTGCACCCAAGAAGTTGTTGGATTTGGATAAATAGAAACTTTTTGTAATCCCAATTCATACAAACCTGTATTGACAGGGGTTCCGCTGATAATCACATCATCCAATTCCCAAGATTCAGCTGCAGTAGAAGTATTGGCATATTTGAACGCTATTGTAACAGCATCTCCAACAATCGTTGACAAATCAATCGTTCCGGATTCAACAAAAACATATCCTCCTGTTGACCAATTCGCTTGACTAGATAAATCAGTCCAATTTGCAGCATTTGGGTCTCCACTTCCACTATAATTGGTAGAATACATTGCTTGGAATGTTGTGGAAGCGTCGTCAGGATAATTCATGGCTGTTCTAAAACTCATGGTTTCACTTGTGTAAGAATTAAAATCAATCAATGGAGTTAGCAACCAATCTTCGTTTGGCACTGCACCATAATCATATCCCGACATTTTAGCCATCAAGTTTCCAGAATAAGAATAACTTGCCCAGTACTGACTAGTACCAGTAACATTTACAGCCGTGAATATGCCCATATCACCGGATTCAAAATCCTCGTTAATTGGTAACTGAATAGTTCCATCAAATGCACTCAAATAATAGCTGTATTCTGAAGAAACTCCAGTTTCTTGATCATTATCAACAGCAGTAATTTGGTAATACACTCTCGTTCCGGCAGCTTGCGCAGGAATAGTTGCAGTATATAGGCTTCCATTTGCTTGCATAGGAATTGTATTCGAAAGAACTCCGGTTTCAGTTCCCCATTTAAGCGTCACTTGACTTAGAGTTCCGTTGTCTGTAATTGAAGCACTTACTACAACTGCCACATTTGGTTCTGGTGCAGCTGGATTTGTCGAAACATTTCCAATGATTGGTGATGTTGTAACACTTCCCCACACTGCCGCTACATATTCCGGATGATCGATATAAGGATTCCGGTTGTGTTGTAAGGCGTAGATTGCATTGTTTCTATCAATTTCTTTTTGACTCACAGGATCATTTTCATGCCAACTGATAAGCAATTCTAATTGCCATTCTACATAAACAGGATATTTACTTCCATCTAAAACTTCGCTATTCCAATTTTGAATAACATCTTCGTAGCGAGTTGCCATATAAAAATAAGTTCTTGCTAAATCTCCTTTGTATTCATCGATTGGCTCAAAAACAGTTCCTGAATATCCGCTTGTGGAATTTGAACCAACTTTCGATCCATTTGTTGAAGTCCAAGATGCACTATTTACTTCACCATAAGGATAATTCCCTCTTTGTCCATTTACATAACCATCCGTAGGATAAATATGAAATAACTCTGTATACATAGGGCTTGCATCATTAAACCAACTTTTCGGGAAACTATGTTCTCTGTTATAGCAACTACCCTCTCCAGAATAAGTTCCACATTGGTCTGTTCCAAAGGTCCATTCATAGGCTGGAGTTCCTCCAGGCACATCGCTGTATATATCCCAAACTTTTCCATTATCCTTTTTATCGGTAGTTTCAAAAGCTACCCAAATACCGGGTGTATATGAAACAGATGTGTGACCTTTAATAATATTAAAAAGAGTAGTTTTGAGCTGAGCTCCGGTTTGTCCTTGCGCATAATCGTAATAACCGGCAGGAGCTTGAGCAAAAAGTGTGCTTACAAAAATAGCCGCACTTAATAAGAGTAAAATTTTCTTCATATAAATTGACGCATAAAAATAAGGTTACAAATGTAACTATAAATATGTTACAATACTTTGATGTGAATAGCTATATGGGTTTATTTATCAAGAATAAACAACTGGGCGTTTAGTTTTTGATTTTCGATTCGATCTCTGAATGAAATAAATGTATAATCGCCTGCTGATTCAATCATTTTTAATGAAAGTACTTGTCCGTCTTTTTTAGAAAAATACAATTCAATGGCTGATAAGTATTGTTTTAACTGACTACTTTTCGGTATAAACTGAATGATATATGTATCTGCTGATTCAAAGTACAATTGATCATAATCAAGTTCATTCTCTAGTAAAGTTCCTTGAATACTCATGCTGATCAACGAATTCATTTGCTGAAACATTTGATTCGAACGCATATCCATGGTATAAGTCTCTCCTTCGTCATTTACTGTCATTTTTCCATCGCTCATAATAATGAGGTAAGGATATGGTGTATTGTACTGCCATCGAATTTTATCAGGAGTTGAAAACCAAAATTCCCCTTCGCTCACCAATTTATCTTCCATAAAAGTAAATACCTTTTCTTGGGTAAACTTGGCTTGTAAGGAAGTTATATTTTTTGCAAATGCATTTAATATCCCAGCTACTTCTTTTTGCTTATTTCCATCCAAAGTTTTGATATCCTGTGCAATAACCGCCGTCTCATTTAACATGAAGGCTGTTAACACGAATAAAAAAGACTGAATACATCGGTATAATCTATTTTTCACTTGTTTCTTTTTTTGGTTTCCGGTAAATAAGATTAATTTCTTGAACGGTTTCTTGTTTCGAATCAATATAAAATCGTGCCATATTAAACCAAGGCGGTTTAAAACGCATCAAAGCATTATTCGAAAATCCAAACGGTTCGGCGGGAATTCTGAATCTTTTCGTATCCAAGCTATCATTCTGATTTAAATCTTGAAAAAGGGCGACTGCATACCAACCTTCCGTCAAATTTGCAAATTCAATTGTATGGATATCAGCTGTAATAGGAATTGTTTTCACTAAAGAATTTCCAGGATTTGAAAAGTTAGCAAAGTAAACAGAATCCTTGCATAAGGACACAAACAACTCCCCTTCAATCAATTGTATATTTGAAACAGTCAACTTTAACTTGCCTTGCTGAGCATTGGCTTGAATAAATATCGACCATGTTAAAAGCGAAACCAGAAGAATTCTAATTTGTTTCATTTTCCAGATCTCCTTGTTCAAAATTACTCAAAAACGGCAATGCAAGCTCTAAAACATCTACTGCTTTTTTCCGATTGTCGTGAAATAAGAGTATTTCACCACCTTTGATAGTTGCTTTGATTCTCGCTGCAATTTCTTCTGCGCTTTTATTTTTTAGTGTATCGAAACTTCGGAAGGTCCAGCCAACGCTAAGTAAATTTGTTTTCGTTAAAGCTTTTTTCAGGTTCGGATTGGTGACGCCAAATGGTGGTCGAAAATATTTTACTTGTTGTTTACCAAGCTTACTTAATATTGAAGTTGTTTTTGTAATTTCTTCATGCATTTCTTTTGCACAGAAAAAATCGAACCAATGACTGTGCATAAACGAGTGATTGCCCAGCGAATGACCACGTTTAACGATTTCCTTCACTAATTCGGGGTATTTCTCAGCTTTTTCTCCTATGAGAAAAAAAATGGCTTTCACCTGATTTTTATCTAAAATATCTAAAACTTGCGGTGTTATTTTGGGATCGGGCCCGTCATCAAAAGTTAGCAAAACAGCCTGCTTATTTTTGAGTTCATTAATGGATTTGAAATAGAAATTGCGTTGAATATGCATGGAGCCATCAATTACCAGCAATAAAAAAGCAGCTAACAAAACAATAAGAAACCAAATCGAAATAATATCAAACCAAAAAAGAGGAATTTGAATTCCTTGGATAAGAATAAAAACTGGAAATACTGTATTAAATTTTAGCATTTGGAAAATAAGATAAAACTATGTTCCTCTTCTTGAAATTGATTATATAAAAGTATCGTATTCAATTGTTTAGGCTTTCCTTGACTGTAAAGAATTACATCCGGCACTTCTTGTTTCTGGAGTATTTGAGCCGCAATCCAGCTCCCAAAGGCAGATGCAGTATAATATTCTCCACATAAATGCTTGAAATACGCAACACTTGCATGTGGGAATAGTTTATCGGTAAAAGCATTGTACACATCCGTTTCTTCCTGAATACCATTGTATCCAATCAAAACCAAATCAATCTCATCAACAGAAAGCTGATTTTTGGCTAAGAAGTCATTTGCTTTTGGAACTATTTCAGAAGTAGATTCTGGTTTGAAAAACATTTTCAAATTAATTAGCTTGGCATAAGAATTTCGCTTTCGCTCTTTTTCTAACACGAAGAAACTCGCACCTTGTCCGGCAATAGTTCCATTTTCGGTGGTATTTTTAAGGTCTAAGTTTGAATAGCCTACGGGTTGAAAATGGCCAACAGAACGTAATAATTGGATATGGTTATCCGTCATTTCATCAAAACCTCCAACAAGTGCATTTTCAATTTCTCCGTCGTGCATCATCATGAATGCATCGTGCAAAGCAGTTTCAAAAGAAAAGCCTCTATGCACATAGGTCATATTGTAATTGTGGCAACCCAAACCAATGGCGATTGCTCCACCAACTGTATTGTGTGTTGATTGGATAAAACTGGTTGGGGTTAATAATGTTTCCTGATTATCGATCATGGAAAGGAGAAACTTTTCCGTATCCACAGCACAACCCAAACCAGTGCCGGTTAAGATTGCATCCGGCATTTCTAATTCGCTATCCTCCAAACTAATTCGGGCAGCTGTAATTCCATTCCGAATGATTTTACTCATTCTGCGCAACTCTTTTGGATTGATATAATCTTTGTAAGGAGGTTCTGCAATTGGCAAATAAGCTTCTTTATATTCGAGTATCGAAGTGAGAAAATTTGCATTATCTCTGGTTTCTTGCGGCGAAATTGCCCCGATGCCATTTATGTAGATTTCCATATTAATCTTTTGAGAAAATTACCGAGGAATTGTTGCCTCCAAACCCAAATGAATTGGATAAAATAGTTCGTATTTTTTTATCTTTTAAGAGCTTAGTTACGGGTTTAAAATTCAATTCTTTCATTTGAGTGGTAAAATTGAGATTTGGAAAAACAACCTGTTCTTGCATACTTAAAATTGAAAATACGGCTTCGATAGACCCAGCTGCGGCGAGTGTATGACCGGTAAAAGGTTTTGTTGAACTTACCAATGGAATTTCATTTCCGAAAACAGCTTCAATGGCTAATCCTTCGGATAAATCATTATTCAAAGTAGCCGTTCCATGCGCATTGATATAATCGATTTCGCTTGGATTAAGATTCGCCATTTTTAAAGCTCTACTCATTGCCAAACTAGCGCCTTTTCCTTCGGGCGATGAAGCTGTTTGATGAAAAGCATCATTAGCATTAGCATAACCAGCTACATAGGCTAAAATGGGCTTTTCTTGCACTTCCGAAGCTCTTTCTAAAACCAAAAAAGCAGCGCCTTCACCAAGATTTAATCCTGCTCTAGTATCATCAAAAGAGCGACAAGGTTCTTTATCTAGGATCATCAAGCTATTGAATCCGTTCATTGTAAATTTCGAAAGAGAATCAGTCCCTCCTACCAAAACTTTGTCGACTACCTTATGATTCAGCAATCTTGCACCCAACATGATGGAGTTTGTTGATGAGGAACAGGCTGTTGAAATACTAGTTAGATAATCTTTTATTCCCAAGAAATTGGCAATCTTTTCTGTACTATCTCCTGCATCGTGCGTCCCAATAAATTCCTCACTTGTGCCCTTCGAAATAAATTCTCCATAGAATTGCTCACTTTTACGCATGCCTGCTACCGTAGTTGCTGAAACGATCCCAATTTTAGCATTTTCATCCCTACCAATTTTGGAGTGTTCAAAAGCTTCTTTAGCGGCAAGTAAGCCTAATAAGCTTGTTCTTGTCCATTGATCGTTTAATTCAAAACCAAGTTTCTGAGCCAATTCTTCATCCTTAAAATGAATTTCACCGGCAGGCAAATCCGCTTTATGAATCGTATCTAAAATCTGAATGGAGCTGATGCCCGATTTTCCACTCAATAAGGCACGTAAATTCTCATCAGCATTTAATCCCAATGCAGAAACTACTCCCATTCCGGTAATCGCAATTCTATCAGCCATTTAAAATAATTTTTATTGGTGTGCTTGAATATACTCGGCCATTGATTTTACGGAGAAAAAGATTGTTTTTCCGTCTTTAGGATTTTCTATTTTGATTCCGTAATTTTTTTCAAGAAGCACAATGAGCTCTAAAGCATCAATTGAATCGAGTCCTAATCCATCTCCAAATAAAGCTTCGTTCTCATCAATATCATCCGGCTCCATATCTTCTAGGTTTAAAGCTTCGATGATTTCTTCTTTTAAGTCTTGAATTAATTTATCCATTAGTTTCTTTTTTATAAGTGGTACAAATATTTTTTAAATTATTTTGTGTAAAACCTTGTTTTTCAGTTCTTTCTAAAAGCATTAAAAATGATTCATAATCGTCGTCTTTTACTTCGACATAGCCAAGTAAACATGCATCTAATTTATGATTTTCGAACAAATTATATGCGTAATTCCAAAGAAAATCGATGTCCATTTTTTGCGAAATAAACAATGCATTTTCGCCTTTAAAACCGTGTCTAATGCAAATTTCCCCGGTCATAATATTAGGCAGTGTATACACAAAATTTGCTGGGCTCGGAAAATACGATGTTTTATCGCTGAGCGTACTTTGGTGCTTTGAATCCATTAAATAAGTAGATGAAGCATTTCCAATAATCAAACCTATTTTTTCCGAAGCATATTTACTTGTTAAGGGTTGGTCTTTTAAAATTACTTCTGCTGATAAAAAACCCAACTTACTCAAGTAATCCATTTTAAAATATTTTGGATAATCAAGTCCTAAGTCTTTATAGATGCCT
This sequence comes from Bacteroidales bacterium, assembly GCA_016933745.1. Classification (GTDB taxonomy): domain Bacteria; phylum Bacteroidota; class Bacteroidia; order Bacteroidales; family UBA12170; genus UBA12170. The sequence goes on from JAFGAK010000338.1 coordinate 15,961, forward strand.
TTAAATACTTTTGCATAATTCAAGCTCTTTTCAAATTCCAGTTGTTTTTGAAAATCGACCAAAAGCTGATTTTTGCTTAAATAGATATGTTGACTACATTTGAACATCGTCTATCTCGTTTTTAAAAAGTATTGCTGCATTTGCACCGCCAAAACCGGATGCTGTTTTTAGCAAAGTATTTATTTCTAATGATTTAGATTCTTTGGTTATTTTTAAGTCAACCGAAACACCATGCTTAGAATACCCAAGTGTTTTAATGGATTTATTCTGCTTCATTGCTTCGATTGATGCCAACGATTCGATTAATCCTGCAGCTCCGAGTGTATGACCCCAGTAGCCTTTTATGCTATTCACTTGTGCATTTTGTACACCAGCTAGCTGAAAAGCTTTGCTTTCCATTTCGTCGTTATAATTTGTAGCCGTTCCGTGAGCGCTAATAAAATCGACTTGATTTGCAGGGATTTCTGCTTCATTAAGCGCCGAATTTATAGCGAGGTACAATCCATCGCCAGTGCGTGAAGGACCTGAAATGTGGTTTGCATCGTTGCTAATACCCGAACCTATGATATGCACTTTGGAAGTGATTGGCAATTCGGAAAGCAAGCAAGACCCAACAGCTTCGCCCAAATTGAGACCAATTCGCTCGCTATCAAATGGTTTACACATTTCCGCATCAAGCGATTGAAACGACTGAAACCCCGAAACAACAAATTCCGATAAGATATCGGCTCCTGCCACAATAACGTTTTTGTATATTCCAGATTGAATCATTCGATATCCTATGGAAAGTGCTTCAACGCCTGAAATACAAGCATTTGAAATAACTTGAACAGGATTTGCTAAACCAAAAAAGGCTTGAATTACTTCAGCTGATTTCCATAAAAAAACACGGTCTTTTTCCCAATTTCCTTTTTCTTTTTCGTCCAACAAATTGATATTTCCTTTGGTTGATGATAGAATTAGCAAGGTATCTTTTGTTTGAAAATCAATTTTACATTCGATAAGTGTTTTTTGAATTGATAATAAAAGCAATTGTTCAAAAAACGGAAATTCAATTTTATTTGTTGGAAAAAGTGATTTGAATTCAGCTTGAAAACGAGCCACATCAATTTTAGAAGCAAAAAAAGTGTCGGGGTAAAGATTCGGATCTGATATAGCACAACTTCCACTTTCTCCGGCATAGAGTTTTTTCATGTTCTCCTCCATGCCAAAGCCTAGTGAACTAATTAAATACGAACCGTTTACAAAAACCTTATTCATCGTTTATTTAAAATCCGTTTTTCGTTTTCCAATCAAGCATAAAATCAGGAGTATTTAAAGATAGCTCCCTTGTATTCAGAAATAAAAACACCTGAATTGTTCGTGCTGTTGCAATAATTTCGTTATTTGATTTGCGACTGATAACATAATCAAAAATAAGTTTAGCCGCTGGACTGTCCACATAAGTTGCTTCAACAACAGCTATATCGCCATAGCGCAATTGTCTTTTATAATCTATATCCACTTTTACAATTGGCGTGGCATATCCTGCATTTTCCACATCGCAATAGCCAATAGCATAATCGTTTCCAAAGGCTTCTCTAGCCTCTTCGAGATATTTTACATAATGGCCATGCCAAACAATTCGAAGCGAATCAACTTCATTGAATCGGACTGCAACTTCTTTAGAAACACAAAGTTTTTTCATTTTTTATTTAATTAAGTTGCGAAGATCTTCATACACTTTCTTTTCTCTATCTGCAATCACCAGAAGCATATTAGCTACACCTTGATACGGATCATTAATTTTAGTTCGCGCTTTGACAATTCGAGCTGTATCAACTGCAAATTCTCGCCACAAATCGCCAATGGCAGTCATTTCCAATGCTAAATCGTGCAATTTAGGCATCTTTAAAATATCCGAAGCTTCTTGTAAAAAAGCAGCAAACATGAATCGAAATCCTGCTCCACCGGTTCCTATTTCTTCTTGAGATCGCACAATCTGGCCCAAGTATTGAGCAGCTTTTCGATCGCCTAATTTGTTTGGATATTTCCGAACTTGAGAAGCCAAATAACGAATTCCTTTTACGCCAAACAAAGGGATAGGAATTTTGAGCATGTCTTTGGCTGTTTTTTTAATTCCTTCGACAATGGCTTTTTCTAAATTAATTTGTTGCGGAATTTTTTCTGCCCAATACATATGCCCTTTTGGAGCAAAAACTCCTTTCGCATATCGCACTCGTTGTAATTCTTTGTATGTCAGAGTAGTATAAGTTTCCATGATCGGATCACTAATCAAGTAATTCCCATCCTTTTTGCCATAAACAACCAAGTTATGAGCATTAAAATGAAAACGATAAGGTTTAGGGAAATACGTTAAATGGTACACTCCTACCAACATTCCAACCGGAATTCCTTGTTCTAATTTTTCATCCAAAGCATCCATTGCTTCTTTAGGATCAGAAAACCTTTTGCTTTTTATTTTGAAACCAATCCTTTTAGCCGCTCGCTTAAAAATAACGCCAGGAAGCGGACGAAAGGTAGTAACAGGAATATGATTTACTTTTAGAAACGGCAGATAAGAAAAAAACAATCCGGATCCGATACCAAAAATCATTGGTTCAGATAAATTAATATTGTAGTGCTTGAGTAAGTTTGATGTTACTCCGTTTTCGCAATGAGCCGATTGAGCATGTTTGAAATCAATATCCATTTAGATAAGTTCTTTGTTTTTTAGTTGTCCGAGTTCAATGTCAAAAGTTTCAGCGTATTTTATAAGAATGCTATCGGGAAGCTTATCAAAAACTTTCATTTTGCAGTGTTTTTTTACAGTCCAGCGCCATAAATTAACGTAGGAAGCTAATATTTTTGTATCCATTAAATTCTTTTCCATATAGAATGCAATGGGACTAAGTTCTCCCGAAATTACTTTTGCTTTGATATTTTCAATACGTTCATTCACAGCATCCCACGCATCTTGCATTACCACATTTTTAGGATCCCAACCAACGCTCCGAACAGTCGTATATTTCCCATTCTCATCAAGCGCATAACAAGGTTCTTTAAATTTGCCTTCCAACATGTTTGCATTGTCTTGCGGAACTTGTTCTATCTTCATTTTTACTGATTCTCTCCCAAAGGATTAATAAATATTTTAAATTCCCCGTGTGCAATTTTTGTATTTTCAATAAACACTTCTGCAAGTGCCAAAGTTGCATTTAAAACTTCATATTGAACGCTAACCTTCGTTGTGATTGCTTGATTTATTTTAGGTAATCTAACTATGCTCAAATTTTTAATTGCACCAATAAATCCCAAAGGAACTTTCTCCTTGCTTTGAACTTTGAAATAACCAACTCCTAAAGCTGCTGTTTGTGCCATATTTTCAATTAAACCAGATTCGTTAAAATATCCATTTGTAATGAACAAATTAGTCGACAAAGGTATAAAATGAGAAATAAATTCGTTTTTTGTGCAACCAGAAAGCGAATCAACCATCACCATTGGCTGTCGCTGTGGAATATACTTTTCTATTTCAAACGGATCTACAAGCATTTATTCAATTGTTATCTTACTCGTCTTTTTACCCCATTTATTGCAAGTAGCAGTTACTTCAAGCACGTCTCCTTTTTTCACATTTTCTAGTTTGTAGCGGAACAAATCGCCTTTGGTATCTTTTTGTTTATCGTAATTTTCGTTTACTACTTCTTGATCGTTCAGTTTAACAACTACATTTTCGATAAAATGATCTGTAATATCTCCAACCGAATGCTGAATATTTACGTCAATTTCTTGTGATTTCAAATCGAATTTTAAAGTAACTTTTTTTGGTGGATTACTCATAGCAGCGAATGAAAACGCTAAAAGAACTAGAATTAAGCTTATTTTTTTCATTTTAACCTCCTTTAATTTAATTCGTAAGTATGTAAATAATAATTAATAATACATGAATTGTTGCAACTGAAAAGGTTGATATTCCCATTAGTTTATGATATTTAAATGGAATTTGAATTTGTCGCATTCCTACCAACATGGTAAGAAATAACATGCAATACGTTATAATTCCGAAAATCAATCCAAGCCAATACATAATTAAACCACGGTTAGCATGCTGTAAGCATAAGAAAAGCGGGCTGATTCAGGAACCATCAAAAAGATCTTTTCGCCTTTTTTCAGTTTTCCTGAGTAAAACAGCTCTTCCAACATTAAATAGATCGACCCTGCTCCCACATTTCCAACTTTTACCAAATTCGTAAACCATTTTTCCTGTGGAATTTCAATGTTTGTCCGTTTGGTTTCTTCAGCAATCCGGCTTCTGAAATACTCCGATGATAGATGCGGTAGGAAATAATCAAAATCATTTGGTCCAAATTTCCGTTGCTTCATAATTTCCAATAAAAACTCATTTCCTTTCTGAACAATATTTTCGCCCAGTATTTTAACATCTTGTTTTAATGAGAAAATTGATTTTTCAGCTTGTTCATTTGCACTTAAATCACGCCAAGGAATTGTATTTCCATCGCTTAGCTTCTCAGTTCCTGCATACATGCACGTTTTTAATTCGTTTGAATACGACCTAAAATCGATCCATTCTATTTTGAGCGATAATCCTTCTTTGTTAGGTTTATTTTGTAGCAGTGCTGCACCTGCGCCATCGGATAACATCCATCTTAAGAAATCTTTTTCAAAACCAACAATTGGATTTTTCTCTAATTCGATTAGACGGTCAGACTCTTTTTCGAAATTGGAAGCATGCATCCAACTCGATAATTTCTCGGAACCGGTACAAACGGCATTTTGAGAATTTCCGGATAAAACGGATAAATAACCATATTTCAATGCTTGCATTCCTGCATTGCAAGATCCTGAAGCAGATAAAATCTCTATTGGCTTGATTCCTAATTCGCCTTGGACCATACTGATGTGCGATGGCACTAATTGGTCGGGAGAAGTTGTTCCTCCGGTAAGCAACTCCATATCGCTTAAAGAAAATTTTTCGCTTTCCAAGCCACGAACGGCTTCTGCAGTTAAAGCTGCATTGGAGTGCGTGCTATTTCCTTGTTTATCAAGTGCATAATAACGTGTATGTATTTTATTACTTCGCAAAATTAGGCCTTTAGATTTGGATGCAACACCACCAATGTATCCAAGGTAGTCTTCCATTTCGTTGTTAGAAACGGGTTGATTTGGTAAAAATTTAGATAATGCAGTTATGTATACGTTATTCACAATCGTTAAGTGTTAATTAATGGATGTACAAATATATTAATTTGTCGCAACTAGCTTGCATTCTTGGCATCTACTTATTTGAGTTTTATCAACAGCTATCGCGATAATAAATTCCAAAATATTGCTAATCAAGTCCTTGAAAATGACGAATATTTTTCCTGATTTTTCTCGCATTTATCGGATAAAATAAATAGAACAAAAGCATGGCTATGGTTGAAACAAAATAAATCATAAAGAGTAGATAATACTTGAATAGTTTCAATCTAAATGCCCGATTTGGATTGGAAGGCCCTCCTTTTTTTAGCACAAATTTTGCCCAAATTTGGAAAATACGTTTGGCTTTCTTCTCCATACTCATCATATGCGGCAAAACATGAACGCTTCCTGCTTTCACCATTTCCGTTTGAACTTGGCTTAGCTGATTTGATCGCACATGTTTTTCTAATAGTTCGCCGTAATTTGCACTGCTTTTTATATCTTCATCAGAGACTCCTGGCTTTGGAAAAATGCCCAAATAGCGATCTTTTATGCCTCCCAGCATCCAATAAATAATTGTAAAGACACTGATTAGATTTTGTGTTTTATCGTATAATACAAGATGACCTAAATGTTTTGCGCCTGCTTTTTCGATATGAAAATTTAATCGATCATAAGCCATGTACCACATATTGCGACAAGCATTGACTGAGAAAACTGCGGTGTCTTTGGCAATTTTCTTAAAATCTTCTGATTGAACAAAACTACTAATTGGTATGGATAGCGATAAATACCAAACTTGGTAACCAAGAATGATTAAATCGTATTTCTGAATTAACTCTTTCGGAATGGAATTGATTTTAACGCGTGATTCCATTACAGATTCAGGAAATGCATCGTAAAAACGAGCAGAAGTCCATGGAAATGCAAATTCCGGCTCTGTTTTAATAGTATGATAGAAAAGTTGATATTCGTGCGGCTTCTTTTTAAAAGTTTCTAAAAAATTAGAAAGAATGTCAGTTAATTGTCCGCTTTGAGAATAATGCACGACCAAAATTTTAAACATATCAAAAGCTTTCTTTGGTTAAAAATAAAGTTAATTGAGGATAAAGTTACACTATTTTTTCTCTTCCCAAAAGTCATAAAAATTAAACCACTGTGTTGGGTATTTTGCCACCCTATTTTGCAATAATTGAACATATTCGCTTGCAATGCTTTGCACAATTTCGGTTCGCTTTTTAATGGAACTTAATGCCGGATAAACTTTTGCCTCACTAGCATAAAAATGGTAGTGTTTTTTTGTTTCTTTGATAGCAAACACAAAACTTATTGGTTGATTGAATTTTGCAGCCATGTAAAAGGGGCCGTAAGGAAAACGGGCTTTTTTACCAAAGAATTCGATTGAAATAGATTTTGCATTACCTATAAATCGATCGCCATGAAGTACAACCAGTTCTTTCCTATCAAGTGCTTTTTGAATTTCAATTAAATGAGAAAGATCTTCGTTGATGGCGATAATGTTCATTTTTTTCTCGGCTTGCACACTGCTTAGCAACTTCTTAATTTCTGCTCTTTCTGCTTCAAGCATTAAAACATTGACTTTTACTGAGAAGTTATCGAGCAATTCGCTTGCAATCTCCCAATTTCCCATATGAGCACCAATCAGAAAACCACCTTCCTTCATTCCTTCAATATTTTCGATGCCATCGTGCGTGTATGTAAAGCGCTTTCTATTTCCACTAAGAATGGCTATTTTATCGACTAAAACCTGACCAAATAAGAAATTATTTTGGACGATCTTAAAAAAGGATTGAAAACGATTTGTTTTGCAAACTCGATTAAAGAAAAGATATTGATGTTCTTTGTTACTAAATAAAACAAAATAAAAACTCACAAATCTTAGAAGACCGTAAGCAAAAACTAAAGGAAAATTTTGAATTAAGTATATGAAAATTGAGTAACCAAGCTTGTTTCCACGCGATTGGCCTTTCCACTTACTCATGATATTAATTTAATTTGGCATGCAAGAAGTTATAAAATTCATCCAGTGTTTTTACATCCATCATTTCTTCACCTTTAATCTTTAGGCCAAAAATATTTTCAACAACAACAACTATATCCACAAAGTCAAGACTGTCTATTCCAATTTCTTTCCAAGTAGCTGATGGAACAAGCAAGTCTTCTTCGATTTCAAATTCTTCAATTAAAAAATTGTTTACTTCTAGTGTAATTTCCGCTATATTCATGTGGTACTAATTAAGTTTTGCGAAGTTAGTATTTTCTGAAAAAAAGCGGTGCTATTTTATTGAAAAAATTGAAGAAAAAAGCACATATTGTGCAACTCATTATAAATTTATATAGAAGTAATCTGATTCTATTTTTTTTGAGAACCGATTTATAATTCAAAGCGTTTAATAATTAAAGCCGAATTGGTTCCTCCAAATCCAAAAGAATTAGATAATATCCGATTGAGCTTTGCTTCTTTGGTTTGAGCTATAATATTTATTTTGGCTGAATGCTCATCGGGATTTTCTAGATTAATATTTGGGGCAATAAAATCGTTATGCATCATCAATAAAGAATAAATAATTTCACTTGCACCTCCCATCCACATTTCGTGCCCAGTCATTGATTTGGTGGAACTTACAGGAGTTTTATCACCAAAAATACTATAAATTGCTTGGGCTTCATTGGCATCACCAATAGGTGTTGAAGTAGCATGCGCATTGATATAATCTATTTTTTCGGGAATATAACCGCTATCTTTTAAAGCCATTTGAATTGCGCGCGATGGGCCATCGATATTTGGTTGTGATATATGAGCGCCATCTGAAGAAACACCATAGCCTACTACTTCGCCTAAAATAGTTGCGCCTCGCTTGATTGCTGTGCTTAAATCTTCCAAAACAAGAGTTGCTGCTCCTCCACTGGGAACCAACCCATCCCGATCTCTATCAAAGGGACGGCAAGCTTTGGTTGGATCGTTTTCTCTTTTTGAAAAGGCGCCTAAACCATCAAAACTACCCATTGAATACTTATTCAATTCTTGTGCGCCACCACAAATAACACTGTTTTGCATACCATTCTTAATTAAGAAATAAGCCATTCCAACGGAATGAGAGCCACTGGCACAAGCACCTGCAATCGTAAAATTTATTCCTCTTAACTTATAAATAACTGATAAATTCATGCTCACAGTTGAGTTCATCGATTGGAAAATTGAACCTGAACCCATACGTGAAGTATCTTTCTTATCTCTCAGTATATCAATACCTTCAATAACCGCTTTACTCGAGGAATCATTTCCAAATAGAATTCCAACTTCGTTGTTTGCAAAGTAATTTTCATCCATTCTAGCCATTTCAACGGCTTGCTGTGTACTCATGAATGCAAACGCTCCTTGCTCAGGTAGTCCAATGCGCATTCTTCGATCTAATTTGCCTTTTAACTCAGGCTCCTCTATAAAGCCTGTTAAACCAGATTGATAACCAAATTCTTTGCGTTCTGCATCAAAAACAATTCCTGATTTTCCAGCGATTAAAGAGTTTTTAACCTCTTCAATGGTTTTCCCCAATACACCATAAATTCCTACACCGGTAATAACTACTCTTCTCTTCATTGATGATTGTTTATTGGTTTAAGTATATAATCCTCCATTAACAGATATAACTTGTCCTGTAATGTAGCTCGCTTTTTCGGAGGATAAAAATGCAACCAAATGAGCCACATCTTCGGGATTTCCAAATTTTCCCATTGGGATTATTTTTTTATGTTCAATTTCGTCGATGTCTGCAGTCATATCGCTTTTAATAAATCCAGGTGCAATGGCATTAACTGTCACTTTTTTCCTTGCTACTTCTTGCGCTAATGCTTTGGTAGCAGCAATCACACCTCCTTTACTAGCCGAATAATTTGTTTGACCGGGTAATCCTTTCAGACCTGATAAAGAAACGATATTAATGATTCTTCCTGACTTATTAACAAGCATATCTTTTAATACGACTTGTGTTACATAATAAAATGAATTCAAGTTGGTATTGATTACTTCTTGCCAATCTTCATTTTCCATCCAAATCAAAAGTGCATCTTTTCGAATTCCACTATTATTAACTAAAACCTGAATATATGAATCGGGATTTTTAGTTTGCCATTGAGTTAACGCTTCTTTTACTTCTTCTTGTTTGGAAACATCAAAAGGCATTAAAGTGGCTTCTTTCCCTGATTCTTCGATAAGGGATTTTGTGATTTCTGCTTCTTGGTTATTGGATTTATAATTGATTAGAACATGAAAATCCATCCTTGCCAATTCCAAACAAATTGCCCTACCAATTCCACGAGAACCTCCTGTTACTAATGCGTACTTTTTGTCAGACATGAGTTTATTCGTCTTGAAGTTTGTTTTCAAATAAATAATCCTTCATTTTCTTCACTTCAGGATATTTTATGCTATCATCCACAAATTTTGGAATGATTTCTCTCATTTCCAAAAAGAGTTTTTTGGTATATACGGAAAGTTTATCTGTAAACTCTAAATAATCAACTGCTTGCAAAATACTTATCATGTGAATTGAAAGTACTTCGTAAGAATTACGAATCACACGTGCGCACATAAGGGCAGCGTTGGTTCCCATACTAACAATATCTTGATTATCGTTATTATTTGGTATACTATGGACATACATTGGGTTGGAAAGCGTTTGATTTTCAGCAACTGTTGAAGTGGCTGTAAACTGAACTCCTTGCATTCCGAGGTTTAATCCCAATTTACCAAGGTTTACAAATGGTGGTAGAATATTGTTTAACTTATTATTCATCAAAAAGTTAAGCTGTCGCTCAATTAGCATCGAAAGTTTAGTTATGCCTATTTTCAGTTTATCCATTTCAAACGAAACATAATCGCCATGAAAATTTCCGCCATGAAAAACATTTCTTCTTTCCACATCGATAATCGGATTATCGTTTACCGAATTCACTTCGTTAATCAATACTTTACAGGTATTATCAATGGTTTCTAGAATCGGCCCTAAAACTTGCGGAACACATCTTAGGGAATAATACTCTTGTACTTTTTCCAGAAAAACCTGTTGATTATTTCCATTACCATTGAAAAGCTTTTCTTCGCGACGTTTTAGCAACTGCGATCCTTCCAACATTTTGCGCATTAAAGAGGCAACTTCATTCTGTCCGGGATGTTTCTTTACGTTATTTAACGGAGCTGAAAAATGATCGTCGTAAGATTCAACAAGCTGATTTATCATCGAAGAAGCATAGACCGACCATTTGTACAATTTACGTGCTCTTAACGAGTTAATAATGCCAATGCCAGTCATTACAGAGGTTCCATTGATTAAACCTAAACCTTCTCGGATATGAACTTCGATTGGTTTTAGATTTAATTCTGAAAAAATATCCGTCATTGGGCGAACAACTCCTTGATATTCTGCGTCTCCTTCGCCAATTAAGCCAAGTGCTAAATGAGATAATTGCACTAAATCGCCACTAGCCCCAACTCCACCGTGTTCAGGAATTAATGGATATATTTCTAGATTTATAAAGGATTCTAACTGAGTAATCACACTTGGATGAATTCCTGAATAGCCCAAACCCAATGTATTTAATCGGGCAAGCATCAACGCTCGCACATAGATGGAATCAATAAATTCTCCCGATCCGGAAGAATGACTTCGAATTAGATTATATTGAAGTTGTCTGATTGCTTCATCGTCAATCTTGTATTGAGCCATTGGCCCAAATCCGGTCGTAATTCCATAAATAATTTTTCCTTTTGAAAATTCTTTAAGGAAATCGAAACTTTTTTCTACACGTGCGTATGTTTCGTCAGAAACTTTAACTTTTTGTTTGTTGAGTACAATTTGTTCAAAATCGTCGACAGTAAGATTTTGGTGTCCTATGCGTATTGCCATGGTTTGTTAGTAATAATGAGCTACAAATTTAAAATAAATTAACAAGAATAGAAATGTAAACGGCTTTAATTTGGCAGGTTTCGTAGAACGAAAGCAATTTTCTCTGAAGTGCTTAAATTCCCATCAATCCAGTTGATTTCAAATCCTTGTTTTTCCATCCTTCGGAACCAAGTCATTTGCCGTTTACTAAATTGATGAATTGCTGTATTTAAGCGTCTAAACATCTCGTTGTACGCCAAATTTCCTTCCAGATAATCGGTTACCCATTTGTATTCTAAACCATAAAAAGTGAGTTGTTCTGGTTGAATACCCGTTGCCAATAGATTCCGTACTTCGTCGATCATACCGTTTTTCAAACGTTCTTCCAATCGCTCTGTAATTCGCATTCGAACAATGCGACGGTCGTAATTGATGCCAAATATTTTCGATTCAATTTTTGGGAAATCAATATCAATATCCGGATACACATCGTAATGTTTTTGTATTTCGATTGCTCGAATCAGTCGTTCCCTTTCAGATATATCGGTGGTATTATGCAAGGTTTTATAACTTTCCAGTATTGAGACTAATTCTTCGTCGTCTTTGCTTTCCAGTTCTTCTCTGAGCTCCATATTTTTGGGGACGTCAAGCAATTTATATCCCTTAAGAATACTTTCGATATACAATCCAGTTCCTCCACAAAGGATTGGAAAATTTCCTCTTTTTTCGATTCCTTCGTATGCTTCTAAGAAATCTTTCTGAAATTCATACACATTGTATTCGTAACCGGGATCTACCATATCGATTAGATGATAAGGGATTTTTTTTTCATCTACCATGTATTCCGATAAATCTTTACCTGTTCCAATGTCCATTCCTCGATAGACTTGCCTTGAATCTGCGCTAATAATTTCGCCATTTAACAAAGCTGCTAATTGTGTAGCAAAACCTGTTTTTCCGGTGGCTGTAGGACCTAAAATTACAATCATAATTTCTAATAAAAATGCAAAATTAAACTTTTGATTTTAGTTTGCGAAGGTAATATTCAAAATTCGCCATCTCGTCTCTTAGATTTTGCAAATAATCACTATTTGAGAAATCAATTTCTTTTCCAACAGTTTCAAACTTAAAGGAATAATCTTTATTTAAAGAATTGAAATACAAAAGATTACCATTAAGCCTGGCAGTTTGTTCATTCTCTGAACCCGTATTTTGAGATTTGAGAAACTGTAAAATTCGGAGTCCATCGACCAAGCTTTCACAAGCATTTACAAATTGTTCGTTCGTTTTATAATTTTTCCTTAGCGGCTCCCAAATTTCTGCTCGTTTCAATTGTTTTTTCAGAAAGATACTCATCGGCGTTTCTTGTGTTTTAGAATACAACAAAGGGAACATTTGATAGGTTTCTTTTACTTGTTTGAATTGATCGTAAGAATAAATTGGATAAGAGCTCCAGTCGCCATTATTGCCCTTAATCATAGCCGGGCCTGTCCCGAAATTGACACGGTTTGAAAATCGTGCAGCCGGATAAACAAAAACTTCATTGTATTGCTCAATCTTTCCATATTTCCGAAGTTTTTGTAAAAAATAGAAATCTTCTCCGGAGTTCTTCGGACTCATTCCTCCTATTTTAATATAAACTCCAACCGTAGTTGCCAAAGCAGATCCCAAGGCGGTAAAATTGTAAGGATTATCAATCAAAAGCATATTGATTGCATAATTTCGCATGTAAATTTCGTAGCGTAGAATTGCAAGATTGGTTGCCGAATCATTCGTAAGCTTGTGGTAATATGGATTTGCTAGACCTACGGGACTATTTGAACTATTAAAAATTTTAAAAACCGACTCTAAATAATTTTCAGGATAAAAAGTATCCGCATCGATGCTGACAATGATATCTTTAGGTTCTCCGAGATTAGCAGCATAATCCATCGCAATTTTACGAGCCCATCCAACTCCTTTTTGCTTTCCTTTCCATCCTTTCCCTCGACTGCTTTTATCTAAAACATGTGTTGTAAAATGCTTGTAATTCGATATTATTTCAATTGATTGCTTGTTATTAATGCATTGCTCTTGAGTCAATTTGTTTTCCCACCATTCATCAGGTTGGTTGATGCAAGCAACTAATTCAAAATTCCGGATGCTTTGTTTATTCAATGCTTCCAAAAGAGCAGGCAAATTTTCAGCTTCATTTAAGATTGGTAAACAAACAAAAATCTTTTGCATCAGCATGGTGATTTAATTAAAAAAAAGTGGCTACTCGTTAATTCGAATAGCCACCTTTTAACTTTAATATTGTACTATTTTAGAAATTCAGGTAAACGACCCGGAGTCCACATGGCTCCTGCTTCGTCTAATTTTTTCTCTATCGTTTCCATTTCAGCTTTTGCTGCTTTAATTTTAGTCAATACAGGTGGAAATTCATCAACCAATATTTCGTAATTAGAAATAGCTGTTTGAGTTGGAGCTGAAGTCGATTCCCAAAGACCAAGAAGGATAATTCCCAATCTTTCATTCAAAGCAACTTGCTCAGGTGGCACTTCCTCCGGACTAGCCAACGGAGTTGTTCCATTTAATACAAACAAAATATCATCTAAGTTTTCAGATAATTTTTTAGCTTGTAATGAAAGCTCCAAAGAACAATTAGGTGTGTTATGAATTGCTTGACGAACCTGTACCAAACGTGATTTCATTTCATTTACATATCGTTCTGAACCATCCATTACTTTTCCTAAGTCAACAACTTGCTTTTGGAAAGCAACCAAAGCGGCTCTGTCACTTGCGCCTAAAGTAGTGTTATTTAGTACTTTTGCAGTAAATTCAACCGGACCGGCAAGTACTTTAGCTTCCCCATTAAATAGCATCGACATACTCACTTTGTATTTCCCGGGCATTGCTAACATTCCGTCAGAACCATTGTTGGTTGGATTAAACTCAGTAATTGGCCTACGAGGAGGATAAGGTCCTTGATAACGCAAATTCCAAACCGCTCTATTTATTCCTGCTGAAGGTTTTTTGTAAATATTTTTCACCACATCGCCATCCGAATCTGTTACGGTGAAAACTAACAAGGGAGCTTCTTGATTTTCCTCTGCTTTTAGTTCTTCTTTCGAAACTTTAGGCATTGGTTTTCCTTCTTTGAAAAGCTCAGCTTCTTTTTTCTGTCTTTGCTTTTTAAGAGTTTCAGGAACTTCTTTTAAGTAATAAGTAAAAGTTGCACCAAACTCAGGATTTTCTCCAAAATACACCGTTGAACCTTGTCCATATCTTGAGCCAGTTTCTAAATACATGAGCGCATCGGCAACAGGAAATAATTCACCTTCTGTATTCAATAATTCTTCGTTTACATCGCGTAAAGCAGAATAATCATCAATGATATAAAATCCACGACCAAAAGTTGCAATTACAAGGTCATTTTCGCGTTGCTGAATCGCGATATCTCTTACAGCAACATCAGGTAAGCCTGCATCTTGTTTTTTCCAAGACTTACCACCATCAAGACTCAAAAAGAAACTAAATTCTGTTCCTACAAAAAGAATATTTTCTTTCACAAAATCTTGTTCGATGGTATGCACGGAACCGTTTTCAGGTAAATTGGCAGCAATCGAAACCCATGTTTTTCCTTTATCCACGCTCTTCAATAAATAAGGTTTAAAATCATCGCCTTTGGTATTATTAAATGAAGCATAAACTACATTTTCATCAAATCTAGAAGGCATGATATCGCTTACAGGTGTATATTCAGGAACACCAGGGAATTTCGAGATTTTCGTCCAATTTTTTCCATCATTATCAGAAACTTGAATCACTCCATCGTCGGTACCTGCAAATAAAAGTCCGGCTTTTACAGGTGATTCAATCAAGGTTAAGATGGTTCCCCATTGAGAAGTAGAAACATGCTTAACTACGGCATTACTAGGCCAATATTTTCCCATCATCGGAAATTGATCACGGTCTTCGTTGCGTGTTAAATCTTCACTAATTTTAGTCCATGTATTTCCTCTATCTGTTGACTTAAAAACCTTATTAGCAGCCATGTACAAAGTTTGACCATTGTGAGAACTCAAAATTAATGGAGCATCCCAATTCCAACGGTAAGTTTCTTCGCCTTTTAAAGGTGCAGGTTTAATACTGGTTGCTTCGCCTGATTTTTTATCATAACGATACACATTTCCATATTGATATTCAGAATAAACAATGTTTGGATCGTCTGGATCAACAGCTTGCCAGAAACCATCTCCACCAACAGTTACAACCCATTCGCCAACTGTTACACCTGCACTGCTTGTATTTTGATTTGGTCCACCATAACTATTGTTATCTTGCGTACCTCCATATACCCAATAAAATGGATAACTGTTATCAGCAAATACTCGATAGAATTGTGTTACAGGTAAATTTGATTTAAAAATATAATTTTTTCCGCTATCAAAACTTTCATAAACACCACCGTCACCTCCAATCATTAAATGATTGGTATCTTTTGGATCTATCCACAAAGCATGATCATCAACGTGACGAGCATTATTTCCGAGTGGAGTCCAATTTTTTCCACCATCTAGCGTATATCTAGTAACTGTTTCCATCGAATACACTTTATCTACATCAACGGGATCTGCTACAATGGTATTGTAATATTGTCCGCTAGAAGAATACGAACTCATCTTAGTAAAAGAAGCTCCTTTGTCAGTAGATCGGAAAAATCCACCTTGATCATCTTGAGCTTCAATAATTAAATAGATTACATTATTATCTACCGGAGAAACAGCAATTCCCATTCCACCCATATCGCCGCTAGGCAAACCTTTACTAACTTTATTCCAAGTAGCTCCGGCATCTGTTGACTTATAAAAAGCGGTTTCGGGTCCACCTCCAATTTTTCCAAATGCACGTCTACGACGCTGTTCGGAGGTAGCATACACAATTTTAGAATTAGAAGGATCTATAACGACATTATTCACACCTGTGTTTTCGGAAATCTCAAGAACTTTGTTCCAAGTTTTTCCTCCATCTGTTGTTTTGTATAAACCTCTGTCACCGCCTGGACCCCAAGCAGAACCTTCCGCTGCAACATACACAATATCAGAATTTTCAGGATCGATAGCAATCATTCCAATTTGTCGACTTTCTTTCAAGCCCATGTTTTTCCAGCTTTTTCCGCCGTCTTCGGTTTTGTAAACACCGTTTCCATAACCTAAAGCTCGCTGGTGATTATTCTCACCAGTGCCAGTCCATAAGACATTACTATTGTTTGGATCGATGCTAATGCAACCAATGCTGTACACGCCGTTTTTATCAAAAACAGGTGTCCAAGTAGTTCCATTGTTTACCGTTTTCCAGATATGTCCTGCTGAGGCTGCTACATAATATTCGCTTGTATTGTTTGGATTTACGGCAAAATCTGAAATTCTTCCGGAAGTGAAAGCAGGACCAATCGATCGCCACTTTAGGCCAGAAAAAGATGTTTTTTCGATGATCGATTTTTCTTTCGTTACCTCTTTTTCTTTTTTTGCAGCAAATGCTGAACTTACGATCAACATGGCCAATAGAAAGACACTAAAAGTCTTTAGATTTTGAACTAATTTATTTTTTACTTTCATTGTGGTTTGTTTAATGATTACTTATTTATCTGTGCTTGATTTTCCTCCTTTTTTTGGCTTAGCAATGCTTTCACGCATGCTTGTATCCGCCTTAATATTCTCAAATTTATAATAATCCATGATACCTAAATTTCCGTTTCTAAAAGCTTCGGCAATAGCTCTTGGAATTTCAGCTTCAGCCAAAATTACTGCTGCTCTGGCTTCTTGAGCCTTAGCAACCATTTCCTGTTCTAATGCAACTGCCATCGCTCTGCGCTTTTCGGCTTGGGCTTGTGCGATATTTTTATCTGCATTTGCCTGATCCATTTGCAAAACAGCACCAATATTTTTTCCAATATCGATATCTGCAATATCAATGGATAATATTTCGAAAGCTGTACCAGCATCCAATCCTTTGGATAAAACCACTTTTGAAATAGAATCCGGGTTTTCTAAAACTGCTTTGTGACTAGCAGAGGATCCGATGGAAGAAACGACGCCTTCGCCGATTCGAGCTAACACGGTTTCCTCTCCTGCACCACCAACTAATTGTTTAATGTTGGCACGTACCGTAACTCTTGCTTTTGCAATTAATTGAATTCCATCTTTCGCAACGGCAGTTACAGGGGGCGTATTAATTACCTTAGGATTTACCGACATTTGAACGGCTTGAAAAACATCTCGTCCTGCTAAATCTATCGCAGTAGCGGTTTTAAAATCCAATCCCATATTGGCTTTATCGGCAGAAATTAAGGCTTCGACAACATTTTTTATTTTTCCTCCAGCTAAATAGTGCGCTTCTAAATCGTCGCGCTTCAATTCGAGTCCAGCTTTTTTTGAAGTAATCATTGCATTTACAATAATTTTAGGTGGAACATTTCTCCATCTCATGAGGACCAATTGTACCAAGGAAACGCGCACACCCGATACAAGTGCCGAGAACCAAAGTCCAACAGGGATATAAACAAAAAGCAGCCAAATTGTAATAACAATTGCTACAATGATTCCAATTAACATTCCCATACCATCTTCCATATCAAAACTGTTTTTAGTGTTTGTGAATTTGTATTTTATTTTTCTATTATTTCTACAAAGATTTTATTGTTTTCAATTTCAACCACTTGCACCTCTTTTCCGGGATCAACAAAAGCACCAAAAGTAGACACTTCAACAAAATCATCACCGAAACGGGCTTTTCCCATCGGAGTTAATCGCGATATTGTAACTCCTGTGCTTCCAACCGTAATATTTTCTACTTGTTGACTTATTTTTGAATCAATACTTGTTGAAAGCATTGCTTTATTCCAAGTATTGGATCGAAGCGCCATCACCAAAGTTACGATGCTAAATAATGAAGTTCCAACCAAACTGATGATTCCCCATGTATTACCATACAAGATAAAGATTTCGTACACGCCAAATGCCAATGCAACTATTCCAATAATGCCCACAAAAGTAGTTCCGGGTATAACTAGAAGTTCAAGCAAGATAAAAATGATTCCTAGGGTAATTAAAATTAAAATGATAATCCAAGACATTGCTTACTAATTTCTGTAAAATTAATAAAACTAATGGGATTTGGAAAAAGAATGTTGCTTCTTTTTTGGAGGAATCAGCTTGAAATACTTTACCCAAGAATTAAGTATAGATATCTACCCTTAATCAATACTTACGGTTAAATCGCGTCTCGATAATTCATCAAACATTGGCTTTAAAATGGTAAAAGCATCCGTTTTAACAATGCATTTCCCCTTATAATGAACGATAAAAGCACACTGTTCAGCTTGAATTTGGTCGTGTTTACAAACGTCCACAAGAGATTCAATAACATGATCGAACGTATTAAAATCGTCGTTAAATAAAATCAATGATTTATTCCCATCTAGGGTTTCATTGTATTCATAAACCGGATTTTGTTTTTCTTTTGTCATGCTGCAAAAATACGAAAAAGTAACTTTAACTTGTTAGAAGGATTGAATTATTAACTTTTTGTTACAATTCAATGGATTTAAAATCCTTTTAACTTTGCAAAATGCAGAATATACATTTGTTTCGCGAAAAATTAACAAAAGCATTCACCAAAGAACTGCCTGGGCCAAAATCACATTTAGAATTGGCTCATTTGGAACGAGTGGAAGAAGTAAAACGACTTGCTAAGCCTAAAAACGCAAAGGAAAGTGCTGTCCTTGTTATCCTTTTTCCTGAAAACGACGAAATCCATTTGCTTCTAATTCAAAGAACCATCTATAATGGAGCGCACAGCGGACAAATTTCTTTCCCCGGTGGTAAGGTAGAAGAGACAGATGTTGATTATATACACACTGCTTTACGAGAAACAGAAGAAGAAATTGGACTTTCTGTTTTGTCTCAGCAAATCGTTGGAAAACTATCCAATATTTATATTCCGCCAAGCAATTTTGTTGTAGAGCCTTTTGTGGCTGTTATTGATCAACTTAATGATTTAAAATTGAATTTTTCAGAAGTTGAAACCATTTATAAAATTCCT
>JAFGAK010000033.1 GCA_016933745.1 Bacteroidales bacterium
ATGTTGCATGGATTGAAATTCCATTTTGAACAAAATAACGAAGCGGATGTAAATCCGATGTTAGTTCATCGCATCGATAAAGATACTTCCGGCGTTTTGGTAATTGCAAAAGATGAAACCATTCAAGCGCAGTTGGCCAAGCAATTTTTTGATCATAGCATCGAACGGAAATACCATGCTTTGGTTTGGGGAAGTTTTGAGGAAGAACAAGGAACCATCGAAGGCAATTTAGCACGAAACATAAAAAACCGCTTGCAAATGTCTGTTTTTCCGGAGGGAGATGTTGGGAAACACGCGATAACACATTATCGGGTTTTAGAGCGATTTGGTTATGTCAGTCTGATTGAATGCCAACTCGAAACAGGACGTACACATCAGATTAGAGCACATATGAAATACATTGGTCATCCGCTTTTTAATGATGCACGGTATGGTGGCGATGTGATTTTAAAAGGAACTACCTTTAGTAAATACAAACAATTTGTGCAAAATTGCTTTGCAATTATTCCACGGCAAAGTTTGCATGCAAAAAGTCTGAAATTTATTCATCCACGTACTAAACAGAGTTTGTACTTTGAATCGGCTTTGCCCGAAGATTTTACCGCTGTATTGGAAAAATGGCGTGGATATAGCCAACACCAACAACTCGAAGAAGAATAAAGAAGAAATGCCGCTAAAGCACTTCTTCTTTGTTTTGCATTGCCCATTTTCTAGAGCCATAAGCAGCAGCTAGAAAAACTAAATACGTTAATCCTCCTGCAATTGGGGCGCTTCCGCCAGGCTCATCCTCAGTACTTCCATGAGCATCTGGGGGTGGCGCTTGCGCAAATGAATTTTGAATTGTTAGACCTAGTGTAAGTACAAATACCAATAAATAGAATTTCTTTTTCATCTTAGTTCCCCTTAGTTATTCGCGATGATTATCTTTTCGTTGATTGAATTAGCTCCTGCCATTACTTGCAGAATATAGACTCCGTTTGGTGCATCGATGCGATAGGAATTGAATTGCTGATTACTGAGCGTTTGCTCAAAAATAATCCGTCCACTTAAATCATAGATTTGGATGCTTCCTTCGCTGTTTAATTCGTTTTGTACGGTGACTAAATTGTTGTGAGCATAGACTTTTAAATTCGATTTTCCCAAATCGTCAACACCTAAAGGCGACTTGAACAAATGAACGATAAAACGATCGGGAGTATCAGCTGTGCTTGCAGCAAAATCATAAACCGAAGTGCTATTTACATTCACGAAAGTGCCTGTTTTCAAGTCTTCGAGCGTAACAAAAATATCCGAATCCAAGGAACTTAATCCTTCAAATAGAAGTTGATAGTTGGCATTTACGCCCGCCTTAAATTCAAGCTTTAAATCGTAGCTACTTTCGAGTGGAGTAA
The DNA here is from genome assembly GCA_016933745.1 of Bacteroidales bacterium. Classification (GTDB taxonomy): domain Bacteria; phylum Bacteroidota; class Bacteroidia; order Bacteroidales; family UBA12170; genus UBA12170. Next base: position 1,392 of record JAFGAK010000033.1, read on the forward strand.
GATAGTTGGTTGAAAATACTTCGTTGCCAATCTTAGAGCTTAAAGATGGAGCTGTGGCATTTCCGTATAATTTATGCGAATCAAATTCCAAATCAAAAGCTTCCGTAGCGCTTTCTTTAAATCCAATAATGCAACGATCAGAATATGAATTTACATCATTGCTGATTTTCATTTCGATGCGATTGCTAATAGTGCTTTTGAAATTGGGGGTGGTATTATGTGTTCGAGAAGTTTTGCGGATGGTTATGCTATTGGTGGAATTAGTTGCCTGCACGAAAAATCCGTTGGTAGATGGAATATAACTATCGGTTGCTACATCGATGTAGTTTCCACTTCCGTCTTATACTTTAGCTGTTCCGGCAATTCCCACCAGATTCCAACTAGCTCCAGTCTCATTAAAAATCAATGCAGAAGGATACGGATTTCCGAGCAAATGCCAACCTTGTCCTGTACCAACACTTAAATTATTGAACGACACATCTGCAACATTTAAAGTCCCACTGAAATCGCCGGTTAAATTATTTTCCCGAGCAACTAAATAACCATCACCATTGGTGAAATTGGTAATGGAATTAGCACCAACTTTTTGATTTAACCAAGTATAACTTCCTTCATCAAAAGCATAGAAATCGTCGTTAGCTCCAGGTTCAAAACTTGAACTTTCGATCGCGAAATTATTCACGGGAGAGGAGATCAAATGCCATCCACCACTTGCATCTGTTGAATAGCCTTCCATATAACGTTCAACAGTTGCAACTGGTGCAGTTCCGGTAAAAATAAGCGAGCCATTTCCTGTTGCATCGGAATTAATCACCAATCCGGAAGCGCCGGCGTTGTTGGTAATTGTTCCTGTTGTGAGTTGATTTGTTGCGTTAATAGAAAGTGAAGCGCTTGCATTAATAGTCAATGGACCAGTAGTTACATTCGTATTTAAGACTAAATTATGTGCTATAATATAGCTTGCTGTTGTTGAAGAAGGAACCGATCCATCGCACCAATTTCCAGAATCATTCCAATTTCCATTTCCTCCACTTTTGGTAGTTGGGTTTATTGAAATAGCATAGTTGGAACCGTCATTGCTATCCCAAACTTCTGCACCCCAATCGTCCCAACCATGAAAATAATATTCCGTCGAATTTGATTTTACATTAATTTGAGCAGACCATGTAGAGTTTGGTCCATTGTCAGCTCCTTGGCTCAATGGATAAGTTACCCATGAGCCGCCTTCAAGAATACCAACTTCAGCATGACAGCCTCCATAACTATCCCACATTTCAACATAAAATGAAATAGTCTGTGAGTCATTTGGTTGACTATCAACAGCTTTGTTTCCCATCCATGAAATTGCTGCAAAAGTAAAATTTGCAAAAAGAAAGAATAAAAAAAGCGTAAATATTTTTTTCATAGCATTAAATTTTGATTAAAAGTAAAATAAAATTCCGTAGTACAAAAAAAATGAAAAGAAAAAATACGAACAAGAGTTATCTTAATTGTTTGTAAAGGAGTAGATTAATTGATATATTAATAGAGGTTAGTTATTAAGAACGGATCAAAATAAGATGGAGTTTGGATCGAATTCAGAATTGAAAAAAATCACTACATTTGAAATCCAAACCAGCAAACCGATTTCCCAATGAAGCCAATCAAAGTGCTTTTGCTTGATTATTCAATCGATCGCAGCGAGACTGCTGTTATCAAAGCGAATTTACCAACAGATATCCATCTAACATCTTTGTTTATCGATACCGAAGAATCTTTTTCTTTGGATTTGATAAATCAAGGATTTACACACGTAATTCACAGCGGATCAGCGCACTCTGTTAATGATACGGTTGCTTTTACCCATCGTGCTTTGGATTTTATTCAAGAAGCCAACGAACTTGGAATTTGGCAAATGGGTATTTGTTTTGGACATCAAATGATTTGCAGGGCTATGCTTGGCGAAAAAGCCGTTCGTCCATCACCCAAAGGCTTTGAAGTGGGATGGAAGTCGGTTGATTTTTTTGATCAAGCACAAGAATGGTTTCAAGTCCGTGATCAGGAAAAGCTTTGGCAACATCATTTTGATGAAGTGATTGAATTGCCTGTAGGATCTGAAATCCTGGCGACAAATGAGCATACGCAAATCCAAGCGTATATCAATGATTCGGAGCATCTTTTTGGAAATCAATTTCATCCCGAATTTGGTAAAATTGCCGGGAATAATTATTTCCTGAAAGATCGGGAACTGTTGCGGAAACACCATTTTGATGTAGATGAAATCATGAAGGAAGGCCCATCCATCGAAAATGGAAAAACTTTCTTTCATTTCTTTCTAAATCAATAGTTTTATATTCGCATTAAAGTAGTTAGCGAAAATCCTACTTCTTCTGATAAAAATTTAAGTTAAAAATAATTTCACAAATCAAAATCAATGAACCTATGAAACAAAAAACCATTCTTTTATTTATGCTCGCATTTTTCTTTGGAACAGCGTTTTCTCAGGGAAATAAAACCGGTGACGAGTCCTTGTTTGCCGGATTAAAAATGCGGAATATTGGTCCTGCATTTACCTCCGGACGTATTGCTGATATTGCTATTCATCCTCAAAATAACCATATTTGGTATGTTGCTGTTGGATCTGGTGGTGTTTGGAAAACCGAAAATTCAGGCGTTACTTGGAGTCCAATATTTGATAAACAAAACGTTTATTCTACGGGTTGCGTTACCATCGACCCTTCAAATCCTAGCACTATTTGGGTCGGAACAGGAGAAAATGTAGGTGGACGACATGTTGGTTTTGGTGATGGCGTTTATAAAAGTACCGATGCGGGCAAAACATGGAAAAATATGGGCTTAACGAGCTCGGAACATATTTCTAAAATTTTAGTTCATCCGAAAAATTCCGATATTATTTGGGTTGCAGCGCAAGGTCCGCTTTGGAGTTCTGGCGGCGAGCGAGGTGTTTATAAATCGGTTGATGGCGGACAAACTTGGATCAAAACGCTGGGTGTAAATGAATGGACTGGAGCTACTGATATTGCGATGGATCCTGAAAATTGCGACTGGCTTTATGCAGCTACTTGGCAACGCCATCGCACCGTTGCAGCCTTAATGGGAGGTGGTCCAGGTTCAGGAATTTACCGATCAAAAGATGGTGGAAATTCTTGGGATAAATTAAGCACCGGATTACCAAAATCCAATCTTGGAAAAATCGGATTGGCCGTTTCTCCGCAAAATCCAGCCATTGTATATGCTGCTGTTGAAACAGACCGTCGTTCGGGCGGTGTGTATAAATCTACCGATAAAGGTTCCTCTTGGGAAAAACAATCCAATACTGTTTCGGGAGCTACCGGACCTCATTATTATCAAGAATTATACGCCAGTCCTCATGTGTTTGATCGCTTGTATCTGATGGATGTGCGTATTCAGGTTTCTGATGATGGAGGGAAAACATTCCGAGAACTGAAAGAAGAACAAAAACACTCTGATAATCATGCGATTGCGTTTCGTGCAGATGATCCTGATTATTTACTTGTTGGCACCGACGCCGGTATTTATGAAAGTTTTGATTTAGCAGAAAATTGGCGATTTATTCCAAATTTGCCTATCACTCAATACTATAAATTGGCCGTAAATAATCGGGAACCTTTTTACGAAATATTTGCAGGAACACAAGACAATGGCTCGCATGGTGGTCCTTCAAGAACAGATAACCAAGCTGGAATCAGAAACAGCGATTGGTATAAAACTTTAGGAGCTGATGGTTATCAAGCTGCAGCTGATCCAACGAATCCGGATATTATTTATGGCGAATTTCAGGAAGGAATGATGTTTCGTGTAGATTTAAAAACAGGTGAACAAGTGGCTATTCAACCTCAACCTGCCGAAGGCGAGAATTTTGAGCGCTATAGCTGGGATGCGCCGCTTATCATTAGTTCATACGATTCGAAAAGATTGTATTTTGCTTCCAATCGTGTTTGGCGTTCCGATGATCGGGGTGATAGCTGGACTCGAATTTCGGATGATTTAACACGCAATGAAGAACGGTTGAATTTGCCTATTATGGGTAAAAAACAGAGTTGGGACAATCCTTGGGATGTGTATGCCATGAGTAATTATAATACGATTACAGCTATAGCTGAGTCGCCTGTGCAAGAAGGACTGCTTTATGCTGGAACGGATGATGGAATTATTCAGGTAACAGAAGACGGTGGAAAAAACTGGCGGAAAATAGAAACCAATTCTTTACCGGGAGTTCCAGAACGCGCTTTTGTAAACGATATCAAAGCCGATTTATTCGATGCCAATGTGGTGTATGTGGCTTTGGATAATCACAAAGGAGGCGATTTTTCTCCCTATTTATTTAAAAGTGAGAATAAAGGAAAAACATGGAAATCGATGGTTTCCAACCTTCCTCAAAAAACTTTGGTTTGGCGTTTAGCGCAAGATTATATCAAGAAAGACTTGCTTTTTATTGGAACCGAGTTTGGTATCTATTTTAGTTTGAACGGTGGATTAGCTTGGACGAAAATGGCAGGCACACCCACCATTGCTTTTCGCGATTTAGTAATCCAAAAAAGAGAAAATGATTTAGTTGGAGCATCTTTCGGACGCGGATTTTTTATTTTAGATGATTATAGCGCTTTACGCGAAATAACTCCGGAAATTTTAAAACAAGAAGCTGCCTTATTCTCCAGCAGAAAAGCCTTTTTGTACACCCCTAGATCCACTGTTGGTGGTGCAGGAGCCGAAGATTATGCGGCTGAAAATCCTCCTTTTGGTCCTGTTTTTACGTATTATTTATCCAAAGAATATCCAAGTGCAAAAAGAGATCGGAATAAAAAAGAAAGTGAATTAGATAAAGCTGGAAAAGATATTGAATTTCCTGGTTGGGAAACTTTGGAAAGGGAACTGACGAGTTCAGAAGCAATGCTTTGGTTTACGATCAAGGATGGGCAAGGCAATGTGATCCGTAATTTGAAAACTTCTGCAAGAAAAGGAGTAAATCGTTTGGCTTGGGATTTGCGATTTGAAAATACGCGTCCAATCAATCCGGAGCAAGCTGAACGAAGCGGAAGATGGAATAGAGGTGGAGCTTTGGTTGTTCCAGGAACCTATTCGGTCACACTTTCTAAAGAAGTGGATGGCGTTATGACTGAACTTGCAGGTCCTGTTTCTTTCGAAGTAGTACCTCTTCGCGAAGGTTCTCTAAAAGCTTCAAATAGTGATAATTATCTTGATTTTGTTAAAGAATTAAATGAAGTTCAAGTTAATTATTCTAAATTAAGTAATGGTTTAGATAAAGCGTATAAACAACTGAAGGCCATTCGTATGTCATTGGATAAATCCACAGCTAAATCCGGCCAATTAAATAAAGCTATTTTTGAATTGGAACAACAAGCTTTGGTTTTAGAAAGGGAGTTGAATGGCTTCGAAACCAAAAATGAAATAGGTGAGAAGAATCATCCAAGCATCAACGATTATCTACGATTTGCATCAAACGGAGTTTCTTCCTATGGCCCAACAAAACTTTTCGAAGAAAGTTTGTTGACTGCAAAAAATATGCTGGAAGCAGCAAACGTGAAGTTAGAATTAATTGAAAATGCACTTTCTCTTATTAAACAAGAATTAAAAGAAGCGGGTGCTCCACTGATTTTATAGCTGAAATCAAAAATAAAAAACAGGGTTTTGTAACTAACAAAACCCTGTTTTTTTATGCTTTAGAATGGATAGAAAAATCGATTCGATTTATTTTTGTTTGTAAAACAATTTTCCAGTGAGAAGTAATCCAGCAAAAACAAAAACAGCAAATAATAAACTGCTGGCAGCTAATTGCATTCCACCTGAAACAATATGACCACTGGTGCAACCACCTGCCATTCGGGCTCCGAAAATCAGAATAAATCCACCTACAAACGACCAAATAATTCTTTTAACTGCATTTGTTCCTTTGTGCTTTTTCCAATGATCATGAATGAGAGTGAGTTTAAAATCTTTTCGAAGCAAGGACAGGAGAATGCCAGAAAGAAAAGCACCTGCAAGAAAAAATAATTCCCAGCTTCCCGGTTTTTGAATCTTTTGGAAATAATCTCCATTGGTAGTATTTGTAAGAAAATCAGCTAAATATGGATAAGTTGTTGACGCTCCGATAGGTCGGTTTGCAACAGCGCTTAAAAATACAATTCCATTAAGGACTGCCAAAGAGGCACCGGCATACAACCATTTCATATCTTTGCTACGCTCTATTTTATGCAGCCAAAAGGCAGCACCAATAAAGACAGCACCAAGCACAAAAACCAATAGGTAAAATAGGATGGGTTTTGATCCTGTTAAGGAAAATAAGGAAATTGCACCAAAATCGGGGCCGAGTAAAGTGCTGAAATAAGGCAATAAGACCGTGTAAATTAAGCCTCCAACTAAAGCGCCAAGAATTCCAAAGAAAGCATCCAAAGAACCTTCTCCTAAGGATACCGCTAAGGTTCCCGGACAATAACCTAAAATAGCCATTCCGACTCCGAAAATAAAACCGCCAAGAACAATTCCACCCAAAATGAGCGGTTTAACATGATATTGAGCTAGTCCGAAGCCGATTTCTGCATTTAGCAAAATAGCTCCAATGCCGATTGTAACAGCAATCGCTTTTGCAACTGCTAAATTGTCGAGCGTGGCAAGTCCGCCAATGACATTGTATTTGTTCAACTTTGCAGATTGCAATATTGCGCCAAATAAAAATCCTAAAATTAAAATTGATAATTCCATCTTTTTTTTTTGAACTATTTTAACTCTAAAAGTAAAATTCTTAATTAAAATCTGAGCAAATGTAAAAATTACACAAGATTAGGAGTGTTAAAAAAACATAAGAAAAGGATTGCTATTAATTACTATAAGCTATAAATCAAGTAATTATGTAATAATTGAAGCCGTTTCTAAATTTTTAAGCATCGATGTGGGATTGAAAACTAGTTTTACAGTTTTTTTAACTCGTAGAGATCTTTACGTCGATCTTTTAGGTTTCTCACACTACCAAACTGATGAAGTTGGCGGAGTAAATCAATATCCACATCTGCGATTAGAATCATTTCTGTATTGGGCGTTGCTTCTGCTTTGATCCCATTTGCAGGGAACGCAAAATCGCAAGGAGTAAATACCATCGATTGGGCATATTGAATATCCATATTGGC
>JAFGAK010000034.1 GCA_016933745.1 Bacteroidales bacterium
GCTTTCCAAAAATTTAATCAAGATTTAAACGAAAGTTCAGGCGTTGGTTTGGGTTTAATAAATACAAAAAGCATCCTTAATTTATTTGGAGGAAATATCATCATTAAATCAACTTTAGGAATAGAAACGACGGTACGAATTACCATTCCATTGGCATAAAAGGGATTTACTTACACAAAAAAAGCATCCGAGCGTCAATTGACTTGCGGATGCTTTTTTTATTCTAGCTAGGTATTACAAGCCGTATTCGCGCGCTTTATTACTCGACTTAGCAGGATTCCAAGAATCTTTGTACGACGAATAAAAGAATATTTCTTTGATATAGGCCATCGATCGAATCACACGCATATAGTATCCATTGTAAACCATCATTAAAGGAATATAAATGATTAATTTGAACTCACTTTTCCATCGGTCTGACATGGCAAGCACAACGATGAACTGAATAAAACTGGCTGTTCCGTATATCATAATCTTTAGCGGAATGATGAAGGCAAGGTATTCAACATTCTCAACAATAATTTGAATGATATAGAAAAACCAAATCAAATCCAAAATGAGGTTGAAAAATATATTTTCAAAGAGCGCAAAGAAATTAGAAAAGTTAAAAGAAGCTTGCGGCTTAAAAACATCAACGTGCTTGCGCAAACGGAAACGAATTAACGATTTATTCCAACGCAATCGCTGATTCGAAAGCTTCCCAAAAGTATCGGGAACATTGGTTAATCCAACAGCTGTAGGTTCAAAAGCAATGGTATATCCCATTTTCCGGATTTTAACGGTAATATCGCCATCTAATCCGGGACCAATATCCCAACCGCCAATTCGATCGATGATATCTTTGCGGAATGCACCAAAAGCTCCCGAAACAATTTTATAAATTCCAAGGTAAGCTGTTACAACACGACCAACAGATATAGTTTGAAGATATTCAATTGCTTGTAAACTTGTGGCAATACTTTTATCTTGATTTCTAGCTTTGATGTTGCCACCAACAGCACCCACTTTATCGTCTAAATAAAACGGCAAAATAATACGTTCAATTGCTTTTTCATCAAACGAGGTATCCGCATCTAGGTGAACCACATATTTTCCTTTGGCATAACGAAGTGCTAAATTGGCTGCACTTGCTTTTCCACCTCGCACATCGTTTCTCAGAAAAACATCAATAAAACCATTGTTTAACAAACTTCTGCAAATAGTTTCCGTATCGTCATCCGAGCCATCATCAACAATAATAATTTCGATGTTGGTATAACTTTGTTTGTTTATTGAATCAACGAGCTTGTAAATATGTTGCCCTTCATTTTTTCCGGGAGCGATTACAGAAACCAGCGGATTTTCAAACACGAACTTCTGTCTAGCTTCTTCGTAAAGTTTTGCTTTTTTACGCCGTGTGCGGTAATACACAAAAAGCACCACCAAGTCCATCACAAGGAATCGAGGAGCTTCTAAAAGAAAGAAATACCAAAAAATATAAAATACTTTTTCAAAACCATTGGAATACCAATACCAAAAAAAATCGTCCCAAAA
>JAFGAK010000339.1 GCA_016933745.1 Bacteroidales bacterium
GATGGTTGAAATAGCCAAAGCATTGGATATTTCATCGGCTGAAGTTTTTGGAACAGCTTCTTTTTACACCTATTTATTTACCAAACCGATGGGTAAAAATATCATTCGGGTTTGTAAAACAATCAGTTGTAAAATGGCTGGGAAACAAGAAATTGTTAAGGCTATTGAAAAACTACTTAAAATCAAAGTAGGGGAAACAACGCGCGATGGCAATTTTACTTTTATCGAAAGTAATTGTTTAGGTTGGTGTCATAAAGGTCCCGTTTTGCTTATTAATGGTGAGGTGTATCCTCAAATTACTCCTGAACGGGCTGTAGAAATTATTCGTCAAAAGGACCCAAAACATTTAACAAACTTTTAAGCCATGAAGAATAAAGAGTTAAAGAAAGTGGATATTATTTTCGATTGCGCAAATTGTGAGCCTTTCGAAGTAGTGAAAAAAGCGCTGGCATTAAGTCCGGATGAAATTATTGACCAAATTATCAGCTCTGGTTTAAGGGGAAGAGGCGGAGCCGGTTTTCCAACGGGGTTAAAATGGCGATTGGCAAAAGCAGAACAAAGCGAAACGAAATATGTCATTTGTAATGCCGATGAGGGGGAGCCAGGAACGTTCAAAGATCGCGAAATCTTAGATGTTGTCCCAAGTAAAGTATTGGTTGGAATGACCATTTGCGCTTACGCAATAGGCGCCAAAGAAGGATTCATTTATTTAAGAAATGAATACAACTTCTTATTAAAAGATTTAAATCCTTTGGTAGAATCCTTTAATCAGAATCTCAAAAAATTGGGAATGGATTTTACTATTAAAATATTCTCCGGAAGTGGAGCTTATATCTGTGGCGAAGAAAGTGCTTTATTCGAATCAATGGAAGGAAAACGTGGCGAACCTCGCAATAAACCACCTTACCCAACTAAATTTGGATACAACGGTAAACCGACTGTTATCAATAATGTAGAAACGCTTGTTTATTGCACGATGATTGTTCGAATTGGTGTAGAGCCATTTAAGAAACTTGGAACAACAGATTCTAGAGGTTCTAAAGTGTTTTCAATTTCGGGCGATACTACAAAAGCAGGAATTTATGAATTGGAATTGGGTGTTGGCGTTGATGAATTTGTGAAAGAATTTGGCAATGGCGATACCAAAGCGGTTCAAATTGGTGGAGCTTCCGGTCATTGTGTTCCAAGAAAAGATTTCAACAAAAGAATTATTGGGTTTGAAGGAATTCCAACAGGCGGATCAATGATGATCTTTAATTCATCTCGCTCAATGTACAATGTTCTAAAAGATTATCTGGAATTTTTTGCCGAAGAATCTTGCGGTCAGTGCACTCCTTGTCGCGTTGGAACACAACAATTGTTAAAAGGGATAGAAGCTGTTAAGCACGGCGAAAAACCATCTTCCTATCTAAATCAGCTGTTAAAACTCTCAGAAACAATGAAAGTGGCATCTAAATGTGGTTTAGGTCAATCTGTACATAATTCGTTTTCATCCATAGTAAAGAATTTCCACGAAGAAATGATCTACTAAATCTAAAGAAAGGATAGCAATGTCGATAATAAATTTAACCATAGATAATAAAGCAGTATCCGTAACTCAAGGACAAACCATTTTGGATGCAGCTAAAAAAGTGAATGTTCACATTCCTACTTTGTGTCATCACGAAGACTTATGTGTAGCTGGGAATTGCCGTGTTTGTGTAGTGGAAGTGGAAGGGAACAGAACGCTGGCCGCTTCATGCGCAACTCCTGCAGAAGAAGGAATGGTCATCAAAACTAATACGCCAAAAGTACGCAATGCTCGGAAAGATATTGTTGCTTTATTAGTATCTGAGCACAATACACAATGTACTACATGCTACCGCAGTATGAACTGTGAATTGCAAGAATTATCTGCTGAATACAATATTGATAATAATCGATATTTAAGTGTTTTGAAGCCAAATATTCAGATTGATCGTTCTTCTTGGTCAATTGAAAAAGACGATAGTAAATGTGTTCGTTGTCAGCGCTGTGTTCGGACTTGTGCAGAACTTCAACATGTAAATGCGCTTACCGTGACTGGAAAAGGCAAAGACATGAAGATTTCCACTTTTATGGATTTACCTCTAAACGAAGCAATTTGTACCAATTGTGGACAATGTGTTAATCGTTGTCCAACCGGTGCATTAACTGAGCGGCGCTATTTCGATCGCGTATGGGAAGCCATTGGAAATGAGAAAAAACATGTGGTAATGAATACAGCTCCTTCGGTTCGAGTAGCTCTTGGCGAAATGCTTGGTTATCCAGTTGGAACACGTGTTACTGGCAAAATGGTTGCTGCCATGAAACGCATGGGAGTTGATTCCGTTTTAGACACAGATTTCTCCGCAGATTTAACAATTATTGAAGAAGGTAATGAACTATTACAGCGTTTGAAGAAAGTCTTGGTTGATAAGAATACAGAAGTCAAACTACCAATGATTACTTCTTGCTCGCCGGGTTGGGTAAAATTTATTGAACATATTTTTCCTGATCATCTTGGTCATTTGTCCACTTGCAAATCGCCTCAACAAATGTTTGGTGCATTAGCAAAAACCTATTACGCCGAGAAAAAAGGAATTGATCCAGCAGATATAGTAAGTGTTGCAATTATGCCTTGTGCCGCCAAAAAATTCGAAGCAAATCGACCAGAAATGAATTCGAGCGGCTACCGCGATATCGATGCCGGATTAACAACGCGTGAACTTGGACACATGATTAAACAAGCCGGGTTGAATTTTAAGGAACTGGAAGATGAATCTTACGATAGTATCATGGGTGATTCTACAGGAGCCGGTGTCATTTTTGGTGCTACTGGAGGTGTTATGGAAGCTGCATTGCGTACCGCTTACGAAGTTGTTACAGGAAGAGAAGTTCCTTTTGAAAATTTAAATATTCTACCTGTTCGGGGAATGGAAGGTATTAAAGATGCTACCATAAAAATTGAAGGTTGTCTTCCTGAATGGAGTTTTCTTGAAGGAGCTGAACTAAAAGTGGCTGTTGCTCACGGTTTGATTAATGCTCGTAAAATCATGGATCAAGTTGCTGCAGGAACTTCGCCGTATCATTTTATCGAAGTGATGGCTTGCCCAGGTGGTTGTATAGGTGGCGGTGGACAACCGATTCCAACCAACGAAGAAATTAGAAGGAAAAGGGCAGAAGCAATTTACGATGAAGATATGCACATGAAATTACGTAAATCGCATGAGAATCCTGAAATTATTCAGATTTACAAGGATTTCCTTATTGAACCATTAGGACATAAATCGCATCAGTTATTACACACAACCTATAAAAAAAGGAATCATTATTAATTAAAGCATCATTCAGAAAGAAAAAGAGTTTCGTTATTGCGGAACTCTTTTTTTATGATTCAATCAAAGGTGCAAATTCCAAATCGACTTCTTTAAAAATTTCTTTTCCTTGGTAACAATTAAAAACTTGAGCCAAGGCCAGAACGTCATTTTGGCAATATTCTGCAATTCGCTTCAATTCGTTATTATTCCAGTAGGTTTGGTTTACTTGACTGCCATCAATATCTGATTTAGGCGATGGAATATCAAAAATAGCGGTCAGTAAATCCAACGAAGTATAATGTTTATAATCGCCAAATTTCCACAAATCCATGGTGTCTAAATGACGAATTTCCCATGGTTTTTTCCCTGCAATGTCTAATGATTTGGGTAATTTCAATCGATTTATTATAAGTCTTCGAGCAATGTAAGGAAAGTCAAATTCTTTTCCATTGTGAGCACAGAGGATGTCGTTTTCTGAATTAAAATGCTTTTGAAGTAAGTTTACAAAAGCGACTAAAAGGCTTTTTTCATCGTGACTAAAAAAAGATTTTATTCTAAGTTTTTGTGATATCTTTTCAAAGTAACCGACAGATATACAAACAATTTTACCGAATTCAGCATAAATTCCGGCTCTTTCGTAAGCTGTTTCTGGGTCAACCTCTTCACCTCTTGCAAGTAGATAGGCTTTTTTATCCCACAGTAATTTGAGTCTTTCCGGAACTTGTTCGTAGTTTGGGTATTGTGCCACCGTTTCTATATCTAAAAATAGAATCTTATTTTTTTTTAAATGTGCTAACATACAATTGCGTGTTTTTTTTGAAAGATAGGTCAAAACTTGCTGTAATTTTGCGAAAATGAATAAACGACAGATAGTAATTACCGAAGACGGCAGTTCAACGTTGGAACTAATTGGTATGGATGAACATTTTCATTCCATGCATGGAGCTATTCAAGAGTCCAAACATATTTTTATTCAAAACGGATTGCAACAAAAGGCCAAGGAAAAGTCAACAATTCGGATATTCGAAATGGGTTTTGGAACAGGTTTGAATGCGGTTTTAAGCTTGCTTTTTGCGAAGGAAAACGATTTGCAGATCGATTATTTTTCCATTGAAGCTTATCCCTTGGAATTGGAACTGGTCCAAAAGCTGAATTTTACTGAGCAACTTGATTTATCAAAGGAACAAACGAACTCTTTTCAAAAACTCCATTTATGTGCTTGGAATCTTCCTACAGAAATTCAAGCCTGCTTTTTTTTGGAGAAAAGAAATGTTAAGCTCGAAGAATTAATTCTAGAATCAGATTCATTTGATTTGGTTTATTTCGATGCTTTTAACCCTGATTTACAACCTGAACTTTGGACAGAAGAAATTTTTCGAAAGATTTATTTAGCGATGACGTCCGGTGGAATTCTAATGACTTATTCAGCCAAAGGTAAAGTGAAAAGAGCATTTAAAGCAGCTGGTTTTGTTCTAAATGCTTTACCAGGTCCCCCCGGAAAACGAGAAATTACTCAAGCGATCAAAATCTAAAAAAGAGTGTTTAGAGTCCTTTTTAGCTTCTCTTTTAGCTGAAAAAGGTTTACCTAATCTCAAATCCATTCCAATCCTTCGTTGGTAATTCGCTAACGCTCGTTTTTAAAACTCTTGCCCAAGTAGGTCCTTGTCTGCACCAATCCACAAAGGTTTCTAGATCAATTTCATCTCCGCTTGCTTCTAAATAAACAGAACCATCTGCTTTGTTTTGAACAAAACCGTTTACATTGCATTCTATTGCTTTTTTTTTGGTATAATACCTAAAACCAACACCCTGAACTCGACCAAAAACTTGCATGCTTAATGTTTGCCTCATATTAATTAATCCCCCAATCGATAACGCATTTGCAATTCAATTTCTTCAAATAATTTAGCAGGCTGATACGTTCGCCAATCAAAATAATCGAAATTTCCTCCAAAGGAGATATAATAATCCAAACGGGCTGATTTTATTTCTTGTAAATTATGTTCTAAAAAGTTCAAGCCCACAATCCATCCGTCTCCTAAACTATCAAACCATTCTTGGTAGTAACTGTCATCATCGGCATGAAAATTCAAGACATTCTCACCAATCAAAATAAATTTATTGATCCCTGATTCGATCATTTCTTCCACCACATTTCGATAGAGATACATGATATCGTTGTACAAAGTGTCATTCCATTCCCCAATAAATTCCCAAATAGTGAAGCCTAAGTGATAATCGGAATAAAGGATTTTCATGTACAAGGTTAGCGATCCAAATTCATCCCATTGTGGATGAATATAGGTATTGTAAATGTGATTGTTCAGCATGATTTCGCTGTATTCACGACCGTAAAAAGGAGATCGTTTATCTTTTTCAGCTCGATAAATTCCTCTCCAACTGTAGTAAGGTTCTAGTTCAATCATTTTTATTTTTCGCTAATCCAGATTTCTTGTAAGCTGATTAAGCCTCCTTTCGAACGTTCTTTCGCAAAATCAATTAATGGTTTTAGTTTTTCGAAATCATCAACAATAGAAATCACCACAGGAAGTTCCGTTGAAAGGCGCAAAATGTCCGAAGTATGCATTTGTTGCCGACTACCGAATCCCCCTTTGGTTTGCATGACTGTGGCCCCAGAAATGCCTAATTCATGCGCTTTCTCAACTACCAATCTGCACAAACTGTTGCCATGATAGGAATCGTTTTCGTTAAAAATAAGACGAAGCTCTGTTTTTTTTATAAAACCTTCCATAATTAGTGGATTTGATTGATTGTAAAATGGGCCAAAGTATAACCCAAATATACAAAAAATAAACCGAGAATATTAGAGGCTCCAAGGTTTAGAAGAGCGAATTTGATATCGCCTAATTTGAATAAATTGATGCTATCAAACATAAAAGTTGAAAACGTTGTGAAACTTCCTAAAATCCCTATGAAAAGAAAAAGTTTAACATTTTCGGGGATATGCTCTTTTCCAAATAAAACAAAACTAAATCCGATTAAAAATGAGCCTAGAAGATTAACAAGTAGTGTACCGACAGGGAAAGTCCCCCAATAAAATTTGTGTGGTAAAGCACTAAGTACATACCTTAAAATTGTACCAATACTTCCTCCCAATGCTAAGTAAAGTAATTTCATGAGTTTTTCGAAAAGTCAAAGATACAAATTTTGCTTTCTTTTAAAAGGATTGGACTATCTTGAAATGAATTCGTAATTTTGCTTGTTCAAAGACGTTACTATGAATTTATCTGAGTTCCAAAGACAAATACAATCCGGTATTCCTGATCAATTACCTGTGTCAAAAGCTTACGACAAGAGTATAAATCATGCTCCAATACGAAAAGATAGCTTAAGCTTAGACGAAAAAAAACTCGCTCTTAAAAATGCATTACGCTATTTCCCTCCTGAACATCACGCCGTTTTAGCGCCAGAATTTGCTGATGAATTAAAAAAATACGGACGTATTTACATGTACCGTTTTCGTCCGGAGTATAAAATGCATGCCCGTCATATTGAGGAATTTCCACATCAGTCGAAGCAAGCAGCGGCAATCATGTTAATGATTCAGAATAATTTAGATGTTGCAGTGGCACAACATCCGCACGAATTGATAACCTATGGCGGAAATGGTGCTGTTTTTCAAAACTGGGCGCAATATCTTTTAACCATGCAGTATTTGGCCACCATGACCGATGAACAAACTTTGGTGATGTATTCTGGTCACCCAATGGGTTTATTTCCATCGCATAAAGATGCGCCAAGAGTGGTTGTAAGCAATGGAATGGTGATTCCAAATTATTCCAAACCAGATGATTGGGAAAAATTCAATGCCTTAGGTGTTTCGCAGTACGGACAAATGACAGCTGGATCTTACATGTATATCGGCCCTCAAGGAATAGTACATGGCACTACCATTACAGTTATGAATGCTGCCAGAAAAAAAGCGAAAAAAGGAGAGAATCCATTTGCGGGAAAGCTTTTTGTAACTTCTGGATTGGGAGGTATGTCAGGCGCTCAGCCAAAAGCCGGAAATATTGCCGGAGTCGTTTCCGTAACCGCTGAAGTGAATCCAAAAGTTACTCATACTCGTTTTTCGCAAAAATGGGTTGATGAGGTCTTTGATGATTTGGATAAATTAACAGCAAGAGTTAAAGAAGCCAAAGCTAAGAAAGAGGTTGTCTCTATCGCCTATCAAGGAAACATTGTAGATGTTTGGGAGAAATTTGATGCGGAGGAAGTATTTGTCGATTTGGGTTCAGATCAGACATCTTTGCACAATCCATGGGCTGGAGGCTATTATCCGGCCGGATATTCCGTAGAAGAATCTCAAGAAATGATGGCACATCATCCGGAAATATTTAAAGAAAAAGTCCAAGAATCATTGCGCCGTCAAGCCAATTCCATTAATAAACATACAGCTAAAGGAACTTATTTCTTTGATTATGGAAATGCGTTTCTTTTAGAAGCTTCTCGGGCAGGTGCCGATGTGATGGCCGCTGATGGGATTCGTTTTAAATATCCTTCCTATGTAGAAGATATTATGGGACCGCTTTTCTTTGATTATGGCTTTGGTCCATTCCGTTGGGTTTGTACTTCGAACAAACCGGAAGATCTTGAAAAAACGGATAAAATTGCTGCTGATATTTTAAATGAAATCAAGCAAAATTCTCCCCCCGAAATTCAAAGTCAGATGGCGGATAATATTCAATGGATCAATGGGGCGAAGAAGAACAACTTGGTAGTTGGATCTCAGGCTAGAATTCTGTATGCGGATGCTGAAGGCCGCATGAAAATAGCAGAAGCATTTAACAAAGCTATTCAGGCCGGAACAATCTCAGCGCCTATCGTTTTGGGCCGAGATCATCATGATGTTTCAGGAACCGATTCGCCCTATCGAGAGACATCTAACATTTATGACGGATCATCATTTACGGCAGATATGGCCATTCAGAATGTGATCGGCGATTCTTTTAGAGGAGCTACTTGGGTGAGTATTCACAATGGTGGCGGCGTTGGTTGGGGCGAAGTAATAAATGGTGGGTTTGGGATGTTGTTAGACGGCTCTGCAGATGCAGATCGACGTTTGAAATCGATGCTGTTTTGGGATGTTAACAACGGCATCAGCCGGAGAAGTTGGGCAAGAAATGAAGGTGCTATTTTTGCAGCAAAAAGAGCTATGGAATTGAATCCTAATTTAAAAGTTACCTTGCCGAATATTCCACAAGACGACTTGCTCGAAGATTTATTTTAATTTTAAAAAAAAGCTAATCATGGGACTTTTTGCGCGTAGATTTAAATCGATGTTTGCCAGTCAGAAAAAAGTTTGGCAGCAATTAGCAAGGAATCAAAATGCTGAACTTTTCAAACCTGGAATTTTCAAGCCCTATTTGGTTTTAAAAAAAACGGCGGAATACGAAATTCGGCTTAATAGCTTTACTAAAATGGTGGGTAAAACACCCATTGTAACAACGCGGTTTGTGTTAAACTTTCCAGAAGAAAGTGATTTTAGATTTGTGGTTAAGCGGAAACATTTGTTAAATAAAAGAGCCCCTAAAGGCTTGGAACCGATAGTAAGCGAGTTTGAAAATTTCGATCGATTATTTCGCCTTTTTGCTTCTAATAAAAGGAAAGCAAATCATGTTTTCACCAGAAATCTACTTTCGGAAATTGCCGATCAAATTCCATACAATGATCTTCAAATAGAAGGGGAGGATAAAAAAATCGAACTTCATATCCGACCATTAGTAAAAGATTTAGAACAACTTAACTCACTCTTCGAATTATTGGATCACATCTATCATCAACTTATTGCAGAGTTTTAGAGACTATTTATTCAATAATCTTAACTTTGGAAATTGAAATTTTGGAACGATCACTAGCTTAAAATAAGGCTAAAAATGGTCCAAAGTCTAAAATTAAAAGATCTTCATGAAGAAAATTTGTGTTTTTTGCGGCTCTAGTATGGGCTTTGATCCAATTTACAAAGAAAAAGCGCTTGAATTAGCGAATTATTTGATCGAAAAGGATCATATTCTGGTGTATGGCGGAGCCAATGTGGGATTAATGAAAGTAATTGCTGACCGAATGTTGGAAGCCGGCAAAGAAGTGATTGGTGTAATGCCTCAGCATTTGGTAGATAAAGAAGTGGCGCACCATCAGATTACAAAACTTCATGTGGTTGAAAGTATGGCTAAGCGAAAAGATTTGTTGATTGAAATTTCGGATGCTTTTATTGCTATGCCAGGAGGTTTTGGAACGCTGGATGAATTGGCTGAAGTGTTAGTGCTCGATCAGCTTCAGATTATTTCAAAACCACTTGGCTTGTATAATGTGAATGGCTATTTTGATCACTTGATTGAATTTATTGAATTGGGAGTTACGGAAGGTTTTGTCCGACAAGAACATCGGAAAAATGTATTTGCACACGAAGGTTCTGCCGAACTTTGCAAAATGCTATCGGATTATAAACCGGTAGAAATGGCTAAATGGTTGAAAGACATACAAACAGAAAGTTATCAATGATTGTAATCGGCATTACCGGAACATTAGGCGCGGGAAAAGGAACCATTGTCGATTATTTGACCGAAAAAATGGGATTTCATCATTATTCAGTTCGCGATTACTTGATTCGTGAAATTGAAGGATTAAATATGCCGAATAATCGCGATAGCATGACACAGATTGCTAATCAATTACGCGCGGAAAACTCGCCTTCGTTTATTACAGATGAATTGTTTAAAGAGGCTTTAGCCAAAGGCGAAAATGCCATTATTGAAAGCATTCGTACACCAGGCGAAATCGTTTCATTGAGAAACAAAGGTCGTTTTTATTTGCTTGCTGTCGATGCCGACCCGAACGTGAGATACCATCGAATTATTCAACGCGCATCGGAAACAGATCATATTTCGTATGCCGTATTTTTAGCCAATGAAGAACGCGAAATGAATTCAGAAGATCCAAATAATCAGAATCTGAAAAAATGCATCGCGTTAGCAGATTTTAAATTTGATAACAATGGTGATTTGATTGATTTGCATCAGCAAATTGAGCAGGTTATTTCTAAAATAGGAATCGAATGAACGAAAAAATAAATCCCAAACATTTACGCCCGTCGTGGGATGAGTATTTTATCAAATTAGCAGATACTGTTGCCGAAAGAGCAACTTGTGATCGTGGAAGAAGTGGCTGTGTCATTACAAAAGATCGGCAGATATTAGTAACCGGTTATGTTGGTTCGCCAAGAGGATTGGCGCATTGCGATGACGTTGGACACCTTTTCAAAAAAGTCATTCACGAAGATGGTCATGTAACTCAACATTGTGTTCGTACAGTGCATGCTGAGCAAAATGCGATTACGCAAGCTGCCCGTCGTGGAATTGCTTTGGAAGGCGCTACCTTGTATTGCCGAATGACACCTTGCAGAACATGTGCAATGCTCATTATCAACTGCGGTATTGAGCGCGTTGTTTGTGAACGTAAATATCACTCCGGACAAGAATCGGAAGACATGTTTAAAGAAGTAGGCATCGAACTAAAATACATGCACGACGAAATTCAACACTACGAAGGTCAGAAATTGGATAATGAAGATCTTTTTGTTGAAAGAAACTAAATGAACCATAGCCTAACCAGAAACTAGCTACTCTAGAAATCACAATTAAAAAGAAAAGGCGTGGAAAATTATTTTGATAAAGAGTTTGAGTTGAGATATTTCGAGATGAATAATTCAGGTCAGGCTACTCCAACAACTATTTTAACTTTATTAGAAGAAACTGCTGCGGACCACTGTTATTCTATCAATCATAGTTTGTACCAACTCGTTGAGCAAAATGTTGGCTGGGTATTGCTTTCCGGTAAAATGCAGATGGATCGCTATCCTAATTACAAAGAAAAAATTGTTATAAGAACTTGGTTGTCAGAATATTCTTCGATTAAAGGTGTGCGAGAAAACCTTATTTACGATGAGCAAAAGAATATCATTGGCAGAGCAAAAGGTTTGTGGGTTTTCTTTGATATCGAAAGGAGAAGACCAATACGTATTTTTGAAGATATAAAAGAAAAGTGGTCGTCTTTTGCGGAACAATGCATCATTCAAAATCTTTCAGAAAAAATTGAATCCATCGCGGTAGCTGATTATACAAAAAAGTTCAAAGTAAACCGTTACGATACGGATATGAATAAGCATGTAAACAATATTCGTTATTTACAATGGGTGATGGAATCTATTCCTGAAGAGATTATTGATCATTATTATTTGCATTCAATTGATGGGCGTTTTATTTCAGAAGCTCAATACAACGATACAATTGTCTCTTTAACCAAAGTAATGGATGAGGAAAATTCTTTTGTTCATACAATAAAAGTGAAGGGTACAGATAAAGTTTGCGCCAAAGCAATAACAAAGTGGAAAAGGCTA
>JAFGAK010000340.1 GCA_016933745.1 Bacteroidales bacterium
CATACGAAGTCTATTTATCACTGTTTTCGGATCATTATAACGTCCTTCCCGAACCAAACCTCTAAAGCTACCTGTCAATTTGACTAGCAGCAAAGACTTTGGCAGAAAATTTGACTAATCAAGCTCAGATTTGAATGCACTTTTAGAAAGCAAGCATAAACGTCTGATTAGATGAAATTTATGATATTATTACAAAGGATTGCATTTATCTCTTATCGAATAGCCGACAAAATTTCGGTTGATTCAATTGGAATACTGACAAAAACACAGGAACACATATGAAAAAACAAACAAAAAAAGGCAAAAAAGAAGAAGCTGAAAAGGAGATCACTTCGGAAGAAAAAGTAGCGCAAGCTACCGCTGAAGAAAATCAAGCGAACGAAGAAAATATACAAGAGGAAGCAGCAAGCGAGGAAGAAATGCCAACTTGCGAAAATGATATAGAACAACTGGAAGCAACTATTGCCGACTTAAAAGATAAACACCTGAGGTTATTTTCGGAATTTGACAACTACCGCAAAAGAACAACCAAAGAGCGTATCGAATTATTTAAAACAGCATCCGCTGATATCATTACGGATTTATTAAGCGTATTGGATGATTTTGACAGAGCCAATAAATCGTTTGAAACAACTACAGATATCGAAGCAGTTAAAACCGGATTTGAACTTATTCACTCTAAATTGAATAACCTTTTAGCCAAAAAAGGACTTGAGTCGATGGATGCCAAAGGAAAAGATTTCGATACTGATTTTCATGAAGCCATTACTGAAATTCCGGCTCCAACAGAAGAGTTGAAATCAAAAGTTGTTGATGTTGTAGAAAGAGGTTACTTGCTAAATGGAAAAGTGATTCGATTTGCAAAAGTAGTTGTAGGTAAATAAGCTTAACTAAGCCCCAAAAAATGAGCAAAAGAGATTATTACGATATTCTAGGAGTTGATAAAAACGCGACCGAAGCTGAAATAAAAAAAGCATATCGGAAAGTTGCTATCAAATTTCACCCCGATAAAAACCCAGACGATAAAACTGCTGAAGAGAAATTTAAAGAAGCTGCTGAAGCCTACGATGTATTAAGCAATCCACAAAAAAAACAACGTTATGATCAATATGGTCATGCCGGAGTTGGCGGTGCAGCAAGCGGCGGCGGATTTGGCGGCGGCGGAATGAGCATGGACGACATCTTTAGTCACTTTGGCGATATTTTCGGTGGCGGATTTGGTGGTGGATTTGGTGGCGGCGGCAGTCGTAGAAGAGTAAACCGCGGCTCCAATCTTCGGATAAAAGTAAAAATGACTTTAGAAGAAATTCTAAAAGGAGCTGATAAAAAAGTGAAAGTTACCAAATACGTTCCTTGTAATTCTTGCAATGGCACAGGTGCCGAAGATGCTGCTACACATACATGCAGCACTTGTCATGGTTCCGGACAAGTTACACGTGTTGTCAACAGCTTTTTAGGTCAAATGCAAACTTCCACTACTTGTCCGCAATGTGGTGGCGAAGGTCATGTGATTCGGAATAAATGTAAAGTTTGTCATGGAAATGGCATCGAAAAAGGCGAAGAAGTTATTTCATTATCCATCCCGGCAGGCGTTGCCGAAGGCATGCAATTATCCGTTTCAGGAAAAGGAAATGCGGCTGCTAGAGGTGGTGTTCCGGGCGATTTAATCGTATTGATCGAAGAGATTGCTCATCCAGAATTGGAGCGCGACGGAAACAATTTATTACATGATCATTTTATTAGTTTTCCGGATGCTGCTTTAGGTTGCACAATTGATGTACCAACCGTTGAAGG
>JAFGAK010000341.1 GCA_016933745.1 Bacteroidales bacterium
AGCTTTTGTTGGTGGAAGAATGATGTTAGACGATAGCTTTGGTGTATTTGCCGAGCTTGGTGGTGGCGCTATTGCTTCGGTAAAAGGAGGAATCATCTTTCGTTTATAAAAACTCGATTCTAAAAAAATCAGCAGCAATTCCATCTGCAAAAAACAAACCTTTTTCGGTTAATACATAACGGTCGTTGCTTTTGAGTAATTGACCGTTTTTGATATACGATAGCGCCTTTTCTTCGAACTCTTTTATCCAATATTCTTCGAAATACTTCGACAGTTCTTTTGTTGAAACGCCCCATTTGGTGCGCAATCCGGTCATAATTTGTTCATTCCAGCGATCGGCCTTGCTTAACAGTTCTGCTTCGTTTGGAATTTGATGATGAGCAATCGAATCGATGTAATTTTTCAGGTTCGAAACATTCCAGCTTCGCGATAGCAAATTAAAAGAATGGGCTGATGGACCAAGTCCAAGATATTTTTTTTGATACCAATAATTGGTATTGTGTTTAGCGTATTTCTGATCAAAGGCAAAGTTTGAAATCTCGTATTGTTCCAGTTGATTGGCTTTGGCAAAAGCAAGTAATTGTTTGAAATGTGTTTCGCCTTGTAAATCATCCGGAGCCGCGTATTTCCCTTTCTTTATAAGAAGATCGTAAGCCGTATTTTCCTCGCGTGTTAGATTATACGCCGAAAGATGTTCGAGGTGCAATCTTTGAAACTGCTCTAAATTCTGCTGCCAACTTTCGTTGGTGGCTATGGGGATTCCATAAATTAAATCAATGCTGATGGAACTTAATCCAACTTCTTGCGCGCTCTCAACAGCTACTTTGGCTTCATCTCCAGTGTGTAAACGGTTTAGATAATGCAATTCGTTATCATGAAAACTTTGAATGCCAATGCTTAAGCGGTTTATTTCTGTTTTGCTTAGCATTTGCAGATAATTTTTGTTTAAATCATCCGGATTGGCTTCGAAAGTTATTTCTACATTTTCTTTTACATGATAGAATCGATGAATCGAATCGAAAATCGACTTTAAATCGCTTTCGTCCAAAAGGCTAGGTGTTCCACCTCCAAAATATATACTTTCGATGGCGTCGGAATCCAAATAATCTTTTTGCATTCCAATCTCTTTTAAAAGCGCTTGCACCAATGC
>JAFGAK010000342.1 GCA_016933745.1 Bacteroidales bacterium
GGTCCGTTCGTCTAGGGGTTAGGACGCCAGGTTTTCATCCTGGTAACAGGGGTTCGATTCCCCTACGGACTACAAGCAAAGTTCTAACATCATATTGGTCCGTTCGTCTAGGGGTTAGGACGCCAGGTTTTCATCCTGGTAACAGGGGTTCGATTCCCCTACGGACTACTCAAAAGCTCAATTGCCAGTCAGTTGGGCTTTTTTTATGCGCTTTCTTTTTATTCTCTTTGAAGTGCTTTATCTTTGTGAAAACAGAAAGAAGCATGTTTGTAATACTCGGATTAGCCGGCGGTAAGCCGGAAATAACAAAAAGTACAGAATATCTCAATTGTCCAAATTGCAACAATCAACGCTTTTGGAATTTAATCCACGAAAGAACCAACTTTTCGGTTTTTTTTATGCCTGTATTTCCTGTTAAGAATAAATATTACAAAGCTTGCCCCGTTTGCAATTACGGTCAAGAACTTTCGCAAGAAGCTTATAAAAATCTACTAAATAAAGCCAATGAACTCTAGAAGAAAATTTCTACAGAAACTGGGCTTAGGCTCTGTTGCACTTATTACAGCACCAACTATTTTAGCACAAGAGGCAAAAAACGATCAGCGTGCAATAAATAAATACAAGCCACCGGTTGTAATTTCTACTTGGTCGCACGGAATTCAAGCCAACGAAGAAGCAATGAATATACTCTCGAAAGGAGAAACTGCTTTAGATGCTGTTGAAAAAGGCGTTCGTGTAGTAGAAGCTGATCCAAATAATCATTCAGTTGGTGTTGGCGGATATCCCGATGCAAGCGGGCATGTTACTTTAGATGCATCTATTATGGATCATCTAGGAAATGCCGGTTCTGTTTGCTACTTACAAGATATTTTACATCCTATCTCTGTTGCGCGAAAAGTGATGGAAGAATCTCCTCATGTTTTGCTCGCCGGACAAGGAGCGCTTGATTTTGCACTTCAAAAAGGATTTAAACGAGTTAAACTTTTAACGCCCGAAATGGAGAAAACCTGGAAAGAGTGGGCGAAAACGTCTATCTATAAACCAATTGTCAATTTTGAAAGTCACGATACGATAGGGCTTTTGGCTTTGGATGAACAAGGGCGATTGGCTGGTTCTTGCACAACAAGTGGTATGCCTTTTAAATTGCCCGGCAGAGTGGGCGATAGCCCAATTATTGGTGCCGGATTATTTGTCGATGGAGAAGTTGGAGCTGCTACTGCCACTGGAATGGGCGAACTAATGATGAAAACCTTAGGCTCATTTCTCATCGTGGAATTAATGCGTAATGGAAAATCGGCACAAGAAGCTTGTGAAATTGCAGTCAAACGGATTTGGGATCGCTATAGCGATGATCAAAATAGCGAGTTTTTTCAGGTTGGCTATTTGGCTCTAGGAAAAAATGGAGATATTGGGGCTTACGCAATTTTACCCGGCTTTCAATATGCTTTAGCCGTAAATGGCGAAAATAAATTAATTGATTCCGATTATTTAATAAAGAAATAATGAAAACTAAACTTCAATTAACCTCTGTTGCTTTATTATCTATTCTATTGTTAATCAGTGGTTGTAGGAGAGATTTTGACTCTTCGAAAGCGTATAGTCTGATTCCCTTGCCTTACAGTTTGCAACAAAATGCCAAATCATTTGAATTAAATAACGAAACTAGAATTGTTTATAGCGGAGAAAATATCGAATCGAGTGCTCACTTATTGAAGCAATTCATTTCAGTGGTATCCACACTTAATTTAGAGGTTCTTTCTCAGGAGGAGGCAAAAGATTTAAAAAACGTAATTTTATTATCAACGGTTGCTCGTGAAGAGAAATTAGGTAAAGAAGGCTATCGAATGTATGTTGATAAAGACAAAGTCATCGTAAATTCAAACGATGCTGATGGCATTTTTTATGGAGTTCAAACATTGCGTCAGCTTTTTGAAAATCAGATGCTTGCAAGTGAAAAAGAATCTTTGTCAGTTCCTGCAATTCGAATTTGGGACGAACCGCGCTTTTCGTATCGTGGAATGCATTTAGATGTTTGTCGGCATTTTTTCGATGTCGAATTTATCAAGCATTATTTAGACTTAATGGCCTATTATAAGTACAATACATTTCATTGGCATTTAACGGAAGATCAAGGCTGGCGCATCGAAATAAAAAAATATCCTAAACTCACAGAAGTAGGCGCATGGCGAACCGAAGAGGATGGAAGTCGCTATGGTGGATTTTATACTCAAGAAGAGATCAAGGAAGTGATTGCTTATGCTAAAAATCTACATATTAATATTATTCCTGAAATAGAAATGCCCGGACATAGTCGAGCTGCACTTGCAGCCTATCCCGAATTATCATGCACTGGAAAAGCTCAAGAAGTTCCGAATAGTTGGGGCGTTTTTGATGATATTTATTGCGCAGGAAATGAACAAACTTTTGAATTTATTCAGGATGTTTTGGATGAAGTGATTGCCTTGTTCCCAGGAGATTATATTCATATTGGTGGCGATGAAGCACGCAAAGCACGTTGGGAAGTTTGTGAAAAATGTCAAGCTAGAATTCAAAATGAAGGTTTAAAAGATGAACACGAATTACAAAGCTACTTTATTAAACGAATAGATGCTTACTTGACCTCCAAAGGAAAAAAATTGATTGGTTGGGACGAAATTTTGGAAGGTGGTTTGGCGCAAAATGCAACAGTCATGTCGTGGCGAGGAACAGAAGGTGGAATCGCCGCTGCGCGATTGGGAAATGATGTGGTAAATACACCAAGTTCGCATTGCTATTTCGATCATTATCAAGCTGATCGTAATTATGAACCTAAAGCAATAGGCGGCTTTACCTCATTGAAAAAAGTATACGATTTCGAGCCTGTTCCGGAAGATTTATATACAGAGCAAAAAGCCCTCATTCTCGGGGCACAAGCCAATGTGTGGTCGGAATATATCGAAACGGAAGAGTATGTTGAATACATGATTTTACCTCGAATGTTGGCGCTCTCTGAGGTGCTTTGGGGACGAAAAAGGAATCAAAATTGGGACGCATTTCAATTTCGTTTGCAGAAACATTTGCAATGGTTCGACAAGGAAAATTATCGTTATTCAAAAGGAAGTTACCGACTGGAATTTGCTGTAAATTTGGATACAACCAGCAATCAAAAAATGGTAGAAATTCAATCAGAACAGTATTTGCCAACCATTTTTTATACAACAAATGGAAGAGAACCGGATACAACATCTACTAGATATCAGGGCATTTTTCCAATTGACAGCACTGTAAAAATGATTCGTGCTGGTGTTTTTGAAAAGGGCCATTTAATGCAAGCTTCTAGCAAAATAGACTTGTTGGATTAACCTATTGTTTTTTGCCAAAAAAGACGATATTATAAACAGCTAAACTAATAGCTGCACCAAGTCCAATGGATGCTACAACCCACCAAATTTGCGAAGGATTGTAGGTTGTCCATAAATAGTCAGTCAATCTTTCGGTGCTCATTCCCAATTGTTTGGCGACTTCGCTAAAATATTCGTTATGCGAAAGATTTTCAGGGATTTGCAAACCTTGAGCCATCACTTCCTTGTGCAATAATGTGGGTTTGTCAGATAGTCTTTGGTAAACTCCCCCCGAAATATATCCAGCAAAAATATTTCCTAAAAAAACTGGAATAAACGAAAATCCCATGTAAAGTGCTTTCTTATCGGCAGGAGCAATTCTTCCGATGTACTCCGTAATTTTAGGTGAAGATGCCATTTCGCCAATAGAAAAGATAAATAAAGCAACAAATAAATAGGTAATATCTTGAGTGAAAAAGCTCAACGAAAGTCCAAAAGTAGCAACAATAAATCCGCCAACCATCGCGCTAAGCGCATTCCATCTCATTACGATACTCGAAATGATGATTTGAAATGCAATAATAAATAGTGCATCAAAGTTGGTGATAAATTCAGCTTCCATGATGCCGTTATGTCCGTAATTTTCTGCAATAAACGGAATATTTTCGCTGAAATACAGATACATTCCTGAAGTATCTACCCATTGAGAAATAAAAACGGGCAAAGTGAAAAACAGTTGAAGATACATGGTCCAGAATCCGGATGCAATAACCAAAAACAATACAAATTTATAATCCTTAACTACTGTAACGATGTTAACAAATATTTGAGCGATTATTTTAATTAAAGGCTCGTTCGATTTGATACGATCAGGCTCTCTATAAAATAAGAGTAAAATAAAGTTAACGGAAATCATCGCTGCTGAAATATAAAAAATCATATCAGTCGACGAACTTTTGAAAATCAAAGTTAGCATCGGTCCTAAAAAAGCACCAATATTGACCATCATATAAAAAATACCAAAACCAATGGAAGAGGTTTCATCAGTGGTGGTTTTGGCAATCGTTGCAGAAATGACAGGTTTGAATAACGCAGCACCAACCGCTAAATACAGATACATGATAAAAACGCCTGTAAATGTTTCGAAATGAGGCAGTAATACAAATGCAGAAGCGTAAATAACAAAAGCCAGCGATAAAACTTGACGATAACCAAACTTATCTGCGATTGCACCTGTAATTACAGGTAAGAAATACAGAATAGCCGTTCCAACTCCCATAATGATTCCTTTATCAACTTGAGAAAATTGCAATCCGCCTTCGTCAGATGAGCCTGTTAAGTAATTTGCAAATAGCATGAAAAAGCCATACCAAGCCCATCGTTCAAATAGTTCAATGGTGTTTGCAATCCAAAAAGTGCGTGGAAATTTTTTTATGGTACTGAGTGTTGAAATCATTTAAATCGTTTTTTTTGTTTGGGCAAAAATAAGTCTTGCTGCTTGATTTTCAAGATAAATGACAAATTTGTTTTAGATTTGCGTCTAAAATTAAACAGATGCTCTTAAAAATCTACCCGGATAACCTTGCCCCACGAAGCATGCAAATTATTTACGAATGTTTGATGGATGGTGGTGTAATTATTTATCCAACCGATACCGTATATAGTTTTGGAGGAAATAGCATGAGCATGAAAGCACTGGATAAAATAGCATCACTCAAAGGCATCAAGAAAGAAAAAGCCAATTTTTCTTTGATATTTAATGATCTTACGCAGTTATCCAATTATACACGACCATTTGATAAACACACTTTTAAGATTTTGAAGAAAAATCTTCCTGGTCCGTTTACATTTATACTTGAAGCTAACAATCAAATCCCTAAATTATTCCAGAATAAGAAAAAAAGTATTGGGATTCGAATTCCAGATCATCCAGTACCTATCGAAATAGTTCGGATGCTTGGACACCCCATGTTTTCTGCTTCTATTCATGCCGATGATACAGTTATTGAATATGAGACAGATCCAGAAATTTTGCATGATGATTGGGGCGGTTTTGTTGATTTGGTCATTGATGCAGGCTATAGTGGAAATATCGCTTCAACCGTGGTGGATTGCAGCTCTGGTGAATTAGAAATACTTAGAGAAGGCAAAGGAGAGCTGAGTTACTAATTTCAAACCTTGAACCTTGAACCTTAAACCTTAAATCTTAAACTTTAAACCTGAACCTTAAACCTTAAACCCTAAACCTTAAATCTCCCATCATATCTGCCTTTTAGAATCCTTAACATTTTCTAATTAGCTAAAAAGTAAATTATTTGTAATTTCGCGATTCATTTTAAGAAACTACTGTGTCAGATAGCATTGTCATAATTCCTACTTACAACGAAAAAGAAAATGTGGAACGTATTATACGTGCCGTTTTTTCACTTTCAAAAGATTTTCATGTTCTAATTGTCGAAGATAATTCCCCAGACGGAACAGCCGCCATAGTGAAGCAATTGATGAAGGAATTTCCCGAACAATTGTTTATTGAAGAGCGCAAAGGAAAGTTAGGCTTAGGAACAGCTTATATTCATGGATTTAAATGGGCTTTAAAGCAGCAGTACGATTTTATATTTGAAATGGATGCTGATTTCTCGCATAACCCGGAAGATTTAATTCGCTTATACCATGCTACCAAAGTGGAAGGAAATGATGTTGCTATTGGCTCGAGGTATATTACTGGAGTGAATGTGGTGAATTGGCCGATGGGGCGCGTTTTAATGTCGTATTACGCTTCAGCCTACGTTCGAATGGTAACCGGATTAACCATTCGAGATACCACAGCAGGTTTTATGTGTTACACACGTAAAGTACTTGAAACGATTTCTTTGCAAGATGTTCGCTTAACAGGATATGGTTTTCAGATCGAAATGAAATATTCTGCTTGTAAACTAAATTTTAAAGTCGTAGAAGTTCCTATCATTTTTACTGATCGTACTCTTGGTGAATCAAAAATGAATAAAAGTATTTTCAGAGAAGCTATTTTTGGTGTGATGGCATTGCGTTTTCGTAAGATAAAACCAAGAAAAGCAATTTAATTTCGAATTAAGCCCTCCGCTTTTGTATTTTTGAAGAAGATTTAAAAATACAGGCTTATGTCAACATATTTCTTGAAAAATGCGACTCTCGTTAATGAAGGATTCTTGTCTGAATCGGATATTTTAATTGAAAACGAACGTATAAGTAAGATTGTAAAGCGGGGTGATGAATTAGTTCTTCCATCGGTTGTCCAAATCCTCGATCTGAAAGGGAAATATATATTACCCGGTGTCATTGATGATCAAGTGCATTTTCGCGATCCTGGTTTAACACATAAAGGCGATCTAGAAACAGAATCCAGAGCGGCTGTTGCAGGAGGCGTGACATCGTTCATGGAAATGCCAAATACGATTCCCAATGTGCTAACGCAAGAAATTTTAGCCGATAAATTTGCTTCTGCAAAAGGACGTTCTTGGGCTAATTATTCCTTTTATATGGGAACTTCCAATAGCAATGCCGATGAAGTTTTAAAAACCGATCCGAAAACCGTTTGTGGAATTAAAATATTTTTAGGCGCTTCCACCGGAAATATGTTAGTTGATAATCGGACTACTTTAGAAAAAATATTTTCGGAAAGTAAAATGTTGATAGCTGTTCATTGCGAAGATGAACAAACCATTCAGCGGAATTTGGAAGCCGCTAAAGCGAAGTTTGGCGATGCAATACCAATCGCGGAGCATCCCACTATTCGATCGGAAGAAGCTTGTTTTCTTTCGAGTTCCTTTGCTGTTTCGCTAGCACAAAAACACCAAACACGTTTGCATGTTTTACATCTTTCAACAGCCAAAGAAATGCAGCTTTTCAGTAATGATAAGATATTGGAAGAGAAGAAAATAACTGCGGAAGTGTGTATGCATCACCTCTGGTTTTCTGACGAAGATTATGCCGAAAAAGGAAGTTTTATAAAGTGGAATCCGGCCATTAAAAAAGCCAGTGATCGTGATGCTTTGTTGGAAGCTTTACTAACTGATAAATTGGATGTTGTTGCTACTGATCATGCACCTCATACTTTGCCTGAAAAAGAAAATGTATATACCAAAGCAGCTTCTGGTGGTCCAATGGTCCAACATTCATTGCCTTTACTTTTAGAAATGATGCATCAGGGAAAACTGAGCCTGGAAAAAGTAGTAGAGAAAATGTGTCATGCTCCG
Source organism: Bacteroidales bacterium (assembly GCA_016933745.1). Lineage (GTDB taxonomy): Bacteria > Bacteroidota > Bacteroidia > Bacteroidales > UBA12170 > UBA12170. The sequence goes on from JAFGAK010000342.1 coordinate 7,553, forward strand.
GCTAAACTTTTTCAAATTAAAGAACGTGGTTTTGTTAGAGAAGGTTTTTTTGCTGATTTGGCCATTGTTGATTTGAACGATCCTTGGACGGTAAAAAAAGAGAATATTCATTACAAGTGCGGATGGTCGCCGTTAGAAGGGCAAACATTAAATTCTAAAATAGTTGCCACTTTTGTCAATGGTTCTTTAGTTTATGCAGATGGAAAATTCATTGAAAAAGGAAAAGGGCAACGACTTCTTTTTGAAAGATAAATTATTTGTAGAGAACAAATCCGATAAAAAACAAAGCAAACAAGGCCAATCCAATAACAAAAAGTAGCCAACTGTATTTTGTGCGCGTTTTTAAATCTTCTTGGCTTAACGCGATTGGTTCTTTGTTCAATTTATTTTCTAAATAAATACCTATTGTTAAACCAATTGGAAGTCCAATGGCGGGGCCAAAAGCAATATTTCCAAGAAGTAATCCAAACGGAATACCCAAAGGTATTCCAATGGCTAAGCCTAAACCAATATAATATCCTTTTGTATGTTTGATTTCTTGTTTCACTATTGGCTTATTTATTTTGATTTGTCGAGTCGAATTTTGGCAAACTAAAAATGAATTTAACTCCATCTTTATCAGAACTTCTAATATCAAGATTTCCATCCAGTTTTTGTAATATTCTGTGTATGATAGAAAGTCCAAATCCGGATTCTGAATTCTTTTTAA
>JAFGAK010000343.1 GCA_016933745.1 Bacteroidales bacterium
AAAAGCCATTGATTTAGTTTAAATTCGAAAACATGTTTTAGAAAACGATAGCCGTAATCTCCTTTTCCCAAACCATCGCCATGGGCTAAATAAAATCTTTTGCCTAAAATTTCTTTGATTTGCGGCTTTCTTAATATCTGAATATTTAGCTCTTTTTGTAAATAATCAAACGCCCATATATCGTGGTTTCCTTTATAGAAATAGAGTTTTATACCACTATCGGTAAGCTCGGCAAGTTTTCCAAGTAAACGTGTATATCCTTTTGGGATTGCTGTTTTATACTCAAACCAGAAATCAAACAAATCACCCATGATGTATATCTCCAGAGCATCCGCTTTGATGTGGTCAAGAAACTTTACCATACGCCGCTCTCGCACTAAACTAGATGCGGCATCGGGTATTCCTAAATGCGCATCCGAATAAAAATAGACTTTTTTAGCTTGAAGCGATTCCATTTTTATTTACATACTATTTGATAAAAAAATGATAAATATCGTTGCCATTTGCTAAGATAAGCAATGAAAACAAAACAATCATTCCAAATACCTGAGCGTATTCCAAAAATTTATCGCTTGGTGCTTTTCGGGCAATAATTTCATAAAGAAGGAAAAGAACATGTCCGCCATCCAAAGCCGGGATTGGTAAAATGTTCAAGACAGCCAGCATGATGGAAAGAAAAGCAGTGAGTTCCCAAAAGCGAACCCAATCCCATGTAGCCGGAAAGATACTTCCTATTCGCATAAAGCCACCAACCGATTTGTAGGCTTGAACTTCGGGAGCAAACAATAATTTAAGCTGTTTCAAGTAATTAGAAATTCCGTCTTTCGCTTTAATAAAACCGGCAGGTATTGCAGAAATGAGATTGTATTTCTGACTTTCCCATACAAAATCGAATTCAGGATTTACACCAACTGTAACTCCAACTAATCCAGCTTCGCTTACTTTTACGTCAAAGTTCATTTTCTCGCCATTGCGATCAATTAATAAGTCAATTTGATCATTTGCATGCGCCTTTACACTATCTGAAAAAAAAGAAAATTGATCATAATAAGTAATTTCTTTTCCGTTGATAGCTAAAACCCAATCGTTTTCTAGCAATCCGGCTTCTTTGGCAGTAGATGTTTCGGCAAAAGTATTGATGCGAGCAGGCATGCGAGGCATTAGAAATCCAGGATCTTCGGATTCAACCAACTTAGATAAGAATCCGCTTGGGATTTGTACGTCAACCAACATTCCATCACGTTCAACTTGAACTGTTTTGGCTTGTTCCATGATGATGTAAGCGGGTATTTTCAAGAAGTTTTTAACTTCATTTCCATCAACTGTGAGGATTTTATCACCGTTCAATAAGCCCATTTCGCGTCCAAGAGAATCTACTTGCACGCCATATTTAACTGAAGAGGTAGGTAGATACTGTTCGCCAAATGCTGCCATCATTACAATATAAATTGCAATGGCCAAAACAACATTCATAATAACGCCACCCAGCATAATGATTAGGCGTTGCCATGCTGGTTTGGATCTGAACTCCCAAGGTTGAGGTTCTTTGGCGAGTTGTTCTTTGTCCATCGATTCATCGATCATTCCGGCAATTTTTACGTATCCGCCTAATGGTAACCATCCGATGCCGTATTCTGTATCTCCTTTTTTGAATTTAAAAAGGGAAAACCAAGGATCGAAGAAAAGATAAAACTTCTCTACTTTCGTTTTAAAGATTTTGGCGGCGGCAAAATGACCAAATTCATGAATGATAACTAGTATCGATAGACTTAATAATAGTTGTGCTATTTTGATTAAGATTTCCATGTTCTAAAGGTGCTTTCTAATGTATGCTTCGCTCGATTCAAAGCATTTTTCTGTTGTTTCAAAATATGTTTCAATTACCGGCGATGAAATAAATGTTTGTGTTTGCATCATTTCTTCAACTAGTTCGGGAATCCTATAAAAGGGCCACTTTTTTGCTAAAAAGGCTTTTACGCCAATTTCATTTGCTGCATTTAAAATGGCAGGCATATTCCCTCCTTTTTCCATCGCTTTAAATGCAAGTGCAAGATTACGAAATTTTTCGCGATCTACCTGCTGAAAAGTGAGTGTGGGGAAGTCTGTTAAAGAAAAATTAGCATATTTGCTTGTATTTCGGTGCGGGTAATGCAAAGCGTAGTTAATGGCAATATGCATATCCGGAAGACTCATTTGTGCTTTTATGCTGCCATCAGTAAACTGAACAAGACTATGAATAAACGATTGTGGATGTATAAGTACTTCAATTTGATTGGGTTGCAATTTGAAAAGCCATCTTGCTTCAATGACTTCCAACCCCTTGTTCATTAAGCTGGCCGAATCAACGCTAATTTTCTGACCCATATTCCAAATAGGATGATTCAAGACCTCTTTCATTTCGCTATTTTTGATTTGCTCCTTCCTGAAATTCAAAAACGGGCCACCACTCGCGGTAAGAATTACCTTAGAAACCGTGGATTGCTGCTCGCCAACTAAACATTGAAAAATAGCCGAATGTTCCGAGTCGATAGGAATGATTTGGACTCCATTTTCTTCTGCAAGTGGAATAAGCTGTTCGCCTGCTATGACGATGCTTTCTTTATTGGCAAGTAAAACTTGTTTTTTGACTTTTAAAGATTGAATCAGAGGATTTAAACCGGAAATACCAACTAATGCATTGATAATCATTTTGATGGATTCTTTTTTAATCAATTCAAGCATTTGCTTTTCTCCAAAAAAAAGTTTTGTTTGGGTTGGAATTGATGATTTTGATAATTGAGAAAAAGCCTCAGAATCTGTAATAACTACTTGTTTTGGTTGATACAGATTAATTAATTTTAAAAGCAATTTGGCATTTGAATGACCACTAATCAATTCTAAGCTAAAATCATTTGGAAAAGCTGCAACTATTTCAAGCGCTTGTGTGCCAATTGAGCCTGTTGCTCCAAGTATTGCAATTCCTTTTTTCAAATGAATCTTGTTTTCTGCAAAAATAAGGATTTAAGTTTGGTGAAGATTATTTTTTTTCTGTCGTTTCAGGAATTTACTTGATAAGTAAAATTTGTTGAATTCATTATAAACTGAAAATCTTCTGTATTTTTGCTGTAAATCATGCATTAAATTGGAGACTACAAAATCGATATTAAGCGGCATTAACAATCCACAGGATTTAAAAAAAGTGGAACTTGATCAACTTGATCAACTTGCTGTTGAAATTCGCGAACATATCATTGATGTGATCTCTTCAAATCCTGGACACCTTGCTTCCAGCCTTGGTGTTGTTGAGCTGAGCATCGCTCTCCATTATGTTTTTAATACGCCTTACGATAAATTAATTTGGGATGTGGGTCATCAAGCTTATCCGCATAAAATATTAACGGGCAGACGTGATGAGTTCAAAACCAATCGGAAACTGAATGGTTTATCAGGGTTTCCGAGATTGGCTGAAAGTGAATACGATGCATTTGGTGTTGGACACGCGTCTACTTCAGTTTCTGCGGCTTTAGGAATGGCTGTTGCTGCCAAGATTAAAGGAGAAGTCGACAGGCATCATGTGGCTGTTATTGGCGACGGTGCGATGACCGGAGGAATGGCTATTGAAGGATTGAATAATGCCGGAGTTTCAAATGCAAATCTATTATTGATTTTGAACGATAATGGGATCTCAATTGATAAAGGTGGAGGTGCACTTCATCAGTATTTAACAAATATTTCTACTTCGAAAACATACAATAAAATCAAAGCTAGGTTATGGCGAATGCTTGGTTCTAAAAATAAATATACAACCAAAGCTCAGTTGCTTTTTCAAAGTTTAGAGTCAGCGATTAAAACTTCAATTTTAAGAAGAAGTAATTTGTTTGAATCTTTAAATTTTCGATATTTTGGACCGGATGATGGTCACAATGTGCAGCGATTGATTCGGATACTGAATGATTTAAAAGATATTCCAGGACCAAAAATTCTGCATATCATTACGAAGAAAGGGAAAGGCTTGAATACAGCGGAAAATGATCCGGTAACTTATCATGCCCCTGGGAATTTTGATAAAAATACAGGAAAACTTATTCCGAAACTCGACAATGCGCTTACACCACTTAAATACCAAGATGTTTTTGGAGAGACGTTAGTAGAATTAGCAAGAAAAAACCCGAAAGTAGTGGGTATCACTCCGGCAATGCCAACAGGCAGTTCGATGATAAAACTGATCGAAACTTTTCCGGAAAGAGCATTTGATGTGGGCATTGCAGAGCAACACGCCGTTACTTTTTCGGCTGGATTAGCAGCTGCCGGAATGAAGCCTTTTTGTGCTATTTATTCCACTTTTATGCAACGTGCTTACGATCAGCTTATTCATGATGTGGCGCTGCAGAAATTGCCAGTGGTTTTTTGTTTAGATCGTGCAGGTTTAGTGGGCGAAGATGGTCCAACTCATCATGGTGCTTTTGATTTAGCGTATCTCAGAGCAATTCCAAATATGGTTGTTGCAAGTCCGTTAAATGAGCATGACTTACGTGATTTAATGATAACAGCTGAACAATACAACGATGGTCCGTTTGCAATACGCTATCCACGTGGAAAAGGGGTAATGTTAGATTGGCACAATCAAGCTAAGATCCTTCAAATAGGTAAAGGAACACGATTAACATTTGGTGAAGATTTAGCCGTTTTAACGATTGGCCCGATTGGAAATACCGTTCTGAAA
>JAFGAK010000344.1 GCA_016933745.1 Bacteroidales bacterium
AATATTTCTTCTATGGTGCCTTCTCCGATAGGGCGAGTGATTAGGGCATCTAGTTCTTTGAGAAGGTTGATTTTTTTTATTGAAGCTTCTGGAGTGTAGTTTACACGCCCGATTATTGGCTGGTGATTGAAGCAGATGGGGGTATTGTTTTGTTTTTTTATTGCCTTTCGGAGTTGTGTGGTACACCAGCCATTTTCGTCTCTGGTCATGATTCCTATTTTCAAGGATCTTCCCTTCATGCATCAAAGATTGTTCTGACAGATTAAAGTAATGCCCACCAAATGTGCCGCGTAGTTTTGCAGAAAAGCTTTGAATCTCGCTTTAGACAACAAAATTGTTACAGGCGCCCAATTAAGAACTAATCTAGTATGTTCACTTTTTCTTTGAAGCACGTTGTCGCCAAGAATCAGGATTACTATATTTCACTTTAGGATAATCTTGATTTAGCACAGCTCTAAGATATGCTTCAAACTCTTCTCTAGAACGCTTTTTTTCTCCCATAACTAATGTACTAGTCTTGTCTAAGAATATCAAACATGTTCCAAATGGTACAATATTTCAAAATACACTAGATTCTAACAAATATAACGAATTTTGGAATCTTCCAACTTGGAAATTTTGCTTTTATAGGTGGATAAGAGATAATCAATTGTTAGCCTGTACTTAACATTATGTGGATGTTTTGGGCTTGTCTGAAGGTATTACAGATCAAAAACTACATTTAGTGATTGATTTTAAAACATTTTTAACCCCTATCAACTTGGCGATAATCGCATTCCTTTCTATTGGGTTATTATTGTTATGTATCGTTGGATTTGTAATTTGGAATGATGTTAAGGTTTGGCAAAAAGATTTGACAGTAATCTTTTTTGAAAACAGAACGAATCAAGGTATTGGTTTGGGTTTAGGGTTACAATTAATTTACTATTATTTTTCGGCAATAATATTAATCGCTGCTGGATTGTTATTATTTACATTAAAACATAAATGAAGAACTATTTTCTTCTGTAATTAGAATCAAATTCTATTTTTTTACCAGCGATTATTTTTATTATACAGTTCTTTGATACCTTTCTCATGAATTGTTTTGAGATTGTTTCGGTGTTTGTTTCCGTGAAGGGAGGTCAATGTATCTAATTTTTTACAAGATTCATATTTTGGACATTCCCAGCATCCTTTGAATTTTTGCTTTAGATTACATTGACGGATTTCGCAATCTTTTGAACCTCCGCCTAATTTGCAGCTTTGATCGCATCTGTATTTTACAAGGCTTCCAAGAACTGAATAGAATGTTTCGAATTGTTTTAATTTTTTGCCTGAATTATAATTTGATATATATTTTGCAAATTTGTCATATTCTACTCTTCTAAGTTCCTTTCGAAGGTCCTTAGCTAAGTCTGACACTTTTCCTTTGAATAATGGGCAATCTGGACAAAAAAGACCACAGTAACTAACTAGAGTAGAATCATCAGTTTCCGATTGTTCCATTTTTTTCATCCATTTTAGTAAATATTCAGTTATGAAATTTTTACTCTTTTTTCAATGATTTCATGAAACGTCCAAATCTATTTCTTTTTTCGGTATTTTTAGGCTGATGTATTCCCGTAACTGTGTTGAATAACTGAGGTTTTATTTCGCTTTTGTATTCTGCTTTCCTTTTCTTTTTGTTGATTTTAGTTTCTTCCTCTAAGCTAACATCCAAGTGTTTCGATTTACTAGCGATTTTCAAATCTACTTCAGCTTTGATCCTGTCAATTATTTCTTTGATTTCGGGTGATCCTTCGAGTAAAAGAATCTGATTGCCCTTGGCTATTTTTTTAGCTTCGTCACTAACTTTGTTGATACCAATAAATATTGGTATATCGACTTTTACTTCAGATGTTTTGTAAAGATAAAGTATTATTTCCGAGGATTTAATTTCTGTCTCCTTTACTGCATGGTCAAGAGTTATCACAAATTCTTCTTCTTCAATCATTCTTCTTGCAACCAAGGTGAAATGGAGTTGCATTTCACTTTTTTGTCCATATATCATGCCTGGTTGTTCCACTACAAAATCCAACATTTCTAACATTTTTCGTATCTTTTCAAAGCTTGCAACTCTTCTTTTAATTTCAGTTTTTCTAGTTGGATTTAAGGAGAATTTTGATATTTCCAATAGTTTGGATTCTTCTATAGAGAATTCGTTGTTACATTTACGGCAGTGAAATTTTAGATTTGGTTTTACAGTTTTTTCTTCGCAATTTCGACATAGATACCATCTTCCCATGTTCCGATAATTGTTTTCTTCTAAATTCTCCCCACATCTGGGACATTTGTTATTTTTGAACTTTATTTTCTCATCGATGAAGCCGCATGGAATGTGTTCTGTCAAACTTGTTTTGATCATGTTATTGTTCTTGCATTTTGGGCAATAGTAATGTGAAGTTAAAGTTGTTGATTCGCATTTAGGGCAGGCTGCTACCATTTCAAAGAAGGTTCTTTTTAAAATATCCAATTCTGTGAGTTTGTTCAAAAAATCAATCATTTGTTCAGGAGAGGTTTCGTGTTCAAAGGCTTGCTCAACTTTTTTATACACAAACCCCAGATTTGGATCATAAGTTGGTATTATTTGGGTATTATCGCCGTTTTTGATTAATTCTCTGAGTAGATTCTGGGTTTCTGGTTCCAAATAGACTTTGGCTCGTTCGTCATCGGTCTGCTGTTTTTCTCGGCTTTTTTCCACGTTTTTTTCGTCCATTTTTTATCTGTTCCCCAAATTATTTAAAGAATATGAAGAATGCCAACCCAGCGACGATCGCCAGTATTGCTGCATGTTTTAAGCCTACAAAGAATGAATTTTCATGGATTCTTCCTGCAAGTATGCCCCCAAAGAATGCTTCGAGAAGAGC
>JAFGAK010000345.1 GCA_016933745.1 Bacteroidales bacterium
CCTTTTACCGAAGCAATAGCGCCACCACCAAGCTCGGCAAATACACCAAAGCTATCGTCTAACATCATTCTTCCACCAACAAAAGCTTCCATGTACGGACCCAATTTAGGATCTAAGCTATTGTTGTTAAAATTGTAAGTGCTATACACACGCAATCCGGCGCCTAGTCCAGCATACAAATCAAAGTTGGTATTTTCTAAAAACTCCATTTGTAAATGCCAAGCTGCTCTTGGTCCAATGGTAATTTGATTGTAATACAATCCCATGAGTTTAGAATATTTGTATTCAAAAGCACCTCCGGCAGAAATAACTCCAATATCTCCAGTAGGAATTAATCCCAATTCGGCACTTAGGTTAAAAGAAGGAATGAGTCCATCAACTGAAATAAGACCTACACCTGCGTTTACTGCGATGTCACCTTCGTCGAAAACATATTGCGCTTTTGCGTTTAATGAGAATATTGCTAAAAAAGCAATGAATAGAATTTTTTTATTCATGATTAATTAAATTAAAGTCTAGTTGAATAATAACCAAAATTACATGCTCTTATTGCACCAAGCGAATAAAAAAGAAAAAGAATTTAACGATGAATTGTTATTAATTGTTGAGGGAATTCGGTTTATGTTTTAAGGCTTAACTAAAAATTAAGCCGAGCAGGTGGAGCTTTTAAAAAGAGAACTACTAAAGATCTTTGACTAATTCTTTAAATTCATCAGGACTAAGAGCATCCTCTACATTAAAATCGCCAATTTTGGTTCTTCGCAAAGCGATTAAATGCGCTCCATTGTTTAATGCCAAACCAAAATCGCGGGCAATGGAACGGATATAGGTTCCTTTGCTGCAACGAATCCGAAAATCGATTTCTGGTATAGCAATTCGCGTTAGCTCAAATTCATAAATGGTAATCTTTTTGGATTTGATTTCCACTTCCTGATCATCGCGCGCATAATCATATGCACGTTTTCCATCAATTTTAACGGCGGAATAAATGGGTGGTGTTTGTTCAATTTCGCCAAGAAACTGTTGAGCTGTATTTTGCACTTGTTCTTCGCTAATAGCAGAAATATCAAAACGATGATCTATTTCTTTTTCCAAATCGAAACAAGGCGTGGTGGCTCCCAAAAAAAAGGTTCCGGTATATTCTTTTTCTTGTGCTTGAAACTTTTCTATTTCCTTGGTTTTTTTTCCGGTACAGATCAATAATAATCCGGTAGCAAGCGGATCGAGCGTTCCGGCATGACCCACTTTAATGCGTTTAATTCCGGTAATTCTTTTGGCTTGTCCTTTAACACTTCTAACCGCATCAAAGGAAGTCCATTGATAAGGCTTATCGATGAGAATGAGTTCTCCTTTTTGAAAATCGAAATTGGGCAATGGATCCGGTTTAAACAAAAAACAACATATACGAAATAGCTACCACACCAACTAGGGCACAATAAACTGCAAAATACGACAATTTTGCTTTTTTCACCAGTTGAATCATCCAAGTACAAGCAATGACTCCAGTAATAAAGGCCGCAATAAAACCAACAATCAAGGGAAACAAAGTAGAGCTATCGTAACTCAGTTCTCCGGACATAATATCCTGCGCCATTTTTCCAAGGATTAGTGGAACAACCATCAAAAAGGAGAATCGAGCCGCTTTGGATCGATCAATTTTTAATAAAACAGATGTAGAAATGGTGGCGCCTGATCGCGATATACCGGGCAAGATGGCAATGGCTTGAGCAATACCAATGATTATTGCATCCAAATAACCCACTTTTTTCTCGGTAGTTTTTGCTCGATCAGCAAAGAGCAGAAGAACAGCAGTTAATAGTAACATAACGCCAACAAGTATTAGCTGTCCACCAAAAAGTGTTTCGATAAAATCATTAAAAAACACACCAACAACTGCAGCAGGAATCATTGAAAGAACAATTTTTAAAGAGAAGATGGTTTCTTCATTCCATTTGAATTGAAACAGTCCTTTAAAAATCTCAAAAACATCTTTTCTAAAAACTAAAATTGTACTTAAAGCCGTGGCGGCATGCAACACGACCGTCATTAGCATACTTTCTTTTGGCAAACTATGATCGCCTAAAATGAATTTAGAAAGTTCTAAATGACCACTGCTACTCACAGGTAAAAACTCGGTTAGACCTTGAATAATGCCTAAGATTAATGCATTTAACCAATCCATAGTGTTGATTTTTAATTAATATCTTTTGTTCTGTTCTTTTTATTCTTTGGGCTTGCTCATAATGGCGTAAATTTCGATGGCAAAACCCATCAAAACCAAAATTGGCGCTAACGTAAGTCTTCGGAATCCAAACATGGCTTCGTTAAACTCATCCGGAGAATCTGAACCTCCACCGGCCATCAAAATAAAACCAAGCAAAATAAAACCCAATCCTATCAAAAGGAATTTGTAATTATGTTTTCCAAAAACAAATAGTTCTGGTTGATCTGTTGCGTTGTTCTTTTCTTTTTTCATAATCTTTAATGATAAAGCTCATCGGGCTTTGCTTTTAGGTATTTATTAACTGCTGAGAAATTTGACAGCCAGGTAATTAACACGCCTAGAAGTATGACAAAACCAAATAAGATGAGAAATAAATTATAATCCTGTAAAGTTAAAAGTTCCGGTATTTGCCGCATAGAAAAATAGATAATCACAGCCAACATTGCCGACGAAATGAACGCAGAAAGTAATCCATGCATTATCCCGGTAAGTATAAATGGTCGGCGAATAAATCCACGAGTTGCACCTACTAACTGCATAGTCCGAATAATAAATCGCTTGGAATAAACAGCTAAGCGAATGGTATTATTGATTAGGGCAACCGAAATAAACAACAATAACGCACTGAATACTAATAAAATAATTCCCAAACGACGAATATTTTGATTCACAAGCTGCACCAACGATTTTTGATAATATACTTCTTTGATATCGGGATTGGCTAATAAATGTGTTTCGATAACCTGCAAGCTGTCAACGTTCGCATAATCGGCACTGAGACGCAAATCAATGGATGGAAGCAAAGGATTAAACCCCAAGAAACCAAGAAAATCTTCGCCTAAATCTTTTTGCAATTCTTTGGCTGCCTCTTCTGGTGTAATGTATTCTGCATAACGAACAAAAACAGAAGCATCGAGATTCTTCTTAAGCTCTAAAATACGTGCTTCTTTCACACTGGAATTCATCACAATCGAGAACCCAATGTTTTCTTTCACATGATCGGATAGTTTTTTGCTGTTTAAAATTAACAAACCCAATAAGCCCATTAAAAATAAAACCAAGCTAATACTCACAATGGTTGTAAAGTAAGATGACTGTAATTTCCGTTTACTGATTTTCTCTGATTTTCTGGCCATGCTATTTATTCATGCTTGCTAAAATACAAAAATAGTTTTTGTTGAATTGATATTCTTTGTCAGCTTTACGATGCAAAAGTACTGAAATTATATCAACCAAAAGAGCCTTTTATCAATCCGCCTTCCACACTAATGGTTTGTCCGTTGATAAAATTTGAAGATTCTGATAATAAAAGTAAAGCCATTTGAGCAAAATCGTTCGCATTGCCTAATTTTCCCATTGGAATTTCTTTTTCGATCGATGCTCTTGCTTCTTCGATACTCATGTTGTTAACACTTGCTTTTTTAGCAAAAATCCGATCCATTGCTGGAGTATCATGATAACCCGGAGCCATAATATTCATAGTTATTCCATGATGAGCAACTTCTTGCGAAAGTGTTTTAACAAATCCCACAACAGCCATTCTCATAGAAGTACTCAAAACCAAATTTTCGACTGGTTGTTTCACAGATTTACTCTCGATAAAAACCAATCTTCCGTATTGATTTGCAATAAAAGCGGGAATTAGTTTCTTGGTTAATCGCACTTTCCACTTTACTAGACGCACATACGCTTGATCCCAATCTTCCATTTGCGTTTCCATAAACGACATTGCTGGAGGACCGCCAGCATTGATCACAACGCC
>JAFGAK010000346.1 GCA_016933745.1 Bacteroidales bacterium
ATATATTCTTTTTCGTACGGCCCATAACGGCCTGTTTTTTCAAGGGAATCCAGCTGTTGTTGTTCCTGTTCTGCATATTTTTTCGGCGTAATTTCCCAATAGGTAAGCAGTTTGGTTTCTTCAATGGTTCTTCCAATAATTTCTGCATAGGTTTTGTTTACATCAATGAGCTTACCCTCCATTGTTGTAACAGCGAGTCCAATAACTGAAAGATCAAACAATATACGGTTGTATTCTTGGCTTTCGCGAATTTTTTCTTCGGCTAATTTATGTTCTGTGAGATCGACATGAGTACCGATAATTCTCAGCGGTTTTTTTTCTTCTATCCACGAAATGACTTTACCCCTATCCAATATCCATTTGTATGAACCGTCTTTACACAAAACCCGGTGCTCATTTGAATAGAAATCAGTTTCGCCGTTAAAATGTTTGTTTAAATCTAAATAACAATTCTCTTTATCATCAGGATGAATGCGTTTTTCCCATTCGTCTACATTATCTGCAATTTCATTCTCTTCATAACCCAGCATTTCTTTCCATCGTTTTGAAAAGAACACTTTATTGGTTTGCGTATTCCAATCCCAAACACCATCTCCACTACCTTCTAAGGCAAATTGCCAACGTTCTTCACTGCTTTTTAATTGCTCAGCGAGTATTTTTTGTTGCATTTTCTGAACGGAAAGGTTACTTATTAGATTGGTCATGTTTAATAGAAATGCGATGGCTACACGCGCTTTTTCTTCGGTAATAACAGGAACATTCTCTAGGGCTGCCAGATATTCTTTTTTGTCAAAGCCATATTTTTCTGCTTGACGTAAGAACAAAGAAGTGTCCGGTTTTTCGAAAAAAAATTGGCCTGTAAATAAATTTGCTACATGTTCACCTTTAAGTATGAGAGGAACAGCAACATCTACAAGTCCGTTTAAGCATTTATAGTGGTGGTATTTTTCACCATCGGCTAATTTGTTGGCTAAAACCGTATCACTTATAGTGCATTTTTTATTGGTTTCGGGATGTGTTCTGTGAAATTTAGTACAGATCTCGCGCCAGCCTGATTTGGATAAAACATTTCCTTCCAGATCTAAAATGGCTGTAACATAACCAGTGGTTTGATTAAACCCTTCCAATAAGGAGTTGACTCTTTCGAAATCGATAATGTTTAGAAGTTCATTTTTCATCGCTTTTGTTTTTATTCTTATTCGACTTCGCTCCATGTGAAAGTAGTTGAGTGGATGAACCTATTTTTCCCACCCTTCCTTACTTACCTTACTCTCCTATTCCCCTTTTTCAATTCTTCTTTAGTTAAGTTGTTAAGTGGTGGGCTTTCCTACTCACTTTACTTACCTACGTCCCTTTCTCAACCATTCTTCAATTTCTCAATTTCATCTTTCAATTCGGTCATGCGTAATTCACGACCCACAAATACTTTATTCATTTCTTCTAATCGTTGATTTTTTTCTGCCAGTTCTTTGGTACGAGCCTTAACGAGTTCTTCGAGTTTTCCGCGATATAGTTTCAATTCATTCTCGGCTTCTTTCCGTTCTGTAATATCACGGGTTATGCTAAGAATGTGCTTTTCTCCATCAATCTCAACGGTGTTTGCTGACATAAGACCATAAATAATGCGACCATCTTTCCTGCGGAATTTTGCTTCCAGATTATTTATATAACCTTTTGTTTTAATGGCTTCGATAAGTTTATCTCTATCATTTGGATTGTCCCAAATATTCAGTTCTAACGAACTATTCCCAATTGTTTCTTCAGCAGTATATCCGGTAACATCCATAAACCCCTTATTGACATTCACATAGATGCCGTCTTTTATTTTTGTGATGTTTATTGAGTCTACGCTAGTTTCAAATGCAGCTCGAAATTTTTCTTCGCTTTTCAGAAGCAAGGCCTGTGTGTTTTTGAAGGATGTAATATCTCTAGTTATGCTCAATATATGCTTTTCACCATTTAAATGAATGATGTTTGCCGACATCAAACCATCAATGACTTTGCCGGATTTTATTGAAAATTTTGCTTCCAAGTTTTTAACAAATCCTTTATTTGAAAGCTCATCTACAAGTCTTTTACGGTCATTTAAATCATGCCAAATATTTATTTCTTTAGATGTTTTCCCTAAAGTTTCTTCTTTAGTAAATCCGGTTAATTGTGTAAACCCGCTATTGATATTCACGTAAGCTCCATCGCTTAAGCGGTTTATATTGATGGAGTCGGGGCTGGTTTCGAAAGCTTGCCTGAATTTTTCCTCACTTAATTGAAGTAATTCGTGTGCTTTTCGAATCACTTGTTTTGACTCTATCTGTGCAGTAATATCGGTTACAATGCCTTCTAAATGCGTTATTTTCTCTTCTTCGTTTCGCCAAATAAAGGTAATTTCGTTTACCCATTTTATCTTTTGATCTTTTGTAATAATACGGTAAGGCTCATGGGTAAAATTTTGCCTAGTACTGCTTGCGCTATAGCTGGCTACTTCTTCTGATACTTTGGCTTTATCTTCAGGGTGAATTAAATTTGCGTAGGCTGTCTTGCCCAAGATGAAATCTTTGATGGGGTGCCCTGTTAGCGCTTCAATATTTTGAGAAACAAACTCAATGGGCCAACCTGGCTCGTTTTTCCACCGAAAAGCGACCGAAGGACCACGATTGATAATGGCATTTGCCATAATAAGTTCTTGCTCAATTTCTTTTCTTGAGGTGATATCCGTCATGATGTGCATAACGGATTCTAATTCGCCTTTTTCATCTAAAATAGGCGAACAAGTAGCAATGTACGAAGTTTCGTTTACTTCGATAAGCATTTCATTTTTTGCGGGGAATTTCTGAGCCAAAGCTTTGGTTAAAGGACAAGTTTTTGGTGCACGGCTACATTTTTGAAAAAGTTTGTAACAGTGTTCTCCAATTAGTTCTTCTTTTTTAAAATTGAATGCTTTAAGGGTTGATTTATTAACGTATTGAATAAGATGGTTCTTATCAATCAGTTGTGCCGGAGAATCTATGGTGTTGAAAATGTTTTCCCAGTCGTTTTGTGATTTTTGCAATTCACGACTGCGTTGTTCAATTTTTTCTTCCAAATGTTGATTGAGCTCTTTTAAAGATTTCTCTGCTAAAAATCGTTTTTGAGCGTTTTTCATCAACTGAAAATAGGAAAGGACAATTCCTCCAATTCCTAAAATCCAAAGTACAAAATATAAAATGTATTGATTTCTTAGTTCTGCTGCGTTGAGCATGGCTACTTTTGACATAGGATAAGCAATGCTCACACCTCCTCTGATATCGTTTAGTTTATATCCATCTTTTGCATGGCATTTTAAGCAGCTTTCTTCTGTAAGAAATGGTTTCATAAAGCGGAAATATTCTTTTCCATCCAGTAGGTCTAAACCGCTGAATTCTGTAGCTCCGTTTTCAAAAGAATGAAGGGCTTTTATTTCCCAAGAATCCGGTGTATTTGCACCTCGTAAAGGCTTCAAACTGGTTATATGGCCACGAACCTCGCTAAATGCTTCTTGCAGTTCGTATACCTGACGTGTCATATAAGCAGGGTTTAAAAGAGTTAATCTCAAATTAGAGTCAATAATAATGTCGCGATCAGGAATATGCGACAAATAAGGGTTTGGAGGTGTTGTGCTATCGATTTTCACATATACACCGCCATGTTCAGATATCCAACGACGGTAGAGTACGTCCTTGTCGAAACCCACTTGTGTGTAATTATAGGCTCTTTTCAAAGCTTCTTTTTTAATGGTTCTGATATTTACAAGCAATATAAAAGCCAATAAAATGGTGTAGACGAGGGCAATAAAAAATGAATAATTGCGGATTTTTAAGGGGTCTTTGGTTGATGCTTGCTTGGCGGTCATGTTTTTTAATTTGAAGAATCTTTTATCTCTATTTAATTGATGTGCGGTAAACATAAGCCTAAATATACAAATAAATTAACGCAATTATGTGTGAAATAAATATTTGTTCAGGAGGAAAATAGTTGGAAGTAAGGGGAGTGGGGAGAGTAGTTAAGTGGGAGAGTGGGAGAATAAACCTTACTCACCCACTCACCTTACTTAACTAATGAACGAACTAAAATAATCTCAACAAATATTCATACCTTTGATATTCGGATTATGAGTAAGAAAACACTTAAAAAATACCTTTCCTATTTATCCAAAGAACAGCTCGAAGAGCAAGTGTTGGATTTGTACGATCGACTTAAAGAAGTGAAAGAGTTTTACAATTTTGTTTTCAATCCAAATGAAAATAAACGCGTAGAAGAGTGTAAGTTCAAGATTCAAAACGAATATTTTCCGGTTTCCAGAAGAAAGCCCAAAAAAAGAAGATCTGTTGCACAAAAACAGATTAAATCATTTATTAAATTGGGAATGGAATCTGCTTTAATTGCCGATGTTATGCTGTTTAATATGGAAACTGCAGTCCTTTTTTCCGAAAAAAACATCGTTAAGCAAGAAGCTTTTTATATGAGCATTCAAAAATCGTATGCCGAAGCTGATAAATTCATCATCGAACATGGTTTAAGTCCTTCCTATCAGGAACGATTACAAAAAATCTCCAATACGGTTTGGGAACAAAATTGGTTTAATAAGGACGCTTTTTAATTATGTGATTAGAAAATGGAATTAAATTGTAGCTCAAGCAGTTTGAATTTCCCTGTGCTTTGGCGCAGGGATAAAGCAGATAAAACAAAAGGGCTTTAGCCCAAATTTGCCATGTTAGTGATAAAAAAATTTAACCATTAAATTGACTCCATAAAAACATTCATGAGAAGTTGGGCTATAGCCCCTTTCTTTTTAGTTTATCAAACCCCGGCTTGAAGTCAGGGGAAATTCAAGTGGAAGATTCTTAGTGATACGATGACTTCGAGTCATCGTATCACTAAGAATTGCTATTTCAACTCAAGTCCTAAATTTTTCCCTTTTTCGGTTGCAGGAATTCCGTCTACCATCCATTCCGGTGCAGGCGCTCCTTTTAAATAGTAATCAAAGAATTGCTTCATCCGAATGGTGAAATCCATTTGATTGGATCGTTTTACTGTTAGATTATGTCCGGCTCCATTGTAGTTCAACAACCAAGCTGGTTTGTTGAGCCTCCGCATAGCAACAAAAATCTCAATTCCTTGATACCAAGGCACAGCTCCGTCTTCATCATCATGACGGAACATGATTGGTGTATTGATATTTGGCACGTAGAAAACCGGAGAATTTTCGATGTATTCCAAAGGTTTTTCCCAAAGTGTTCCTCCAATTCTACTTTGTGTTTCTTCGTATTGGAAAGCACGATTCATTCCTGATTGCCAGCGAATTCCGCCGTATGCACTGGTCATGTTAGCAACCGGAGCTCCCGAATTAGCTGCTTTAAACAGATCCGTTTGTGTAACGATATACAAAGTTTGATAACCGCCCCAGCTTTGTCCCTGAATTCCCAGATTTTCTTTATCCACAAATCCTTTGGAGATCATCGCTAAGGTTCCGCTAACAATGTGATTGTAGGCGCTCATTCCGGGGTGACCTTCTTTGTAATGAATGTTTGGCATAAATACCAAATAACCGTTACTGATATAATGCAACGGGTTGATTACAGAACGACTTGGCGTTGGATAATAGTGATTGAACAAATCATCGGAATGCAAGCGATAGAAATACACGATCATCGGGTATTTTTTGTTTGGATC
>JAFGAK010000347.1 GCA_016933745.1 Bacteroidales bacterium
AAAGAAATGCAATGTAAAAAAATGAAAAACGATTTATTAATTGAAGCTTACGTCTGATGTTTACAGGATTAATCGAAGAAATAGGAAAAGTCACGAAAATTGTCAAAGGAAGCACCTCCTTTCAATTTACCATTCAAGCAAAAACGGTTTTAAGCGATCTCAAATTAGGCGATTCCATCGCAACAAATGGAGCATGTTTAACGGTTGTCCATTTTTCGAATGATACTTTTACCGTTGATATCATGTCAGAAACTGTTCGTCTGACAACCTTTAACCAACTTAAAATTGGCGAGCTTGTAAACCTTGAAAGAGCCTTGCGGTTGAGCGATCGGCTGGACGGACATCTGGTCTCCGGACACATTGATGGGGTTGGAAAAATTATTGAAAGAAAACAAGACGACATTGCTACACTGCTAAAAATTGAAGCACCAAAAGATCTTCTTGGCAAGATGTTATCCAAAGGCTCAATCGCTATCGATGGCATTTCGCTGACCTTGGTTGATGTTACACCAAACTTTTTTCAAGTGAGCATCATTCCTCATACATCAAACGAAACTACACTGCTTAAAAAACAAATTGGACAATACGTCAACCTAGAAACAGATATGATAGGAAAATATGTCTTGCGATTTTTACATCATGACACAAAAGAAACGAATAAACCAGGCAAAACTCCCTCCTCACTCAATATGGAATTTCTTGCCGCAAACGGATTTTTATAAATGAAAACACATTTCAGTAGTATCGAAGAGGCTTTAGCCGACATCAAAGCGGGCAAAATGCTTGTTGTTGTTGACGATGAAAGCAGAGAAAACGAGGGCGATTTAGTGATGGCTGCCGAATTTGCAAATCCTCAATCGATCAATTTTATGGCTACTCATGGTAGAGGATTGATTTGTACGCCAATGACCCGCAATCGTCTGAATGCATTAGAAATTGGTTCGATGGTTCAAAACAATACAGATCCACATAACACAGCTTTTGCGATTTCTGTTGATGCCAAAGAAACAAAAAC
>JAFGAK010000348.1 GCA_016933745.1 Bacteroidales bacterium
CGGAATTTAAGTAAAAAAGGAATTTTTAAATTGAAATCGATTTTTGCACAAATGGAATCTTATTTTCATGGAAAAAGCTCCGGTTTAGATCCTTTAAACTGCTATATTCAATATCCACTTTTGATTAAAAATTCGAGTGAAATAAAAACGGTTGGTATTCCTCGTAATAAGTTTGATAAAAATGGTGCTATCTTTTTAATTAACAGTGGAAAACCAGGAAAAACAGCACCACTTGTGAATCATTTTTTGGAAAGTTACAAAGATGCAGATTACAAGAATGCGATTGATAATGAGTTGATTCCCTTAAACAATACGTTGATTACAACTTTATTAGAAGGAAATGGAACTGAATTTTTTAATTTGCTTGATAAATTGTCTAATTTTCAACTGCAATATTTTGATCGAATGATTCCTGATGCCATCCGCGATCTTTGGAAAGAAGGCGTTGAAAGCAAATTGTACTCGCTAAAATTGTGTGGTTCAGGCGGTGGCGGATTTATGCTTGGTTTTACTCCCGATTTTGAAAAAACCAAACAAGCGCTTCGTTTGAAAAATATCGAAATTATCCCGGTGTATAAGAATTCGTAAGTAAAGCTTTCATCCGTATTCTTATTTTATCCATTGAAAAGAATTCAAGTCAATTGCTCTTTCAGTTGCCAGAATTCCATCCAAATGATCGTATTCATGTTGGATAAGTTCTGCTAAATCATTTTCTGCTTCCCAACTTTGCTCGTTCCAATTTTCATCCAAAAAAGTGAGTTTAATCTTTTTGTGTCGCTTTACGCGAACCAATAAATTTGGGAAACTCATACAATCATCCCAAAGTTCGAAAAGTTCTTCACTTTTTTCGGTAATTTTCGGATTAATTAGCACATAAGGTTGATCTAGATTTAAATAAATTAAACGTTTGCTTATGCCAAGTTGTGGCGCTGCAATTCCTCTACCAAAGTCGTATTTGGCTCGAATATTCATCATGGCCGAATGCAAATCGTTTACCCAATCTACAAGCAAATTCAACTCGCGCTTTTCAACTGGAATAGAAATTTGATTTAGAATTGGGTTGCCGAGTAGTAAAATATCGTTGACCGTTTTCATGGTTTTGAAATTAGGTGGAGACCGAAAATTTATTCGATTGATTTAACTGCGTACAGCAATTTGCTTTTTCGCAAATTCAAAAAGTAAACGAACGCCAACACCTGTTCCTCCAACACCCCGATAATTGAATCGTTTTGTTACTAGTGCAGGACCGGCAATATCCAAATGAATGTATGGATAGTTAGTGAATTTTTCAAGAAATTTTCCTGCAGTTATAGCGCCGCCTTCTGCGCTACCAAGATTGGTCATATCTGCAATGGTCGATTTTAATTCTTCTTCGTATTCTTTCCAGAAAGGAAATTCCACAATGCGCTCGCTTTTTTCTTCTCCTGCAGCTTTTAAAGTTTCCATAAAGGCATCGCTTTTGGTCCCCATTCCAACAATGCCAAATTTACCAATAGCTCTAGAAGCGGCTCCTGTTAACGTTGCTAAATCGATTACCAATTCAGGATTGTATTTTTGCGCATATGCCAAGGCATCTGCTAAGATCATTCTGCCTTCTGCATCCGTATTTAAAACTTCAACAGTCATGCCGTTAAACATGTTAATTACATCGCCAGAAACGTAGGCGTTGTTGTTTAAGCGATTGTCGGTAGCAGGAACCAAACCAATTACATAAATTGGTAATTTGGCTTTCGCGATAGCAAAAACACTTGCTACAACAGCCGCTGCGCCTCCCATGTCGCCTTTCATGTTGGTCATGAAATCGCCGGTTTTAATATTCAATCCCCCCGTATCGTAAACAACGCCTTTACCAACAAAAACAAAAGGTTTTTCGTTGATTGCATTTTCCGGTTTCCATTCGATTATCGAAAAAGTTGGAGGATCGATGCTGCCTTTATTTACGGCAAGCAAACCTCCCATTTTTAGAGCTTCGATTTTGCTTTTTCCGAAAATCTCCACTTTTGCACCAGCGTCTTTGGCTAATAATTCGATTTCTTTAGCCAGTTGAGGCGCATTCATGAAGTTGACAGGTTCGTTTACTAAAGTGCGTGCAATCAAAGTGGCTTCAAGCAAAATATTTAATTCTTCAATTGCTGCTTCAGAAGTTTGACTATTCACAATTTGAATCGACTGCAGGGTGTTTAGTTTCGCATCAGCATCGGTTTTATATTTATTGAATTGGTAATTAGCCAAAGCCAATCCTTCGGCAAATGCCAGACTTTGGGCTGCGCTCAATGCCTCGGCGTTAATTCCAACTGTTTCTAAACGATGTTCGTTAAAAATACCACAGTATTTATCAGCGCTAACTCGAAGATATTCTAAAAAGTGAAGCGGATTTTCGTTTACTTTCAGTATTTCAACAAAAAGAAAATAATCAAACCGATTGAATGAGAATGCACTTTTGGAGTGTGATTTGTATTCCTTTTCAATGAACTTAAACTCTTGGGCACTTAAGATGGATTGATCAATTTCATCGATAGAAGTGACGAGATAAAGGATGCTTGTATTGGGCTCGAAAGCCACGTTTTTTTGAAGGAGAGTATACATTTTTATGGTGTTTTGATTCATACAACAAAGGTAATGATTTTCGCGTGACCTTAGAAATACAAGCTGTGAATTCAGCAACGGATCTATAAAAATTAACAGAATGGAGAAATTTTTTTAAAAAAGAGAAATAAGTTTTATTTTTGTTTAGCATTAAAAACGAATTAGCATGACAGAAGAATCGAAAATGATATTAGATGATGCCAAAGATGGAATGGAAAAAGCCATGGAGCATTTAGCGAATGCATTTAAAAAAATTCGTGCCGGAAAAGCCAATCCTCAGATGTTGTTGGGCGTTAAAGCAGAGTTTTATGGTACTTTAACTCCGATTGAGCAAATGTCGAATATTTCAACTCCTGATCCACGACAGATTACGGTTCAGCCTTGGGATAAATCCACTTTATCGGCCATCGAAAAAGCGATTATGAATGCTAATCTTGGTTTTAATCCACAGAACGATGGCGAATTGATACGGATTTCGGTACCTCCGTTAACAGAAGAGCGTAGGATGGATTTGGTGAAATCTGCAAAA
>JAFGAK010000349.1 GCA_016933745.1 Bacteroidales bacterium
AATGGTGGGTTCTGGTTTTTCGGAAGATTATCAAGATCGGTTTTCCACATTTGAAAGAAGGTTGTCTTTCCTGATCCAAACTTAGAGCTCAGAGCAATAACAAGACTGCCATCTACAAACTGATGCTCAATTTCTATAAATTTCTTAAGTCGATCTGCAAAAGGGCGCAATTCGAGCAAGTCGTTTTCAAATTTTGTAATATTCATTGTTCTCCTGAGCCAACGTCGCTAATCAGACGAACGGTTTTTTACGTTGGCGGAATTAGGATTGTTATGTGATTTTTGGTTCCCTAAAATATTATCCAATTTAAGAATGATGGAAGCTCCAATATCAAGGACCCAATCAGCAGCAGGAGGATCGACTTCAACACCATGTGCAGCGCGGTTTCCCAAAGCAACTAGGTCCATAAGACCAGTGGAAACATCGGGTGGTAGTATTTCCCGATTTTGTAATTCCCTTATCAATTTGCCAAGAGATGTTTTGTGGGATTTGATTTGAAAATTTTCTGCAATACTGCGAAGTCGTTTTTCAATTTCTATGCGAAAGGCTACCAAACTTAAGTTGGAATCAGTATTTGCCACTTCACGAATAGCCGCTATTGGGTCTTCGGTAGGAATATTTTCCACAAAAGATTTAGTTTTTGAGACAGATGCAGTTGCTGATATCTCGAAGGCCGGAAGCTCAATGTTGGCCCAACCCCGAATAACTTTATCGGCAGCAGCCTTGACCTCTGCGAGTTCAATTTTTATACCTCCAGGAAATTCAAGACTTTTTACACCAGATGATGCTAAGATTCTAAGCAATGGCCCCGAAAATGGGAGAATCACAACAAATAGCAATGCAATTGTGGTTATATCGATACCAAGAGTGGGCCACAATACATGCAATACTAAAAGCAACGAAGCTCCGATGCTTATCAAATATTTAAGCTTTTTTGAATTCATTGTCTCTCCGTATTTTCTCTCCATCCCTTGCAGCAAGATGTTATGCTAAAATGTTGAAAATTGGTTAAACAATAGATTAAGTCAAATGTGACCTACATCAAATATTTTATAGTAGTTTAAGTAATCCTTTAAGCTCTTCATATTGTGGAATAGTAAATTCATTTAAAATTAAAATGAATACTAGTGTTATAAAAAGAATTAAGTGAAGACAACCCAACAGAATGAATAGTCCATACCATAAGGTGTCTAAAGAGATCGGGACCCTAAAGCCCAAATAAGAAGGATATAATTTAAAACGATCAGCTTTAAGTTCACGCATATATGAATAGGAATAAAAAAACACTCCTAAGCCTACAGGCAAATTGAATAAGGTAAAAACAATTGATCAACGTCAATTAAAAATTCCCTTCAACGACAATTAAAATTCCCGGTGCCAATTAAACTGTTTTCTTTTCTTTTGCCTTTTC
>JAFGAK010000350.1 GCA_016933745.1 Bacteroidales bacterium
GAATGGGTATTTCCAATCACATCGCGCGAAACAATCGGGTCTTCGGTATATTCCAAAATTCCTTTTAATTCGTTTTGAGAAGCCGCTTTAAAAGCGGCATTAATTTCTTCAACACTGGCTGGTTTTAAAAGGGTGCAAGTAAAATCTGTTAAAGAACCATCCGGCACAGGCACCCGAATTCCAGCTCCTCCAATGTTTTTATCTAAATGCGGAAAAATACGAGTCACCGCTTTGGCTGCGCCGGTTGTGGTTGGAACAATATTTTCAGCGGCAGTTCTTCCTCTGCGTAAATCGGAATGCGGTCCGTCTAAAATGTTTTGATCTTTGGTATAACTGTGAACAGTGGTAATAAATCCTTTTTCAATTCCCCATTTTTCGTCCAAAACTTTAATCAATGGAGCTACATTATTGGTAGTGCAACTGGCATTGGAAATAATCCGATTTGCTTGCTCAATCACTTGGTTATTTACGCCCAAAACTACAAACGGAATTTCGCAACTATCTTCTCCTTTGGCTGGCGCCGATAAAATAACTTTTTTAGCTCCTGCAATCAGATGTTGTTCCGCCCCTGCTTTACTTGCAAAAAATCCCGTCGATTCAATCACTACGTCAATCGCAAGTTTTTTCCATGGAAGTAAACTCGGATCAGCTTCTTTTAAAACCAAAACCGATTGTTGATTGATGATTAAATGATCTGCATCAAACGAAATATCCGCTTTCAACTCGCGGTGAACGGTATCGTATTTTAGTAAATGTGCAAGGGTTTTTGTGTCGGTCAAATCGTTGATTGCAATCACCTCGATGTTGTTGTTGTCGAGTAGATTCCTGAAGGTGGCTCTACCGATTCTTCCAAAGCCATTGATAGCTAAGCGTATTTTAGGCATGATTTATTTTTTAGCAAAGTTACTGGTTTTTCGCGATTGCCAAACCAACGAACGGCTTAATTGCTTATATTTATGCCATCAAAAAACCAGATTATGAATAATTTTCAAACCGTCGACGAAATACTCGATTTTGCAATTGAAAATGAGCAAAATGCAGCCGATTTCTATTTTAAATTAGCCGAAACAACCAAAGATAGAAGCATTCGAGAAACTTTTAAAATCTATGCTCACGAAGAAATTGGCCACAAAGAAAAATTAATTCAAGTGAAAAAAGAAGGCGTTTTTAAGTTGGAAAAACAAACTATTCTCGACTTAAAAGTGGCAGATTATGTGGTTCGTCAGAAAGTTTCGGAATCCATGACCTATCAAGATGCATTGATTCTTGCCATGAAACGCGAAAAAGCAGCCTATCGTTTGTATATGAAATTGGCTTCCAATACCGATTTGGCTCAATTCAAAGATCTTTTCATCGGACTTGCTCAAGAAGAAGCTAAACACAAAATGGCTTTTGAAATTGAGTACGACGATGTCATTCTAAAAGAAAATTAGAAGCATTCGCATTCTTTTTAAAATCGATAAAATAATTTTAATCTTATTGTTTGCTTTGCTCGATATGTTTAACTTTGCATAACGAATTAAAAGCATATGAAGAATAATTGGTTTTGGTTGCTGCTTATTGTTTTTTCAGGAAGTTTGTTTTCCTGCGGAAATCAATCTGCAAACACAAAGAATACAGAGTTAATAATCTTTCATGCAGGTTCTTTGTCGGTACCCTTGAAAATGATTACACACGAATTTGAAAAGGAGAATCCGGGAACAAAGGTTTTACTTGAGTCGGCAGGAAGCGTAGCTTGTGCGCGAAAAATTACTGATTTAAAAAAGGATTGCGATATCATGGCTTCGGCGGATTATGATGTGATTGATCGATTTCTGATTCCTGAGTATGCCGATTGGAATATTTCCTTTGCAGCCAACGAAATGGTGATTGGTTTTACGGATAAATCCAGAATGAAAGACCAAATCAATTCCGAAAATTGGTATGAAATTCTTCAAAATGAAAAAGTTGCATACGGTCGATCCGAACCAAATTCAGATCCTTGTGGTTATCGGTCGGTGATGACTACTCAATTAGAAGCTTTGAGAAAAAAGGATCAATCGATCCTGCACTTGTTGGAAAAAGATCAGAATTTCATTCGTCCCAAAGAAGTTGATTTGTTGGGGTTGCTCGAATCCAATGCGATCGATTATATTTTTATTTATAAATCAGTGGCCAAGCAACATCAGCTTCATTATGTAACGCTGAGCGATTCCATCAATTTATCAAATCCCAAATTAGGTGATTGGTATGCCTACGCTAAAGTGGATATTGCTGGAAAAGCTCCCGACGAAACGATACAATTGGAAGGGAAAACGATGGTTTATGGGATTACCCAAATTAAAAATGCCCCAAACCCAGAATTAGCTGCTGCATTTTTAGAATTTTTCTTTGATCCTGAAAAAGGAATGAAAATAATCGAGGAGCAAGGACAAACAAATATTCTTCCATCATTCTCAGCAACTTATAATCGCATACCCAAAAATCTGCAAAAACAAGCCTTAGAAATTAAGTAAACGGCTTGTATTTTTAACGAAAAACGTCGAAAAGGTGGTTTTGTGCTGTTTCAAAAGGGTAACTGCAAAGTGCTATCGATCTAAAATAGCTTTATATTAAAAGTTAAAAAATTATATATCAGTGTTTTAACTAATGTGGATAGCTTTTTTTTCATTTTCTTGTATTTCTATAAAAAAAAATTATTTTTGCAAAAATTGCAAAATAGAAGATTATGTATTGGACCTTAGAATTAGCCTCGAAATTAGAAGATGCACCTTGGCCTGCAACAAAAGAAGAATTAATTGATTTTTGTATACGCTCTGGAGCACCTCAAGAAGTTGTTGAGAACTTAAGCGAGATTGAGGACGAAGGAGAGATTTACGAACGTATCGAAGATTTATGGCCTGATTATCCAACGAAAGAAGATTTTTTCTTCAACGAAGATGAATATTAATAAA
>JAFGAK010000351.1 GCA_016933745.1 Bacteroidales bacterium
ATAATCATTCCTTCAAAACCCAATTCATCACGAAGAAGATCTTCCATTAGCCATTTGTTGGCAGTAGCCGGTAATCCGTTTACTGCTGAGTAGGCAATCATTAAACTGCCAACACCGGCATCAATTGCTGCTTTAAATGGAGGTAAGTATAGTTCACGAATTTCACGTTCCGAAAAATCGCCTATGTTATAGTCAACACCTCCGGTAGCATCGCCATAGCCCAGAAAGTGTTTTACGCAGGCCATAAGAGTAGTTGAATCTGCGAGGTTATTCCCCTGAAAACCTTTCACTCTTGCTTCGGCAATTAAACTTGCCAAATATGGATCTTCGCCGGCACCTTCTACTATTCTTCCCCAGCGCGGATCACGGGTAATATCAACCATTGGGGCATAGGTTAACTGAATGCCCGAAGCACTGGCTTCTTTTGCAGCTACGGCGGCTGTTTGTTGTATTCTTTCTAAATTCCAACTTGCGGCTTCGGCCATTGGCCCAGGAAAAGCTGTTTTATATCCATGTATTACATCTTCGTGGAAGAGTATTGGAATCCCAAGCCTGCTTTCGTTAACGGCTATTTCTTGTATTTGACGATTCGTTTTAACACCGTTGCTTTTAAGAATATGGCCAACTTCACCATTTTTCACCTTTTCAAGAACATCGTCTTTTGGTTTGTTAAAGTCGTCTAAAGCTGTAATGAGATTAAGCTGTGCTACTTTTTCTCTTAAGGTCATTTGAGAAAGCAAGTTTTCGACTCTTTTGTCCTCGGGTTGAGATTTGTTTGATATGCAAGCAGATAAACTTAAACTCATAATTAAAATGATATAAAAAATTTTCATTGTTACATCGGTTTTTTTTTGTATTTCTCTTTGAATAATTTGTTGTTGCAAGATAATTTTTTCTATGCTGAGAATAGCCTTTTCTTTCTATAAAATCAATACTAGATTCTTTTTTCTTAGATAAAATTATGCTCGAGGCAGCTAATCTCACTATAATTGATTTTTGTATTGAAACTTTGCATTGGTGGTATGTTTTGAATTATTGACTTTATTGCTCGTATTGGGCCTCCATGCGTTATAATACATATGTTCTCTTGATTTAATGTTTTCAACTCTTCGATAAAAACCTTGCACCGATGTATCATTTGCGCATACGATTCGCCACCGGGGGTAGGGGTATTTACATAATCGG
>JAFGAK010000352.1 GCA_016933745.1 Bacteroidales bacterium
ATGATTAACAAGTTTGGTTAATTGCCTGCAAATGTATTAAAATATAAATTACCAAAGTAAATCTGATTAATCGGCATTTAGCTTTTTCTCCATGCTATATAGTTTTTGCGCTAATTCAGGTAGTTTCTTGAAATATACCGAAGATTTCATAAAAGCGCCAACTTCGATTGCAGGAGACCCGATGATTGTTTTTCCATCTGGTACATTGCTCATAATTCCGGCTTGTGCTCCAATCTTCACATTGTCGCCAACTTTGATATGTCCATTCATTCCAACTTGTCCTCCAATCATGCAGTTTTTCCCGATTTTGGTTGATCCGGATATTCCGCTAAGCGCTGCCATCACGGTATTTTCGCCAATTTCAACATTGTGCGCAATCTGAATTAAGTTATCTAATTTTACTCCTTTACGGATGATGGTAGAGCCAAGAGTTGCTCGGTCGATTGTGGTGTTTGCGCCAATTTCGACATCGTCTTCGATGATGACGTTTCCGATTTGAGCCACTTTTTTATAATTATTATCCGATTGTGGAGCAAAACCAAAACCGTCTGATCCGATGACTACACCGGCATGAAAGGTGCAGTTGGAGCCGATTATACAATCGGAATAAACTTTTACTCCTGGAAAAAGAATGGTGTTTTTCCCGATTTTACAATTATCACCAATGTAGGTTTGCGGATAAATTTTTGAATGATCTTCGATCACTGCATTTTCTCCGATGACAACAAATTCGCCAATATATACATCTTTGCCTATAGTGGCTGATTTCGCGATAGCTGCTTGCGGCGAAATACCCACTTTGTTATTCTTCACTTGATTATAGAGATCGAGCAGTTGCGAGAATGAAGTATACGCATCGTTTACGCGTATTAAAGTGCATGTTAGTGGCTTGGTAGCAATAAAATCTTCATTTACAATAACGATGCTTGCTTTCGTATCGTAGATATATGAAGTGTATTTTGGATTTGCTAGAAAACTTAAAGAACCTTCAGTTCCTTCTTCTATTTTGGAAAGTTTAGAAACTTCAATTCCGCTATTGCCTTCCACTCTTCCTTTCAATGCATTTGCGATAAATTCAGCTGTAAATTTCATCAATTTGTTGTCTTATAATTGTTTGCTTAATCATTTAAAATTTAATTCCTTTCGGATAGAAAAGAAAATATTTCTTGACCGGTTCGGAAATGCTTCTGATATTGAAATTATCTGAAGCTGATGCAATATCTGTGAGTGCTCCATTTTTTGACGCAATAAATATTTCGTTGTGATCTTGATTGTAAGCCTGATTGCTTAAGGTTCCGCTTACCACAAAATGCTTGCTTTCTTCGTAGGAAATACCAAAGCCTTTTACAACGCTTAAACGGATTTTTTCCAATTCTATTTCACTAAACTTTTCTTTCTGGATATGAATCTTTGGAAGATGCCTATCGATGAGCATTTTACTTAACAGCGATAAAGTGGTATCCAGATGGTTTCGCCATACTTTAATCGCTCCCATCACATCAAAATCGTCTAATTGCGAAAAATATTTGAGAACATTCGGATTGGAATAAAAATCGGCTTTATTTGGTTTTTCTGTAAGGAAAAAGGCGAGGGCAGGAGAGGCAAAAAGATCCATTCCGTTTTCAGTAATATGTTTAACTCGTTTTAATATTTGAATCAATAGATGTTCTGCTACCAAAACGGTTTTATGCAAATACACTTGCCAATACATGATTCTTCTAGCAACCAAAAATTTCTCTACAGAATAAATTCCTTTTTCTTCCACCACAATCTGGTCATTTGCAACATTTAGCATTTTAATCAACCGCTCTGTTCCAATTACGCCTTCGGATACGCCTGTATAAAAACTATCTCTTCGGAGATAATCTAAGCGATCCATATCAAGCTGACTGCTAACTAATTGATGAAAAAACCTCCGTTTATATGTATTTCTGAAGATCGAAATAGCTAATTCCAATTTGCCGTGATATTCTTTGTTTAAAATTTCGAGCAGATAATTTGTAATCTCTTCGTGGGTAATATCGCTGATAAGAATGCCTTCTAAAGTATGCGAATAAGGACCATGACCTAGATCGTGAAGCAAAATAGCAATACTGGCAGCTGTATATTCTTCCGGACTGATTTCGATTCCTTTTTCTGATAAGGTGCGAAGGGCATGTTCGATCAAAAACATCGCACCCATCGAGTGTTGAAATCTAGTATGTACAGCTCCGGGATAGACTAAATGCGTCAGCCCCAGTTGATTTATTCTTCTAAGTCGTTGGAAATAGGGGTTTTCTATTAAATCAAATACCAAAGCGTTTGGTATGGAAATGAAGCCATAAACCGGGTCGTTGTATATTTTTCGCTTATTCGTTTCTGAGCTATTCATTCTTAAGTTTATACGGCTACAAAATTAAGCAATTAGAGTGAATAGCAACCCATTATCTTTTAAATATTTAACATTTCAGAGTCACTCTAATCTCATTGTTCAGTATTAACAAAGATTAACTACACCTGTTAATTCTTGATTGTGGAAGAAAGCGTAACTTGCATCAGGAATAATTTGGACTTAGAATCCGGATGAATTAATGAATAAAAATCACTTAGACTGAAAAACAAAAGGATGAAACAAACGAAGATATTGTGGGTGGATGATGAGATTGAAATTTTAAAACCTCATATTCTATTTTTAGAGCAAAAAGGGTATTCGGTTCGTGCACTCAATAATGGAATTGATGCTTTGGATTTAATTGATGAAGAACGTTTTGATATTTTGTTTTTAGACGAAAATATGCCTGGTTTATCAGGAATTGAAACACTGGAAAAGATTAAAAGAAAACTACCTCAATTGCCGGTGGTAATGATTACCAAGAGCGAAGAAGAATCCATTATGGAAGAAGCTATTGGTTCTAATATTGCTGATTATTTGATTAAACCTGTAAAACCG
>JAFGAK010000353.1 GCA_016933745.1 Bacteroidales bacterium
AAAACGCGATTTATGATTTAATTTATGGACAAAAATAAACTTAAGCTCAATAATTCTATTTTAGTAATTCTAAAATCATCGATTTTTTTGATTTTAATGGAATGTTTTTCAATGTGTATTTTTCTCCTGTGAAAATATCAATTCCTGTTGTAAAATCTTTTATTATTTCCGTAAAGCGATTTGTATCTAAGTAGATATCGTTGTTGTTTTTATTTAAAATAACCATGATTGTTTTTTTATCGTTGTAACGGAAATAGACATATATTCCGTTTTCTGGTGAAAAGTGCATCAATTTACCGTTTTGGACAACCGGATTATTCTTTCTCCAATTCAATAATGATTTAACAAAGTCTTGTGCTTCCTTTTGTTTTGGAGTTAAACCTTCACCTGTAAATGCATTGATGGTATCACCTTTCCAACCTCCCGGAAAATCGCTTCGAAGCCTTCCGTGGTCATTATTTCCAGGACTTTTGGCTAAATACTCTGTTCCGTAAAAGATCTGAGGAATTCCACGAATGGTAGCTACATAAATTAAACCTGTTTTATACAAATCATAATCTTCTTTAATCTGTGTGAAGAACCTAGGCATATCATGGTTATCAGGCATCAAGACCAGATTAAATGGATCAGGATATAAAAAGTCGTTACTCAACATTTCGTACAAATTAATAAAGCCTTTATTCCATCCTTCTTCTTCGTTTAAAGATTGGATGAGCGACATATGCAGCGGAAAATCCATTAACGAAGGTAAATAACCTTGATACCCATCATCGTTTTTTTTGCCCGCCAACCATTTGGCAAGAACTACGGGATTTGGGCTCCATTCTTCGCCTACGATATTAAAATTTGGATATTCTTGCATGATTCGGAATGCGTATTCCGACATAAATTCTTTTCCGGAATAGGGATGAGTGTCATGCCGAATTCCGCCTAAATCGGCAAATTCAACCCACCATATGCTATTTTGAACCAAATAATCGGCCAACAATCTGTTCGCTTGATTTAAATCAGGCATGGAGGGAACAAACCAACCGTCTTCGAAAAGAATACGCTCCCTTTTTGCAGCATACGGATCTTCTAAAGTTGTTCTTCTATGGTTGGTATATTGAGGTTTTTCAGCATAGTGATACCAGTCTTTTGTAGGCATATCGTTGGTCCACCAATGTCCCAATCCGCAATGATTCATGATTTGATCCATGATTAATTTAATTCCTCGTTTAGAAGCTTCTTGGCTCAACCGATAATAATCTTCATTGCTACCAAAACGCGCGTCAATATGATAGTAATTAGTTGTAGAGTACCCGTGATAACTGGTTCTTTTATGATTATTTTCAACGACCGGATTTAACCAAATTGCAGTAAATCCAAGATCTTTAATATAATCCAAATGATCGATTA
>JAFGAK010000354.1 GCA_016933745.1 Bacteroidales bacterium
ATCGGCTGCTTTTTCAAAAGAAGTGAACTCACTTGTAGTCACCACTTTTTTAGTCATTACTTCTTTGATAGCTCGGTTTAATTTTCGTTCAAATCGCAAATCGCGGTTTGTAACAATACCAACCAATTTATTATCCTTATCAACCACTGGAATTCCGCCGATATGATATTCGCTCATTAAAGCAAGCGCATCTGAAACCAATGCCTTTGAAGAAATCGTAACCGGATCGATTATCATTCCGTTTTCAGCTCTTTTCACTTTCATTACTTCGCTGGCTTGCGCATCGATTGGCATATTTTTGTGAATTACACCAATTCCACCTTCTTGAGCAAGCGCTATTGCCATTTTAGATTCGGTAACCGTATCCATCGCAGCGGAAATAACCGGAATATTTAATCCGATATTTCGTGTAAATTTGGTTTTAACATCCACTTCTCGAGGTAAAACTTCGGAATAGGCAGGAACTAGGAGCACATCGTCGTAGGTTAATCCTTCACCGATAATTTTATGATTTTCAGTAGCCATTGTCTTTTCTTTGATTTGGTGCAAAAGTAGAAAAAATTTCAGTCTTTAAAAGTTAAAATAAGTGAATGAAAAGGGCTTCGTTTCTCACAAAACAAAAAAGGATGCGATTGAATTCAATCGCATCCTTTTTCTTCAACTCAACTTTTTAAACCGTAAAGTTCAAACCAAGCTCTGCTATTTTTTCAGGACTGGGCTTGCTGGTTTTTAAATCCCAACCACGCTCTTTGTAATAGGCTTCGATCCAATTGTCGAAATCTTGATGCGTAGCCAAAATACCTTCTCCTTTCCCATAGGTATGAGCGTCTTTAAAAAAGCGTTCAGGCAGCTGGTCATCAACACGTTCAAAACCTTCTCGGTAGTTGAACAATTTTTCGAGATTAAAAATCCGCTCTCCAATCATTGCAAATTCTTCATCCGTATGTTCTACTCCTGTAATGGCTTCGATGAAATGACGATACGAAATATCTCCTTTATACCATGCACCGGCAAAACTACAAGCACCTAATGAATCTTGCATTGCATTGTGATTCTGACGAGTAGGACTTGAACTATTTAAATGGCAAGCTCCTCTATTAGCTGTGCCATAAGTTATCATCATACGCTCTGCGCGTGTATTTACGTTCCATGCCGCAAGCTCATGTCCTTTTACATGAATGGCAAATTCTTCGGATCCATTTCCGATATGTTCAGCTAAGGCTTTGACGCCAAGTCCGGCGAGTTTTCCAACGCCATCTTGTCGCACAATTTTATGAATCATATCGATGGAGGCATCAATGGCTCCCCATTTAAGATCAATGCCATCTAAGAAATCCAAATCGATCAAACCTCTTTCTCTAGCTTCCATTAAAAAGCCTAAAACACCTCCGGTAGTAATGATATCAATTCCATAATCATCGCAAATGGCAATAATTTTGTTCAATCCTTCCAAATCAGAAATCAACAGATTTGCACCCACCATGGTTCCTGTTTCATATTCCGGTCCATCGTGGATAACGCCGCCATATGCACCTTTTGCAAAGCCGCTTTTCTTACAAGCTAAGCGACAAGAAAAGCAGGCGAAATCGCGCTTCCAAATTTGAGTACGAGCAGCTTTGGTATTAATTTTTTCGATTTCCTTAAAAGTTCCTTCACGGTAGTTTTTAACGGCCATTGTTCCATTATCGCTCGAACTTTCTAAGGCATGGGCTGTTCCACCTGAACGCCAATACTCTACACCTTCTTTATCGTCGCGAAAAGCTTGACGCGCTTTTGCTAGAAGCTCAAGATATTTTTTATGCTGAGCTAATTTAGGTTGCTGAGTTCCTTTAACAACGATTGCTTTTAAGTTTTTCGAGCCCATGACGGCACCAACACCACCTCTTCCAGCAGCTCGCGCAGCCGTATTCAAAACACTTGCATAAGGAATGACATTTTCTCCTCCGGGTCCGATATAGCAAGACTGATATCCTTTTCCGAATTTTTCAATCAAGGCTTTATCAAACATATCTGTTCCCATACCCCAATAAGCACGAGCAGATTTAATTTCCACTTTATCGTCTTCGATCAACAAATACACAGGCGAGCTAGCTTTTCCGGTAACTACAATTCCATCGTAACCGGCAAATTTTACTTCAGGGCCAAAAAAACCGCCCATGTTGGCATAAGAAATGGTTGAAGAATGTGGATATTTCTTATTTTTTGGTGATGTTCTCGTGGATTTGGTGATGATGGTTGTCCGTGAAGAGGACGGAATTGGCAAACCGCTAAATGGTCCCGGCATAAACATAAGTGGATTTTCAGGCGAATAAGGATCCATACCGGGTTCTTTCACTCGATCCCACAATATCTTCATTCCTAAACCTCTTCCTCCCAAGTAATTTTTTAAATCTTCTTTTGGAATTGGTGTTTTTTTTATTTCTTTCGTACTCAGATTCACATCAAGAAGTACTCCATATTGTCCAAAAATATTATCCATTGACAACCTCCTCTCCAGCATAATAACGTTCAAATAATTTTTCTGCTATTTCTTCGGGTGAAAGCCCAAAATAGGTACCATCTACATCTACCTCCCGAAAGGATAATGCATCGTACGGGCAGTTCATTACACATTGTGGATTGCCACCACAATGATCGCAAATATGTTCTGGGTGATTGCTGATTGAATTCATTTTTATAACTCCGGTACGTTCACTCTCGCAAGCTCTGGAACATGATCCGCAACTAATACAAACGCTGTGATTGGTTCGGATGGATTGTGTGAGCTCATCGCGGAAAATAGCTTTGTGACCCGTTATTGGGTCCGGTGTTACGGGGCAGGCATTCACGCAAGGCGTATCGGGACAATTGGCGCAGATGCTCGGAATATCGACGTCTGGATTGTAATGATAGACTTGAATATTGGCTAATTTTGGATTTCCCAATCCATTTAGCATTTCGCCTTCAATTTCGATTTGATGATGAAAAGCAGAGCAAGCAGTTTCGCAGGTTCTGCAGCCCGTACATTTATCGAAATCGACAATAATGGCTTTTAAAATTCCATTTTTAGGTTGGTTGCCAAACAGAAAATTGTATTTTCCGAGTAGAACAACTCCACCTCCGCCGATAGCAAGCTTTTTGAGAAAATCTCTTCTGCTAGATTCTTTGTGTGTCATTGGTTTATAATTTGGTTTATTTGATAAAGTATAACATTGCACAATTTAACAATAGCCTCTTTAGAGTATAAAGATAATTTTTTACCCTAGATTGTAGAGTCTTTGGTTCAATTTGGAGAGATTATAAATTAAAAAGATGTTAGAATCATTAAGGCCATAATTTTATAGGGTATAGAACAAATTCCCAAGGAAATATCAATTTTCTATGTTAAAAATTACATATGTAAAATTGTTTTTCTATTTTTGTTATTCATTTAACAAACTTAAAAAGATGAAAAGATTTTATACACTAGCAATTATTGCAGTTTTTTTTATGGCTTGCGGAAACAATGCAGAACAAGCTCAAACCAAACAAGAAGATAGCCTTAGCGCTACTGAAACACCGGTTTTGACCTTGGAAGAATTTAATACGGAAGCTGGAAACTTTGTAGATAAAGAGATTATCCTCGAAGGAATTGTAGACCACGTATGTAAACATGGCGGAAAAAGATTGTTTTTAGTAAGCGATGATGGAGATGTTCATGTAGATGGAGAAGAGCGTTTTGACGATGCTTTGGTAGGTAGCGATATTACCGTGATTGGCATTGTAAAAGAATTTAGAGTAGACGAAGCCTATTGCTTGCAACAAGAAGAAGGTCATATTCAAAAGCACAAAGAAGGTGTTGACAGCGATGATGTTCATCAATCGAAAATGAATCAAATAAAAATGTACCGCGATTCGATGCAAAGTGCAGGAGTTGATCATTTATCTTTTTATTCCGTGCAATACATTTCGCATAAGACAAAATAGTGTTTAAATAAATGAATAAAAACTAAGAGGTTTCTAAACATGGTTTGGAAACCTCTTTTTAAATTTTTCATTTAAAATGGTATCAGATTATTATTCATATTCAATGAATTTGGCTTCGCCAATTTTAACTTACAAATAAGCTAAAGCGTCAAATTCTATACAAAACAAAACGCATGAAAATCTTACGAAAATGGAGTCGCATCCTTCACCGCGACATAGGTTATTTTTTTATCGGCGCCAGCCTCATTTATGGCATTTCTGGTATCGCTTTGAATCACCTCAACGATTGGAACCCTAATTATTCTGTTGAATTAAATCGTTTCCAAACAGAAATTCCACTTGCAAAAACGAGCCAAATCGACCAAAATATAAAACAACTTTTA
>JAFGAK010000355.1 GCA_016933745.1 Bacteroidales bacterium
CACATAGTTTGGATATCGCAAAGTTTTTTCAATCATATTTGGCACATCAAGTGTGTGCATTAATGAACGTAAGCCATCGCTATTAAAAGCTTCGAGTTCTCCTGCCGAAGGAAACTTCAACAATTCCGTATCGGTTAAAGCAGCTTTGGTAACCATTTGTCCGTTTTGAACAAAACGTGCCGGACGTGTATATTCTTCAATTACATCGGCGGGCGAAAAGGGGGCTTTGTATTCCCATGGTTGCTCTCTTTTAAGTGGCAAACCTCCTACATAAATCTTAATATCATCCGCTTCGTCGAGCAAAGTAACTCCATAAGCAGAGAGCAAATTACTCATTCCGGGTGCAACACCAATATCCGAAATAACGCAAACACCGTATTCTTTTGCAAGTGCATCCAGATCGAACATGTTTTCAGGATAAAAAGCAATATCAATGGCGTTTTTCCCAGCCATGATTACTCTTTTTAAACTCTCGAAACCCATAAATCCAGGCGTAGCATTTATTACATAGTCGGCATCAGCCACCCATTTTTCGATTGCGCCTTCGGCTCTTAAATCCGCTTTTTGCGTTTTAACTCCTTTCTTTTGAAGTTTAAAAAAATTAGCTTCATTAAAATCAACAGCTAAAACATCAAACTCATTTTCTTTAGCTAAATCCATCGCCATGGGTGCTCCAACCAAACCGGCACCTAATACTACCACTTTCTTCATGTGTTTTTTTGTTAAAAATACGAATTCTATCTAAAACTTAAATTAGAAAAAATTATTTGTTGCACTGTAACAATTTGTATCTTGAAAAGTCAATAGAGTGTATGTTGTTTACGAAAACGAAATATCGAGATGTGCATCATCATCTGATTCTCCGTTGCAAAAACGGAGATAAGAGCGGCCAGTTGGAAATTTACAAATTGTATTCCAAAGCCATGTACAATTCTGCATTGAGAATACTAAACAACGGCGCCGATGCTGAAGACATTATGCAAGATTCCTTTTTAGATGCATTTGATCGAATTCATCTTTACCGCGAAGAAGGCAGTTTTGGGGGTTGGCTGAAAAGAATAGTGATTAACAATGCACTGGATTACCTAAGAAAACAAAAACCAACAGACGAATTAACCGAGGCACATATAGCATTAAGTAGTGAACAGGAAGAATGCCTCGAGAATGAATGTCGGTTGGAAGATATAAAGCAAGCAATGCAAAAGATTAAAAAAGAATACCGTGTTATTTTATCGCTCTATTTATTTGAAGGATACGATCACGAAGAAATAGCAAGTATTCTGAATATTAATTATGGCCTTTCTCGCACAAGATATTCCAGAGCCAAGCAAAGTTTGTTACAAGCTATTCGTACTATTCAAGAAGAAAAGGAGGTGAAATGGGCTTAAAGAATTTAGAAAACAAAATCTGGGAAAACAAAGCTTTTTTTGAAGCAGAACTCCCAACCTACGATTTGGAAAAATTTGAGGC
>JAFGAK010000356.1 GCA_016933745.1 Bacteroidales bacterium
TATTACTATAGCCCCTGTTTGTGAAACAATCAGGGGCTTTTTTAACTTTAGATAAGATTTATCTCTTCGCTTAATAATGCCTTTCATTTTAAAAAGGGTTTCAATTTTACCGGCTCGGAGTGTTTGGTTACGTGGAAAGAGTCGATACATTTTCAAAATCCAGCCTTTTTATCGAATTAAGAAAAGCCATATTCTTGATTTAAGCTATTCTTTATCACGACAAAAAGCATTGTAACAGTTATTGAAAAACTCAAGCTTTGATTTAAAAGTTTCAGCCTGTGGTTGAAATATCAGATAGGAAAAAAGCATCACGGCATTTTCGATATGAATAGAACCAATTTTGATCTAAACCATTGCTTACAGTGTAATAAAACCGGACACTCCAAAAATATAGCCTAATTATTTTCAAAAAGCTTGGTTACTCGAAAACAACCTTTCCCTTCGCAAAATCCGGCCATTATAACGATTAAAGATAAACCTTATTCCTGATTTAAACCATTCTTTACCACGAGCGAAAGTACGATATCGGGATTTTGAAAACATCATGCTTTGATTAAAAGCATCCCTTTCTTGATTGAAATCATGGATTGTAAAAAAGCATGATGTCCTATTCATTTTTAGCAGATCCATTATTGATTTGAACCTTGGCTGATTGCCTGATGAAGGCGGATAGCGGAAAATCAGCCCTTTGTAATTTTAAAGGAAAACATGATTAAAGGCTTTTACCTTTGAATAATCAAAGAAACACCATGCTTCAGGCGATCCCGATCCGGCCCTATACCGCCGGGATATTTTAAATCGGACTTTGCATGAACCCACCATCACCCGGAAAAATAAGCGGCCCCAAGTGGTAAAAGCAAATGACTGATTAAAAGGCCATAAAACCCGGACAATTTCTTGATATCGCAACAATCCGCTTTTTTATCCAGACAGCAACCTTGAACAATCGAACCGAAAACTTAAAACACACCCAAAAAACCAAAAGCCTTGAAAAAGGAAACAAACCATAAATCCCTTAACCCGCTAAAAACAAGGCTGAACAAGAACCAAAACACCCCGGCCCCCAAAGTTCCGAACACAAGCAAAGCCCCATTGGCCGAAAACCAGCTAAACAGACAAAAACCCTGTACCACAAATAAAAGCGATGCGCTGCTAACACCATAACACAGGCCCAACTTCCCTGTTGGGCCTATGAACCGGAAAACAGAA
>JAFGAK010000357.1 GCA_016933745.1 Bacteroidales bacterium
AAAAAATAACTAAACGATTCAAAATTTATGAGCACTGAAAAAAGAAACGACGAAATTGACTTAATTGAAGTTACTCAAAAAGCTGGTAAAGCGTTGGAGAAAGCAACAGTAGGTTTAATTCAGTTAATCATCAGATTTTTTAAATGGATTTTCAATTTTGGTATTTTAACCTTAAGATTTTCCTTACGCTATTCGCTAATCATTATTATTACAACGATTGTTGTATTGCTTTTAGGACGTTTCATAACCAACTATAGCGTACCTTATTATCGCACCTCTGCAACAATTCAATCTAATACCATATCCAACGCCAATTTGATTAATTATATTAATCGGCTTCATGAATTATTAGATAACAATGATAGTATCAGTTTGGCAACTGAATTGAAAATGGATGTTTCAACTGCGTCAAAAATATACGATCTACAAGCTTTTTGGTTGATAGATAAAAACAAAGACGGTATTTCAGATGAGATTGATTACTACAATGAATTTATGCCGGATACCATCAGTAATGCAATTCGTATTACGGATCGCTTTCATGTTCAGTTGTTGACCTTTGATCCTACAAATGTGAACTTGGTGCAAGAAAAACTAGATGGATATTTACGTACTTATCCTCGTTTGCAGCAGATTGCAGATGTTAAAAAGTTAAACCTTGAAAATGAAATCAAACGAATTGACGAGGAAATTACCATATTGGATAGTTTGCGTAGCTACGAATATTTTAAAAAGGAAAAAGAACTTCGTGAGTTTGATAAAGGTACTGTAAAACTAAACCAACTGTTAGTTTCGGGTGGCGAAGATCCTATTCAACCAACACGACTCTTACATCAGAATATTTTGGATTTAGTAAACCAAAATTTGAATAATTACAGAACTTTAGAATTGGAAACAGAACCGTTTATTTTCTTATCAAAATTTATTGAGGTATCAAACCCTGTAAACGTAGTGAAAGAAAATAGAGTTAACTTAAAATTTGGAATTTTAGGGATTGTCTTAGGAATGTTATTATCACTGTTCCTAAAATACAGGAAAGAGATTTTTACGTTTATAAAAGAAAGTTAAAAGGGATTTACAAGGCACTGAAAAGTGCCTTTTTTTGTGGTAGTTGAATCAAAAGACTGATAAAATACATCGCGAAGAATATTCCGGCTTGTCGGTTTAATACTGATTCAAATAGGAAATTGATCAGTAGCAGTATTGCGAGATAAAATAAGAGTTTGTTTTTTTGTTGAATGGCTTTTTGAAATACCAAGAATAGGATGGCGATTAAGATTCCTAGCCCGAAAACTCCTAGTCCAACAAGGCTTTCTAAAAATTGATTGTGCATGTTATAATCACCAGTTGCATATTTAGCAAGTCCTTTTTTTTGAAATTGTGTTTTAACGAGTTCTCTCGTATCGCCGGGCCCGCAGCCTATTAAGAATTTGTTTTCAATTAATTCGATCGTGTTTTTCCATAGTTCCACTCGAATGGATGAGGAGGTTGAGATTGAGTCTTTCTCGATATCAAATACTTGAATTTCTTCATGATTGGAAAGGTAGGGAATGAACAGTAGGGTTGCAATTATGGCAACAAGTAGCAAAAATGGAATAAGAAAAGTCATCTTTTTGAAAAGTGATAATTCTATAAAAATTGCGCTTATAATTAAAACTATAAAACCGATAAACCCTGCGGTAGACTGGAGAAAATAAATCATACTTGTAAAGAACAGTACCAAAAACAGCACGAATCCATTCTTCAAATAAGAAGGATGTTTTTTTAAGTTTTGTAGAAGAACAGCGATGCCGAATAATAAATACATCGAGAAATAGGAGGGATGCATAAATTGCGATAAATAACCATAACTAAAGTAGGACATCCGCATGGAAATGAGGGTTAAAAAGTCTACATTTTCATGACGTTCGTACACCCAATACCTGAATTGTTCTTGATCTACTCCTGCTAATTTACTTGCAACATAAGCCGATTGTAAATCGTAAATGGAAGCAACCAACAGTCCTGCAATAAATGCCCAAAAAATCCATCGACTATTTTTCCAAAAGTAAGACGAAGAACCACCCAAAAGAATTGGAAAAGCAAAAAGCGCCAACTTCTGCTGCACATCCATGCCTCCTTTGTTTTGATCAGACGTATAAAGGAGAGCGATGAAGCTTAAGAAGAAATAAGCAAGAAAAAGAAGATTTAGATTCGATTTGAACGGAAATTGGGTAAATCTAGTCTTGAAATTTCCTTCCATGAACCAAAAGCCTATCCAGACACCAAAAATAGTTGGCATAAAACCTTCAAATAAAGGCAACCAAAAAACAAAAAACAAGGCTGCGACAAAACTTAGTCTTTGAATAATAGTTTGGTAATCAAGCTTCATTGTTAAAATAGTGTAGAATATTTCATGGCCAATTGACTGTAATCATGTTTATTCTTTACATATGCAATGCCGTTTTTTGACATTATTTCTATCTCATTTTTTGATTTGGATTTCATCTCCAGAATGGCATGTACAATGGCATCTTTATCTTCGGCTGGAATAGAAATCCCACAATTGGCTTCTTTTATAGGATCGTTGGATGCATTGGAGGAGTGAATAAT
The DNA here is from genome assembly GCA_016933745.1 of Bacteroidales bacterium. GTDB lineage: Bacteria > Bacteroidota > Bacteroidia > Bacteroidales > UBA12170 > UBA12170. The sequence continues at coordinate 2,593 of JAFGAK010000357.1, forward strand.
GGGTTTGCCACTCAACATATAATCGAAAATTTTATTGGGAGAAATGCCAAAACGATACAGTGGATGATCAAACCAACCCACATAACAAACATCAAATTGGCTTAATACAGCTTGTACTTGATTCTTTTTTACGGACGGAAACAGTTTGATATTCGCCTTTGTTTTTTCAATTCTTGCTTTCATGCGTTCTTCTTCAGGCCCTTTTCCAACAAGAACAAAAGAAATGTTTTTTTCTTCTTTTAAAGAGATAGCTGCATCGATAAAATAATCCAGTGCATTTGCAATTCCTAGCGTACCTAAATACCCAACCACAAAAGATGAATTTTTTCTGTAATCGGGTAATTGCTCTGTATTTGCCTGAATATTTTCATTACAATCAATGCCATTCGGAATGTATTCAAATTTACTAGCATCAAGGCCATGTTGCTTCATATGCTCCAAAGCGTTTGGCAAAACAGAAATTACTTTATTGGATTTGCGATAAGCGAAATTTTCAATCCATTGCAAGAAAATAACAAATGGATGAAACCGAGAAACGTTTCCCAACTCAATCAATGAAAGAGGCCAGATATCGCGGACTTCAAAAATCAATTTGGCTTTGTATTTTCTCGACCAGAAATACGCATTTAGAATAGGCAAAGGAGAAATAGACGAAACAACGATAGCATCAGGTTTTTCAAAGGACTTCAACTTTAGAAAAAGTAGATTCCATATAAATTGAAACATCCCTATCGTTCTTCGAAACGATTTGGAACCTGTGTATTTTAGTGTTCTAACCCAAACATAATCAATCCCATCGATATTTTCTTCCTTAAATCGATCTTCAAAAGTTGGCAGCGAACGTAATAAATGTGAAAACGATCCGGCAAAAAGACGTACGTGATATCCCAAATGAACAAGCTCTCGCCCAATATAAAAAGAGCGGTAATTCATCCCATGATATTTGGAACCTGCATATTGATTGATCATCCAGATGTTTTTCTTCGTCATGTTGAGATTAAAAATAGATAAGTTTTCTTTTCGACAATAGAATGCTAATAGTTGTTAGGCCAAAGAATCCAAATGGCGATCATGTTGTTTGCTTATGTAAAGTATTAATAGGTAATAAATTAAGTAGGCAATTACATCAATGGCCACATTTACATATAAAAATCCAATAATCGATTCAAATTTAAAGAGTAATAAAGATAAGATTCCTAGAAAATAGAGAATTTGCCAAACAGCGTTCAATTTTAATTTTTCGAGATTGACAAATACAACGGATAATGGCGAAACAATCAGTTTAATACTGAATGATACGATCATTATTTGAGCGTAGACGCCGGAAATAGTGTAGTCAGCTCCGAAAACAAAACCAAACAAAAATGGACCAAACATCAAGGTAATCAGAATTCCGAAAAGAGAAATAAGTCCTAATATTTTACTAACACTGATAATGTCTGGAAAAATCTTTTGTTTTCGGATTCGCATATCAGATATACGCTGAAGATATACCTGAGCAACAGCCATCGAGATCAAGGATAAAGTAATGGCAAAAACTTGTCGTGTTAAATCGAATTGTCCTGTAATATCGATGGTGAAAAAGCGTGTAATAAACAAAATTGGCAGCCAAGCTGCTGCATTGTTTAAAAGAACAGGAAAGATATTATACTTCGGAAATTGCTGATATTCTTTCAGCGTTGCCCAAATAGAATGAAGCGAAATGTTCTTCCATCCTAATCCTGTTCTAAACGATTGGTAGCTAGCTACAAAAAAATTAATAGCCGAACCAAATAATTCGCCTAAAATTAAACTTCCATGAAAATTAGCAAAAGCTAAGCTAGTCTGGCCTCCTGCTTCTACGCTTCTGCGAATGCCTTTATTCGAGGCAGCAATGGCAAATTTTTTCTTACGAACCAACCAATTGTTGAGCATCCGATAGGCCGAAGCAAAAAACAATGTGGCAGGCAAATAATAAAACCAATGTAAGTAGGATAAATCAACAGTTAACAAATTAAGAAGCGTTTCGCCGAAAAGTAAAATTAGCAGGAAGGTGAAGACCGATAAAATAAGCGAAGCAAGAATGGCTCCATGTGTTAATTCCGAGGCTTTTGAATCTTCTTTTGGGATCACAACCGCCATATCGTAGCGAAGCGTAAATACAGTTGCCGCAATACCTACAACACTCATGTACACTGCAAATGCTCCAAAATCTTCCACGGGAACTATTCGCCTAAGAACAGGCTGTACTACCAGAGCAATCAATTGCGCAACAACGGTACCACTGGCAAGTGTTATTACATTGCGGAAAATACTTTCTTTCCGAAAGTATCTTTTAATATTCATTGGATTTTGATTTTGGCCAGTAAAGGTCGCGGTATTCTTGCGGGTTTTCCCAAACTTGAGGATGCATTAATAATTCGTATTGTCCATCTTCAATTTGTTCTGGATTTTCGATCCAAAGAGGACGGTTATTGTCATGAATGAACTTTATTTTTTGAAACACTTCCGGCGAACTGGTTTCCAAAACAAATAGATTTACGTTCCGAACTTGTTCAACATTTAAGAGTGGCACATTGTTAATCACATGATTAATAGGCGTAGAACTACCATGAGCTGCAACAGTTTCTACTTTTAAACCGAGTTCATTTTCCCACATGATATTATAGGATTCGATTAATCCAGGTAGAACCGATAGCACATGATTTATGCCTAAGGTATCGATGCTTTTTGGTGTAATTTGATAAAATTCAGTGTTTTGTGTAATGGAATAGTAGGTGTTTTTAATTGCTTTTAAAGAATCTTCGGAAAGATCAATCCACCAAGTATGAGGATAGGCAGCTAAATAATCGTCCCAAGGCGAAGTGTGTGGTTGAACATCAACAGCTTCACTTTTGAGATAATGCATGAAATTTAAATAATCGGCTCTTTTATCGTCATAGTCTTTTTCCAATGTTTCCGGATAAAAATCCAACATAACATAATACGTGGCTGATTGGAAACCGATGATGTTTTCTTCCAGTACTTTAGCGCGATAAGCCGATGGAATATCACGGTGATGAACATCGTGCCTAAGAACAATTAGTTTTTCCGGCAAAGCCGATTTGTCAGCTTGAATATACGTGTGGAAATCCCAAAAAGTATAGCCGCGATCTTTAAAATGTTGTAGAAAATTAGCGTACAGCGGAAGCTCTTCCTGAGCTTGTTCAAAACTTATTTCTTGAAAATCATCTTTAGCAGGCTTATTAGATTCATTCTGACAAGAGTAGATAACAAGAACTGAGGTTGAAATTATTATCAAGTACTTGAAGTTCATATAGTATTTAAAGTGCCTAAATTTCATATAATAATTAGTTTTGAATTGTTGGACATAAAGAACTCCTAATTGAGATTCTTCGCAATGGATGTGAAAATGGCTAAAATTTCGCTTGCTTCTTTCAAAATAGGATTAAGTTTTTGTTGTTCAATATATTTTAAATCTGATATTAATTCTAGCCAATAAACTGTTTCACTCGCTTCACTTTCACAAATCTTTATTTTATTTTTAAAATCTGCTTTACTTCTTGAACGATTTGCCTCCCGATAATTAGCACCAATACTAGTTCCTGATTTTGAGACCTGATTTCTTAATACTTTACTTTCAATAGAATAAGGTATATTTGTGGAAAGTTTTAATATTTGAATAGCAAATTTCCTAGTCCGAATTTCCAATAGCTTACTAAATTCTATATTATCCATTGATCTATGAATTTAATTGTTTTCAGAGCTCCTATTCACTAAATACCCAAATTTCTATACTGCACAAAGCAAAGTACTTACAACTCTATGTACTTTTAACTTTAGGCACTTAAAATACTAAGATAAAATTTAATCAACTTTTGTTTTTCAGCTTCCCAATTATACTTTTCAAAAACCAATTCCCGACCTTTTTCGCCCATTTCTTTCGCGCTCATTTTATCATTGTATAATTTATCAATGGCTTTCGCAATAGCTTTAGGATCTTCTGGATTGATGCATAAACCAATTGCATTATCTTCTACAATGGCTTTCCATTGCGGGAAATCGGATGCAATTATGGCTAATCCCGCATCCATATATTCAAAAAATTTATTTGGTTGAGCTTCAATATGATTTGGTAAAGGGAGAAAAGTCACTAAGCCAGCAAAAGATTGAGAATAAACAACCTGTAATTCCTGTCGCTTAAGCTGACCGTAGTATTTCACTTTTGAGAAATTCGGATGACTTTTTACTTCTTGTTCAATTTTAGAATCAATAAATGCACCGGCTAAGTGCAGCCGGATACTTTTGTCACAATAGGAAAGTGCATCTAAAAGAGGGATGATCCCTCGTATTTTACTGATTGCACCGGTGTAACATATGCTATTCCGGTCGCTAAAATTTCTTGAAATGGTAGAAAATACAATTTGATCAGGATAATTTTGAATGCAGATGGTGTTCTTGTTATAGCTAAGAAATCGATTTTGAATAGCGGGAGTGGCGGTAATTATTCCGGAAAACGATCGACTCAAAAGGTTTTCGATAAGTTTGAATTTGAATGCAGCGACTTTTAAAATCCACTTTGGCAACCATTCACGGCCTAGCAAGCTTTTAGGTACATCTTCATGAACATCGTAAATAACCTTTTTCATGAATAGTTTTAACATTAAACCAGAAAAGATTAATTCCGGATCGTGAAAATGATATAGATCGGCCTTTGCTTTCAATGCATAGATTAACATCCTCCAAGATTGAACAAAGAACCTGTTGAATCGCCCTTTCCTAGCTCCAATATCCGAAATCTTTACCTTGTTATTCACCTCATAACCCAGTCCATCAGCCACCAACAGCACGACACTATATTGTTCGTTCATCGCAAGTGATTGGCATTCTTTTTCAAAAATGCGCACATCATTTCTAGGATGAGCTGTGGTAAGGTGACAGATTTTCATTTTAAGTGACTAAAGTTAAAAGTGAGTAAAGTAAAAAGTTATGAGTGTCTAAATTTTGAAAGGCTTACAACCGATAACTGATAACCGACAATAGAAAAGTTTCACGCTGATAAACGCGAATAAAAAGCGCTTATATTCTCTGAGGAATTTTATTATCTGCGATCCGTCAACTGACGGATGCGTATCCATCTGCGAACTCTCTGCGAGAAAACCATTAAATGATCATAATGTCCCATTAACACATTATCACATTTGCTAATTAACTAATTTATTTAAACCCACAACTCACAAAAGATAACCGATAACCAAATAGCTTCACGCAAATAGTCGCTAATAAAACAGCTGATTTGAGCTGATCTGTTTTTAACTCTATGTACTTTTAACTTTAAGTACTTTATAACTCTTTTAGGAAAACCACTTTTTATACATTGCCCAATGAGCTTTTCGGTAATCTTTGTTCCCCAGACTTTTGAAAATGCGTTTTCGCACTCGTGCATCAATAAATAATAAAAGAAATTGCGAAACATACCGATACAATCGAATACGTAGAAAGCTAATCTTACCCTTTTTATTGGCTTTTTTGGGGTGTTCCCAAATCCAACGTGCTTTTTCTACGTATTTTGTGCCAGCGCTTGTTTTTTCGAAAGTAACTGAGGGGGGATAATCCAATATATCCGCCGCCAATGCGATGTAGTTATTCATCAAATCAAAATCCATTCCCGATTCTTTAACCACTTTAAGTGAGTCTTCCATTTGCGATAACAATAAAAGATCGTAATAATTTCGAAGAAGCACTTTGGGCTCTTTTGCTGCCTGGTCGTTGTTTTGAGCATTTAGAATATTATGAAGGATTTGGTGTTTGACCGAAGGTGCAAAAGCATTTTGAGTTGGTAAAGAATAGGATTCGCTGTTTAAGTGTGAAAAGTTTAATTTTTCATTCAGTAGATCGTCGAACAATCGTGTGTGAATTTCAACGGAAGCCACTTCGTCGTCTTTTATAAGTGCTGGTAGATGGCGAAAACCTTCAAAATTACTTTCTCCAAATTTTATTTGTTGAAAATAACTTGATTTCTTTAATAATTCCCATGCTTTTCTTGCATCATTTTCTTCCAATAAAAAGTCAATATCACTTAACATACGTTCAGCAATATCTGGATATAAACCCGATAATAGATGAGCTGTTCCTTTAAGATAAATAGGTTTTAATCCTTCAGGATTAAGGATTTGG
>JAFGAK010000358.1 GCA_016933745.1 Bacteroidales bacterium
TCAGGATTAATAAACGAGCTGAAATTAAAATGGGATATTTAACTAAATTAGCCAGAGAAAAATAAACCAAATGAAACACCAAATGACTAGTCGCAACTATTTCTTATTCTTCTTAATTCTATTGTTGCTGCCTTATAAGTATTCGTTTAGTCAAAATCATCAAGATAGATTTTCGTCCATTGATGTGCTTCATTATCGTTTTGAGATTCAGTTGAACGATACATCAGATATAGTTTTTGGTAAAGCCACCATCAACATTGAGTTTAAAAAAGCACTAAACACCTTTGTCCTCGATTTAAAAACTGTTGATGATAATGGAACAGGAATGCATATCTCAAGTATCTTAGAGAATGACATTCCAATCGACTTCGAGCATGCGCATGATCAGATAATCCTTACAATCGCTCAAACCAAAATAAACGAAACGAGAAACTATCAAATTGTTTATCAAGGCATTCCCGACGATGGATTGATCATTTCGAAAAATAAATTTGGCGATCGCGTGTTTTTTGCAGACAATTGGCCAAATAGAGCTCACCATTGGATTCCCACAGTAGATCATCCATCAGATAAAGCTAGCTTGGAATTTTATGTTAACGCGCCTGCCCAATATCAAGTGGTTTCCAATGGTTGGAATCCGGAAATAAGTAATCTGGGCGAATACACAACAACTCATTGGAAAACCGACATTCAATTGCCCACCAAATTGATGGTGATTGGCGTCGCTCAATTTGCTAAACAAAATTTAATAAATGAGGAAACATCCACTGCCGTTTCTTCGTGGGTGTATCCACAAAATAAAGAAGCCGGATTTCTGGATTACAAAATTGCTTTGAAACCTTTGGCCTTTTACAGCAAACAGATTGCTCCTTTTCCTTATGAGAAACTGGCCAATGTGCAATCAAGCACCAAGTATGGAGGAATGGAAAATGCCGGATGTATTTTTTATGCAGAAAAATCTGTTACGGGCGAAAATAAACAAGAAAATCTGATTGCGCACGAAATTGCTCATCAATGGTTTGGCGATGCCGTTTCAGAAGGCAACTGGCACCATATTTGGCTGAGTGAAGGATTTGCTACCTACTTCACGGGTTTATATATCGAAAATGAGCATGGAAATAAAGCCTTTATAGACTGGTTGCAAAATCAAAAA
>JAFGAK010000359.1 GCA_016933745.1 Bacteroidales bacterium
GATATTATTCAAGCAAGCGGCAAAACAGGCTATGGTGTTGATCGCATTTTAGAGGCAATTGTATCGAAAGTACCTGCTCCAAAAGGAGATCCAAAAGCACCTTTTCAAGCCTTAATATTTGATTCTGTTTTTAATTCTTTTCGAGGTATTATTGCTTATTTCCGCGTAATGAATGGTGAAATACATAAGGGAGATCATGTGAAGTTTTTCGCATCATCAAAAACCTATCATGCCGATGAAATAGGAGTTTTGCGCATGAAGCAAGAACCTCGTGCTGTGATGAAAACAGGCGATGTTGGCTATATTATTTCTGGAATTAAAACGGCCAAAGAAGTTCAAGTAGGAGATACCATAACGCATGTCGATCGTCCTTGTTTAGAAGCTATTGATGGATTTGAAAAAGTAAAACCCATGGTTTTTGCCGGAATTTATCCGGTTGATGCCGACGATTATGAAGAGTTAAGAAATAGTATTGAAAAACTTCAGCTCAACGATGCGTCCTTAACTTTTGAACCTGAATCAAGCGTTGCGTTGGGATTTGGTTTCCGTTGCGGCTTTTTAGGCCTTTTGCACATGGAAATTATTCAGGAGCGATTGGATCGGGAATTTGACATGAATGTGATTACAACCGTACCAAACGTTTCTTACCGTGTAGTTTCAAATAAAAAAGAAGTCATCGAAGTGCATAATCCTTCCGGCTTACCCGATCAGAAGTACATCGACCATATCGAAGAACCTTATATCCGCGCACAAATCATTTCCAAGTCGGATTATGTTGGACAAGTAATGAAGCTTTGTATCGATAAACGTGGTGAATTAGTAAACCAAGTTTATATTGCTGCCGATCGAGTGGAACTAACGTTCAATTTACCCTTGGGCGAAATTGTTTTCGATTTTTACGATAAGCTAAAAAGTATCTCCAAAGGATATGCAAGTTTCGATTACCATATTTCTGGTTATAAAGAAGCCAATTTAAGTAAGTTGGATATTTTGCTAAATGGCGAACCGGTGGATGCTCTTTCAACTTTAATCCATCGTGATAACGCCTATGATTTTGGACGTAGAATGTGTGCCAAATTAAAAGAATTAATTCCACGTCAGCAATTTGATATTGCGATCCAGGCAGCTATTGGAGCTAAAATCATTGCACGCGAAACGGTTAAAGCGGTTCGGAAAGACGTTACAGCGAAGTGTTATGGTGGTGATATCACCCGTAAACGAAAATTGTTGGAAAAACAGAAAAAAGGAAAGAAAAGAATGCGCCAAGTAGGTAAC
>JAFGAK010000360.1 GCA_016933745.1 Bacteroidales bacterium
AATGCCGTCCCGTTTTATGTATTTGCTGTCACTGTTGTCATCAAATAATGACATATTTTGTTTTGATCGTTCTTCGTAATAATAAAGTGGAAAACATTGTGTTCCTGCGTCTAAGCAATTCAAATCAATAATAGAATCAGTAATTATCGACGTACTATCCTTAGTCCCGCCTAACCCTGAAATGCAAATAATCAAATTCGATGTCTCAGAATCAGGGAAAAGTTTTGGGAGTTGATAAACTCTTTCATTTAATATACGTGAAAAATATAGATATTGCTTATAAAATGGTCGATATAGTGAATAAACAATTTCTCCAGAATTAAATCTATGTTTTATACATTTCTCAAAATCAGTTTCTAAATCACAAGTCCAACTAATTTTTTTTGAATTGTATTCAATAATGGTTTTGGCGTTTTTCAAGGAATTGCTTTTCTTGAATTTTTCATAAGCATTTACTTGTTCATTGTAAAATTTTAATGTTTTCTGAATATTTTGTTCAAGGTTGTTTTTTGAAGAATTGTAACACCATGCATCTCTTTGAGTTTTCAAACCGTTTGAATAATAGGGTTGAAAATATACATCTCTTTGTTTTGTGTCTTTATCACCAATTGGAATAAAACTTTCAAAAGCTTTCTTTCTTTGGCTTATCCAGTCTCCATATTTATTTGGCTTTATAGTTTTCCATTTAATCTCTGAATTTGAAACTGAATGAAAATCTTTGACAATAGATAACTTTTCTTCCCTATTCAGATAATCACCAATATCGTAATAATGGATGGTTGCTTTTTCCTGTTTTATTTCCGGATTTTGGACAAGAAGAGTTATCGAAATTGGTGTTCGGGAGCCAGATCCAAATATTTTCCCACCTTCTCTTCTCGACAATTCACCGCTTGTTCTTTGGTTTCCTCTTAAATTAAACACATAAATTGATGAAAACTCCCTTTCAAGGCATTTACGGAAACCATCCTGTGAATTACCGTCAATCCATGCTCCGTTGGAAACAAAACAAATAATCCCGCCGTTTTCTTTCTCAAGCCGGTCAGAAGCCCAACGGAATGCTTTAATATATGAATCATACAAAGAGTTCTTATTTATAGCAGATGTTTCTTTTGCATACGTTACTGATATCCGTTTGTCCAATTTTAAATACGGTTGATTCTGAGCATTGTCATTCGCAGACCTTTGACCAACAGAATAAGGCGGATTTCCAATGATTACACGAATCGGAGCTTTTTTCTGTGCGGCAACACGTTCGGAGTTCTGGGGAAACATTTCCGAA
>JAFGAK010000035.1 GCA_016933745.1 Bacteroidales bacterium
AGGAACTTCTCCTGTTTCAATTGATCGAGCAGAAGATCGACATAAATTCTCGAGCATGCTGGATGCATTGGGAATTGATCAGCCCAAGTGGAAAGAACTGAGCAGCATCGAAGATATTCATACTTTTTCAGATGAAGTTGGTTTTCCGTTGTTGATTCGGCCTTCCTATGTGCTGTCTGGCGCGGCTATGAATGTAGTTTCTAATAAACACGAGTTGGAACATTTCTTAACCTTGGCCACCAATGTATCAAAAAAACATCCGGTAGTTGTTAGTCAGTTTATTGAGCAAGCCAAAGAAATTGAATTTGATGCAGTGGCGGAATTTGGAGAAATCAAACTGTACGCGATTTCAGAACATATCGAATTTGCCGGAGTTCATTCAGGTGATGCCACTTTGGTATTTCCACCACAAAAAATCTACTTCGAGACTTTAAGAAGAATCAAACGCATAGCGCGTCAAATAGCCAAAGAGCTGCAGATTTCAGGACCGTTTAACATGCAATTTCTGGCAAAGAACAATGAGATCAAAGTAATCGAATGCAATTTAAGAGCATCTCGGAGTTTTCCGTTTGTTTCCAAAGTTTTAGGCGAAAATTTCATCGAAGCCGCGACCAAAGTCATGCTACGAATTCCAATTACTAAACCACCCAAATCCATTTTTGATATGGATCATATTGGGATCAAAGCATCACAGTTCTCCTTTTCTCGATTAACCAAAGCGGATCCTGTTTTAGGAGTAGATATGGCATCGACCGGAGAAGTGGGTTGTATTGGGACGGACATGAACGATGCAATATTAAAAGCAATGTTATCGGTTGGATATAAAATTCCGCAAAAAGCAGTGCTCTTATCCTCAGGAGATTCACGATCCAAAATCGAACTCATCAACCCATGTAAGCTTTTGATAGAAAGAGGCTTGAAAATTTACGCAACTCAAGGAACTCACGATTTTTTAAAGACCCACGACCTTCCTTCTGAAGTACTTCATTGGCCGGATGATGACCGGACTCCAAATTCGCTTGATTATTTACGTGAACGGAAAATTGACTTTGTGATAAATATTCCAAAAAATTTATCGCGCGATGAGCTGAACAACGACTACACACTAAGGCGCACCGCTATCGATTTAAATATTCCACTGATTACTAATGCCCGATTAGCCAATGCTTTTATCACGGCTTTTTGTTCACTAGAAATTGATGAAATTAGTATTAAATCCATGGGATCTTATTTTATGCACTAAGTAAAATAATCTCCTACTTAAGCCTAGAATTCAAAGGTAGTTCAACACTTTTTCTTACTTTTGTAAATCTAAATACTTGACTATGATCGAAGACTATATCGGAACAAATTACAAGCTAAAAAGTGTAAGAACGGGTGCAGAATTTAACGATGCAGGGTGGACTTTGGATCCTCCAAATGAAAAAGAGCCAAGTTTGATTCGTGCAATCTATGAAAAAAAACAAATCCAGTTAGGAATTGATTCGCAAGGATTTTACAAGTTTGCTGATTGGTTGCCAATTCATAAAACGCTTCAAGGTTCAGCGCCACCGATTACTTATAAAAGTGAAGGGCTTGCCGCCGCTTTGAATTTGGAGAATCTGTACATCACTTTCAGTGGATATTGGCCTCAAAAAGGAGCTTTGATGAGCACTTGTTCGTTCAAAGAAACTGAAGCATATTCTGTTCTTGGCAGAATGCCAAAAGATTTTGATAAAGTTTTGGTTGTGGCCTCAGCAGGAAATACGGCACGTTCTTTTGCTAAAGTCTGTTCTGACAACAATATCCAACTTTTGCTTTTTGTACCGGAAGATAACCTGGATGCTCTTTGGTTTTCGGAACCCATAAACGATTGTGTTAAATTAGTGACTTCTGCAAAGGGAAGCGATTATTTTGATGCCATTCACCTTTCCAATATTGCATGTGAAATGGACGAATATGTTGCCGAAGGAGGAGCCAAAAATGTTGCGCGAAGAGATGGAATGGGAACAACAATGCTTTCTGCAACGACAACAATTGGAAAAATCCCTTCTTATTATTTTCAAGGTGTGGGCAGCGGCACGGGTGCAATTGCAGCATGGGAAGCTAACTTACGATTGCTTGAAGACGGGCGATTTGGCTCAACAAAAATGAAATTGTATGTATCGCAAAACAAACCTTTTCAACCTCTTTTTGATGCGTGGGAAATTGATTCCAGAACTTTACTCCCACTCCACGACGATCTTGCAAGAAATCAGGTAGAAACTATTCTTGCCAAAGTTCTTAGCAACCGAAAACCACCTTACTCAATTTATGGAGGTTTGTACGATGCACTCAAAGATAGTCAGGGAAAAATTTTATTGGTCGAAAATGAAGAAGCCCTTGCAGCAGCTAAACTTTTTGAGGAAACCGAAGGAAACGACATTCACATCGCGGCAGCTGTAGCTGTTGCAAGTTTAAAACATGCTGCTGAAAGCGGAATAGTAGAAAAAGATGCTTTGATCATGTTGAATATCACAGGTGGTGGAGAAGCTCGCTTTGCGAATGAAAAGAAACAATTGCACTATTTAAAGCCAATTCTCAATTTTCCAATGAATCCAGATCCTTTGGATGTGAAAGCGAAGCTTAAAAATTTATTCTAATAAAAAAGCCCGCTAAAATTTAGTGGGCTTTTCATTTTAAAAGGGATCTTTTAGGATTGATTGATAATCTTCAATTTTTCTTTCAAACTCAGAATATCTGCTTTGGCACGTTTGATTTTTTTCTCGAACTCCATTTTTAGCACATCTGCATTTTTAGAATTTGCAAAGAAACCCATGTTATTTTCCCAAAGTAAAACATCGGATTGCAATTGCTCGATATTCTTTTGGATACCATAACGCTCTTTGTTCAAATGGAAATTATCATCATTTTCTTGAAGATTATGAATCTTTTCTTTGAAACCAGCATGTTTAAAATCAACTTTAGAAATATTGAATTTATCCATTTGCTGATCAATGGCTTCGCGATAGGCTTTATTCAGTTTATCCATGTCTTTGCGAGGCACATTCCCTATTTCCATCCATCGACGTTGCAAAGCTTTAACCAAATTTAGATTTCCTGCTTTATCGTCGGTAAATTTAGCGGTTTTAATTTCTTCAATTAAAGCCAATTTATGTTTTACATTATCGGCTTCAGACTGAACCATGCCTTTAAAATGCTTGGATTTTGCAGCAAAAAA
>JAFGAK010000361.1 GCA_016933745.1 Bacteroidales bacterium
CAAATCCTCGATGGCGACAATATCCGTTCAGGCATTAATAACAATTTAAGCTTTACCGAAGCCGATCGACTCGAAAATATCCGCCGCATTGCTGAAGTATCTAAACTTTTAGTCGATAGTGGAGTGATTACGATCAATAGTTTCATCAGCCCAACAGAAGAAATCCGAGAAATGGCCAAAAGCATTATTGGAGCAGAAAACTTCATCGAAGTCTTTGTGAATACACCCATCGAAGTGTGTGAGCAACGCGATGTTAAAGGACTCTATGAAAAAGCCCGACGCGGAGAAATTAAAAACTTTACCGGAATCGACAGTCCTTTCGACGCACCGGCACATCCCGATATCGAATTACATACCCATCAATGTACGATAGAAGAATCCGTACAACAATGTTTGGAGGTAATTTTGCCTAGGATTGAATATAAGAAGTAAGAAGATCAAGGCGCTAACAAGCCCATCACCCTGAGCGAAGTCGAAGGGACTCAAGCAAAATAGTGATAATGCGATAAAGTGAAAAGGAGAAGAGAGAAGGGGCGAAAAATCGATGTAATTGAGTAGTTGCGATGCTTACGCAATTACGAAACAGTGTTTTAGATTATGACATTAATAACTTCTGTCAGAGATTTAAATGTTTTCAAGATGGCTTACGCAGCTAGCTTAGAGATTTATAAAATCTCAAAAGCGTTTCCTGTCGAAGAAAGATATGATTTAACCAGTCAGATTAGAAGGTCTTCTAAATCTGTGGCAGCTAATAATTTACTAGTCAAATAATTCAATATGGAACAGTTTTATTTTGTATATATACTTCAAAGCGAAGTAGACAATATGTTTTATACGGGTTATACTAAAGATATTGAATTAAGATTTGAGCAGCATCAAAAAGGGCTGGTTAAATCCACTAAGCAAAGAAGGCCATTAAAGCTAATCTATTTTGAAGCTTGTTTAAATCAAAAAGATGCAACACATCGTGAAAAATATCTTAAAACACATTATGGAAAGATGTTTTTAGGCAATAGAATCAAATCTTATTTGACGGGTTAAAGAAGCTTGGAGAAGAAGGAGATATCCAAAGAATTTTGTATCCAAATTAAATGATGCAGAAACAGAAGCCGATGAAACTCTTTTATGGATTGAAATGGCGTTTGACCTTGCGTATATTGATAAAGAAACATATGAAGGTATCCATGATAAATTTGAGCATATTTTAGCTATGTTAGTAAATAGGATTAGAAATCCTGAAAAATGGAAAGTGAATTGAAAAACGTATTTACGAAGTTTTGAATCTTGCGTGTTTGAAAATACAATCTCGCAACCACGTAATAACGCAACAACGCAACCACGTAAATACAAATGATCATAACTTTGTACCGATAATTACAGCGTGACAGACTAGATGTCATTAAAATTATGAGTAAAGCAAAAATATCGATCCGTTTTTTTGACGACCGCGAAGTACGAGCCGTTTGGGACGAACAAAACGCCAAATGGTGGTTTAGTGTGTTGGATATAATCGCTTTACTTACTGACCAAGACGATTACTCAAAAGCCCGAAACTATTGGAAATACCTTAAAGCCAAATTGAAAAAAGAAAACAACGAGTTGGTTAGTGCCACTACCCAACTGAAACTTTTAGCAAATGACGGCAAACGATATTCAACTGATATGTTGGATTACGCGGGTATGATTGCCTTGAGCAAAGAATTTCCGAGCAAGAAGGCAAACCGATTCATGGAATGGTTTACCTTCAGCAATGAAAGCATCGATGGGAAAAGCAAAACAAAAGCGTATGCCTTATTTGAAAGTTCGTTTATCGAAAGCATTGAAGTTGGAACAATCAAAGGCTTGCAACAAATTCATGCGTATTTGTTCGGAGGGCTGTATGATTTTGCAGGACAAATCAGACAGAAGAATATTTCAAAAGGAGGTTTTCAATTTGCTGTATCACGCTTTTTAGGTGACACGTTAAAACAAATAGAAGCAATGTCAGAAACAACATTTGACGAAATTGTAGACAAATATGTGGAAATGAACAGTGCACACCCTTTTATGGAAGGCAATGGCAGAAGCACCCGAATTTGGTTGGATTTGATACTAAAAAAGCGTCTCAAAAGATGCGTGGATTGGAGTATAATAAGCAAGC
>JAFGAK010000362.1 GCA_016933745.1 Bacteroidales bacterium
ATCCCTTTTAAAAGCATCCGACCTGTTCCATCCACTATCGAGATCATTTTTCCTTCAAATTGATCTCGTTGTTTTTCATTTATGCTTACAGTGATCAGCCCGTTGTTTTTATCGGTCTCGCTCTCTCGAATTTCAATGGTGTGACGGCTTTTGGTGGTTATTTTTTGGGGCCAGCTTTTATCCCTGGTTGCAGCGGCTTTGCGCCAGCCAGTTTCCGCATAAGCGAATGATTCTTTCTGCCTGGTTGATGCAGTCGCTTTTTGCAGACAATCGGTACAGAGTATTAAATGCTCAATTTCTCTATGATTAAGCTGGGCAATATTCTCAAAAATAAAGTTTAATTTCTGTTCATCGATGTGACGCATTACCATAGAATTCCCCAATCGATATTGTGCCCAGGCAAATAATGCTTGGTTAATCGTGATTTTGTTGTTCATCATTTTCTCCTCTGTTTTCAAAGTAGCAAGCAGGATGCTCGTGTTACAGTAACTATTAGCAAGCAGGATGCTTGTGTTACAGAAACTATTAGCAAGCAGGATGCTTGTGTTACAGAAACTATTAGCAAGCAGGATGCTTGCTTTACGGAAGCTGTAATACAAACTTCCAGTTTGTGGATTTAATTGTGACTATAAATCGCCATCACATCAATAATCGTCCATCCTTTTTCCTCCAGGCAAAACTTTAGCTTCGATTTTGCCTGCTCATTGATTCGATGCACTTTCGATATGTTATAGCCCGCTCCCATCACATTAACAATATCTTGTAATGTAAAATAACGAAACTCCTTGAGCAGGATGATTAGCATCTCATCTTTATTTAAAGTAATTTTCAGACAGTGGTCAGTCGCTTTGCCTAATTTTTTCAAATCTTCCGAGCTTTCTGATTCTTTATAATTATCTTCATCTGTAAATTGATGAATAAAATCAGGATCATCTATGGATTCGATTAAAATATCTTTGGCGGATAGCTTTCTATATTCATCAATCGTCATATTCATTGCTCTTGCTATTTCTTCTTCGGTGGGTTCCCTGCCAAGATTTTGTTGAAGCTTTTCTATCATTTTTTTCTTTTCCTTTATTTTGAGACGAGTACGATGATCGACAAAATCTTCTTTTCTCAAAAATTCTGATATGGCGTTATTAATCGAGTATGTTGCATAGGACGCAAATGCTTTTTGGATTTCTTCTTTAGTTGGATTTTCTTTTTTCGTTC
>JAFGAK010000363.1 GCA_016933745.1 Bacteroidales bacterium
ATCGGAATCGTATTTGAACTTCCGGTTTTGATCTACTTTTTAGCAAAAATTGGCGTGATCAATATCGACTGGCTAAAACGAAACAGAAAATACACACTCGTTATTGTGCTGATTCTTTCTGCTATTGTAACACCACCCGATGTATTTAGCCAGATTTTGGTAACTGTACCGTTGATGATTCTTTACGAGTTTAGTATTTTCATGGCCAAAAGAGCAAATAAAGACAGCAAAACAGCTGAAGAATAGCGGGGAAAAACAAAGGTTTTTAATTTGCTAATTTTGAAAAAGATACTATATTTGTTATCGAGATTTATTGAGGGCATTAGCAATGTCGGAAAATATTTTTAGAATTCGCGCGTTAACATAAACATAGACAACATTTAAGGTGAAAAAAACCAACCTGAAAATACTATTAACATTCCTTGTTGTGGCTTTTATTAGCTGCGCATCTTTCGCGCAAATTCGTCCAAAATCTCAACGTTGGTCTAAAATTTACAAAACACCTGAAATATATCGCGATTGGATGTTTAGTATTTCCGGCGGTTCTGCACTGTATTATGGCGGTCTAAGTAATTACGATCTTGATCCGATGAATAAAATCCCAAACGAAAGTAACCTTTCGTATTCTGCAACAGCAGGAAAATGGCTACGTTCTTACGGAGCTGTTCGGGCTAGTTTTCAAAAAGGGAAAATACATACGATTAAAAATAGCAAAGATTTGAATGCGAGTTTTAATGAGTACACAGCCCAGGTAATGATTAATATTACTGACTTTTTTAATTATCCTTCGGGCTATCAACGCATGTTCTACTCTTACGTATTTCTTGGATACGGATTAATCGATTTTAAAAGTTCTGTATACAGCACCACCACCGGACTTCTTGTAAAAGAATACGGACAAGAAAAAATGGTTACCGAATGGGTTGTTCCGTTAGGAGTTGGTTTTGCATATAACTTCAATCAGAATTTCACTTTCTCTTTAGATGCAACTTATCATTATCTTAATACAGATAAGTTAGATGCATATACAAATGATTCTAAGGACTTTATGCTTTATTTGGGATTGACTGTGTTTTATAATTTCAACTTAAAAGATTTCAACGGGTACATTGTACGACCAAAAAGCAGAAGAAGTTTAAAATGGGCAAAATTCTAAGCCTTTAAAAACTCAACAATATAATCATAAAATTTCTGTGGCGCTTCGGCATGCACCCAATGCGAGGTATTTGGTATTGTTTTGAGATCAGAACTCACAAATGCTTCCTTTAATGCAGGAATATCGCTAGCCAAAATATAATCCGACAATCCACCACGAATGATTAAAGTAGGTTTAAGAAATGGCTTTTCCACTTCTATTCCATCAAACATCTCATCTAAATTGTTAGCAATGGCATCTAAGCACATTCTCCAGGCAAACAGATCTTTCTCTTTCCGATAAAGATTTTTCATGATAAACGCCCGAATTCGCTTAGAATCAATATCTTGCTCCAATATTTTTTCTACTTCTTCTCGAGTAGATACTTTTGAAAAATCGACTTTTTTCATGGCGCTGATTACTTTTTTATGGTAATCACGAGGTGGGTATTTCCTTAAGCTTATGTCAACCACAATCAGCTTAGTTAAATAATCAGGATTTTCCAATGCATAACGCATAGCTACTTTTCCGCCCATCGAATGACCAAGAATGATGGCATCTTCCAGTTCGTGTTCATCTATAAACTCAAAAAG
>JAFGAK010000364.1 GCA_016933745.1 Bacteroidales bacterium
ACATTCGACCAACACAGCGTATTAATCATTTTTCGCGATAGCCGAATCAATAATTTAGGATCGGTATGACTGAGCATATCCAAAATGATTTTCCAGTCGCTGCTTTTATCTTGTACCTGATTTTTGGCGTTTTTTTCAAATACTTTTTTAAGTTCTAAGTGAAGTAAGAATAATCCTAAACTTTCAGCTATACTGTTGATTAGCTTCAGTTCTTCTTTTAGAAACGGACCTTGATACGCTTTGGGTCGAATCTCGTTGTACATCACTTTAACCTGACCAAATTCACGTTCTTGTGCTTTAATATCTGCGCTTAGTGTCCATTTGGAGTCTTCAAATCCAAAGGTTTTAAAAGTGCCTTGAGCTATTTTTATTTCTACTTCGCAAATATCCGGATATTGCCAACCGGGAGGCATGGATTTGAGTAAACCATAGCAAGCCTGTTCGATGCTGATATTTGGTTCGTTAAGGATTTCCTGTATTTTGTACAAACAGTTTAATTCCTTTGCGCGCTCTTGCAGTTCGCCAATCAACTGATTTAAAGGTTTTATTTCGGTCATATTTCCTGTGGTTTTAAAATAATGCCTCGTCCGCTTCTGCCGTCGACTTCAATTTTTAACGCATGTTTGAGTCGAAGGTGTTTTAAGTAGTTGGTTTCTAGTAAACTATTTTGATTATTGAGCCAATCCCAATCAATTTGTTTGTTATTTATTCCTTCGATCGAAAAATAAAAAACTTGGAATCCACTTACATTATGAAAAAAATGAGAGCCTTGACTTTGCTCAAAATTAACCGCTTCCAAACTTGCTTCAACAATGGCTTTGGCACCGGCAATTTGTCCCCAACTTACAGGAATTCCTGCCGAAGCATCCGAAGTACCCCATCTGCCAAACCCAATTAATAAGTACTTCCGATTTTGTGAAATAAGTTCGGAATTTAGCTTTTCGAGTTCCAAAGCAATTTGCCGTGTTTGAAGAATGTCAAAAGAATTGGATTTTAGATATATAATGTCCTGAATTGTATCATCTATTCCGTTTCCTAAAACACGATCGGAAGAAGCGAGTAGCTGTTTTGGATAGAAGTGATCTTCCTTCACTTCTACTTCTTCAAAACTAACGGCCATTGGGCGAGTTTGCAAAAAACCAAAAGGATGAATGCCGGATTCAGAAAAATTGAATGCAAACTCAATTTCAACTGGAGCTGAATAATTTGCTTCGGTGAGCTTCATCAGCTTTTCTAAAAGATCATTGAGAGGAGGTTCATTTAAACGAAGGATAGGTGCAAAGTTGAGGATTCTTGGTCCGGTTTTCCCGATTCCCATAACAATCCTTCCTGAACTTGCATCCAAGGTGGAAGCACTGTATTTTAGATTTTTTCCTTGATCGGCAACCGTTAAATCTTTTTCTAATAAATACTCCGTCTCTTTGATTGGATTATAAGCCGATGGAGTCCCCATATTGACTGCCCAAAAGCGCGTTTGAGTATTTTTCATCATTTCATTAATCGATCCAAATGGAGGATCTAGTTTTGGTAATGCCGGCGAATACGACCAAGATAATCCACCATCGACAATGGTTTTTCCCAAACCAAGTGCAAGATTTACAATCCCGTCTTTTGGATCGGCTTTGCCAAAAGCATAATAATTAAACGAGCGACCAACACCTGAAATGTCCGGATAAAACAAATCACTTCGTCGTTGTCCAATGACTTCCTGAATGATAACGGCCATTTTCTCGTCGGCAGTTTCATGGACGGTTGCGCGCATATAATCTTTTGCTGCTTTGAAGAATGTAGAAGCATACACAAATTTAATTGCTTCGACTAATTTATGAAAGCGACTATCAGCATCTAGCTGATTGTTTGGTGTCATTTTCGTGCTGTAAATACCTGCAAAAGGTTCGTGCATTGCATCTTCTAAAAGACTAGAAGAGCGAATTGCAAGCGGACTGTGTACATCGGCAATGAGTGCTCTTAAATCTCCTAGAATACTGAATGGCAGTTCTGCTTTTTGAAAAGCAAGTGCAATGCGATCATCGGGCAAATCTGATAATGCAATCGAGTATAAATTGTTTTGTTTCATGAAAGCATCAAAAACATCGGTGCGAAGCACGGTAAATGTAGGAACGCTCACGTCAAATTCAGGAAAGTCAGCTCGTTGAAATGAAGAATTTAAAAGAGTTTGAATACGAAGCAAACCACTTGCTTTCCCGCCAAATTCTCCATTTCCGATATACGTGATCTTATTTTCGGGATGATAAAAATTCCGATTAAAACGTGCGATTGTGCTTTCGATTTGATTCATTTCTTACCGGTTTAATTAAACCCAACCACGGTCTTTAGATGCTTGTGCCACGCGATCAACAGCAATAAGATAGGCCGCTTGCCGCATAGGAACTTTATATTTTAGTGCAAAATCGCTCACAGCAACATAGGCCGAAGTCATTTTGAGATCTAACTTACTCAACACTTCGTCTTTGGTCCAGTAATAATTCATATTACTCTGAACTTGTTCGAAATAGCTGCAGGTAACTCCTCCCGAACTGGCCAAAAAATCCGGAATAGTAAAAATTCCTTTTGCATCTATAATTTCTGCCGCTTCCGGAGTTGTTGGTCCGTTGGCGCCTTCGGCGATGATTTTTACTTTTGGATGAATGCGATTCGAATTTTCGATACTAATTTGATTCTCGATAGCCGCCGGAATTAGAATATCTACTTCTTGTGCAATCCAATCTTCGCCAGGCAAAACGTTATAATTCAAAGCCAAAGCTTTTTCTTTATCGATTCCTCCAAATCGATTCGTAATGCTTTTTAACTCTGAATAGTCAATTCCTTCTTTTTTACTAAACACATAACTACATTGGTCTTGTTGACACCAACTAGCTACGTTGATAACGCTTCCTCCCATTTGGGAATACAATTCAAAAGCATGTTGTCCTACATTTCCAAAACCCTGAATGCTAGCAGTTGTATGAGAAGCATCCATATTCAGCTCTTTAAGTGCTTCGCGAAGCGTAATAATGACGCCGTAACCGGTGGCTTCAATTCGACCTAAACTTCCACCCATACTGATTGGTTTTCCGGTAATAAAACCAGGAGCTCTGGTGCCAGTTAAAACTTCGTATTCATCCAACATCCAAAGCATGTGTTGAGAATTGGTCATGATATCAGGTGCAGGAACATCGAGCTGAGGTCCAACGTTTTTCACAATTTGTCGAACCCAACCACGACACAATCTTTCTTGTTCGAACAAACTCAGGTTGTGTGGATCGCAAACAATACCACCTTTACTTCCACCCAAAGGAACATCTACTACGGCTGTTTTCCAACTTACCCACATGGCCAAAGCTTTCACCAAATCGATTGTTTCATGTGGATGAAAACGAACGCCGCCTTTTGCTGGTCCGCGTGCGTCGTTGTGTTGCACTCGAAATCCCTTGAAAATTTGCATTTTTCCATCGTCCATTCGGATAGGAATACTAAAATGAAACTCCCTCATGGGGGTTCTTAATAAATCGCGAGTTGCTTGATCGAGTTCCAGAATTTCTGCTGCTTGATCAAATTGTTTTTGTGCACTAAGAAATGCATTGTATGCCGGATTACTCATTTGTTTATTGCTTTCCTCAAAGATAAGGTTGAAAAGGCAATAAAAAAAATATTTCGAACTCTATTCTAAAGATTTGATAGTTAGTTAGAAAGAATTAAAATTTATTTCTTTTTGTAAAAGAAACTTGCAGGTAAGAAAAGCGGATCAATAGCTAAAAAGGTACTTGTGAACAAACGGTTTTCTGTAAGTATGTAACAACGATCTAAATCATAATCGCTCGTGATTTCAACCAATTGTTGGTAGTCTTTTTGAGCAGGCATGGCATAGAAAAATAGAGAAATGCTTCGGTTTTTGAGTTTTGCATCGATACGTGAACGCAATGGCATTCCTTTTAATTTGTCTTGGATTTCGGACTTGGAATCACTTGTAAAATTTTCTGCAGTAATTTTTTTGAAAGCATGTAAATAGGAATAAACGCGCATGGTATCAATCTCGATGACTCGATTGGTATCCGAATTTAAACGAAGTTTGAGTACATTTTGATTTTTAAAAATCGTATAAGCATTCAGCGTATCTGCGGCATCCCAAATGGAAATATTTTCCAAATTATTGAGGTCGATGTGAAGTATTTCCCGATCTCTCCAATAAAGAAATTGCGTATTCAGCAATGATTGATTCTCAAAATAGAAATTGTCGGGGTCTAAAGAATAGGCTTGATTCGTTCCTTTTTCCCATAACCATAAATTGGGTCCATAAGCATCATTAAAGACCAGTAATTCAATAGTCCTTTCGGTTTTAAATGAATCAAAAAAATGAAGTTGAGGGAATTTTCGATGAATAAAAAAGGGAGTAAAGTTAATCGTGTAATTGATCGTTTTTTGTTCCAGTTTTTTATTTGCAAAATCCTCGAGTCGGATGATTTGCAGGGCGTTCAGCTGACTAAAAGAAGCGAATAAAGCTGATAAACGTTGATTGCAAACTGCTTTGTTTTTGTTGAGTTTCCATTCTCCTGTCGGAAGCTGAACAAAGAAAATGCTATCTTCAGATGATTTTAATTCTATTTGCTGGATATCGGAATAGGAAGCGATGAATTGGGCATCTTTTATCAAAGGAGATTTGGAATACGGACTTTGAAAATAAATAATGACCATAAGAAATGTAATCAAAATTCCAAAAGCCCAATATTTTATTTTTGAGTGATGTTTGGTTTTTGTCGACATTGCTTTTTATTTAACGGTGTATTTTCTTTTACGAAGAAATGCAAATACAAATCCCATAAAAGCGATTAGCAATAAAGGGAGTAAGGTATTGATGGTTTGAATGGCGAAAGCGCTTTCTCCCACTTTGTTTTTATCCAATAAACGTAGTTTTAACTCGCGTGAGCGTATGGAAATTAAATTATTTGTTTCCGTTAAGTAACTCATCGTGTTAACAATAAAATCTTTGTTGCCAAAATTTTGTCCTGTGAACTGGTCGTAACCTAAAGGTAGAGGATAATTTTGAGTATAATGAATTTGATTCTTAATCAAATCTCCATCCGAGCAAACAACCATACTTGTTGTAATGCTTTTGTCTTTTTTGGGTGGAAGTGTATAATTCTCTTTCAGTTTTGGAGGAATTCTATTTGCATACAAACTCGTAAACTCGCCTTCGAGTAATACGGATATTGCTTGTGGTGGCGTTTGATAATCTGAAGCGTTGGGTTGTTGTTCCAGTAAAGCTAAATCAATAATTGCCGGAGAATTTAATAAGCGCGTGTAGATTGATGATTGCAATAGAACCGTTTTTTTAATATTTGGAACTTCTACAGTATCGATGGTAGATGCAAATTCAGTCATGATTGAATTCAAATTGCGCACAATTGGATGATTGGTTTGCGGTGTTAGAATTGGAAAATACAGCCAAGGGAGCAATTCTTGTTGTGGTTGATTTCCCATCATTCCGGTTACAATTGGAATGGATCGGGCATTCAAATCGAGAACCAAATTGCTGTTTAACCGGACTCCGTATTTAAATAATTGGTCTTCTAAATTCAACTCATTTTTAGTGCCGTAGGTTTGTCTGCTCGCTTTCAAGCTATCCATATTCGCA
>JAFGAK010000365.1 GCA_016933745.1 Bacteroidales bacterium
AACATAGCTATGCAGCCCATCGGCAAAAGAAAGAATATACGATTCATCAGAAGAGTTAACCAAATAATTGATGTATCCTTGATTTTTACTTTCAAGCGTATAAGAAACAACAGGCGCAACGCCAGAACCAATTTTATAGGCGTAAATCATATCGTTATCACCGCCAAAATACAAGGAATCCCCTCTTTGAACAAAAGCGTTAAACTGCGCTTTTTGCCAAAGATATTCTTCGGTAAGCAATTCATTGTTTTTAAAGTCGTACTCAAAAAGATATCCAGATTCTGAAACGTTTTTTAGCCCGACTAAAGTAGTGTCAGTTGCTTGTATCATTTCCCCATCAATAACGTAGCCGTTAGCAAATGCATACTCGAGTTGGTAGCTAGAATCGGCTAAATTAATTTCCAAAATACTTCCGGACATGGGAGCAAAAATCTTGCCATCAGAAGTGATAGTAAATGGTCCGCGTGGAAAGTAAGGCTCGGAGCTTGGAATATTAAATAGCAAGCCAATTTCGTTGGTTTGGGGATTGTATCCAAAAAAATCGCGGCCAGCTAAAGTGGTTGAGCTACTTTCTCCACCAAGTACTTTGGGAAGGCTAAAAATAACCAGCGATTCACTTATTTCAGTAAAATAACATGCGTTTGTACCATAAGAATAATCTCCATTGGCCGGATAGCTTTTCGAAGAAAAACTTCCAAACTCCTGATAGGTATCCGTAGAAACATCGTATCGTGTTAATTTAATAATATCATCCACATTGCTTAATCCAATAATCGAATTATTTCCGATATAAGCCATGTCTCCAATCGCGAAGCTGTGGTAGGTGTCGTATGGATAATTAAAAATGATTTCTGTTGTGTTGGAAATGGCGTTGTAGCGATAAATGGAATTGCCTGCATCCGTTGCATCTTCGTAGGAGCGACTACATACGCCAATATACACATTGGGACTTTCTTCAAAGACGTTAAAAGCATCATAAACAGAACTTCCTCTAAAGAAATACTCATCGGTATAGGTGTCTGTTTTGGCATCGAAACTAAAGAGGGTTCCACCACCAAAGCTTCCGTCAGTTGGTGTTGTTCCCCAAAAAGTTTGAGCCAAAGAAGTGCTAGCAAACATCAAAAGGAAACTAAAAAGAGTAATTTGAACGTGTAAAAATTTCTTCATTTGTTATTTATTTAAGTCGAATAAAATTCTATTTATTAATAATCTCTTGCAGTTCAAAGATGGCGTATTTACCAAAAGAGCCGGGTTTATCTTCGATAATTTTTGCATAAACACCAATTTTATCGTTGATCATCCATAACTTTTTTGCTATATCATAATCATAAATCACCTCTAAAACAGTACAGTCGAAGGTGCCCGCAGGCGTAGTAATTTGTTCTTGTCCAACAACTCGATACGTATCATCCTTTAAAGGATACAGCGGGTAAGAATACTCGTAATTTGGTCGTAATTCGGCA
>JAFGAK010000366.1 GCA_016933745.1 Bacteroidales bacterium
AAAATGAATAGCGCCTTTTTTGCAATGCCAACATGATAGGTGCGGGTTACTGCATTGGTGGGGTGGCATTGCAAAAAAGGCGAGTTGGACTAAACCGCTTTATGATGCTGCTATGGGGATTGCTTTCAATGGATAGGAGCTTAGAATGTATTTTTGACTAATATATGGCTGGTAGTTTAACAAAAAGCCAGCCGATACTCTCATAAACTTACATAAATGAACTAAATTATCATGCGTATTTGTTCGATTTTCGAACAAATACGCATGGGTTGTCCTTCCGCTAATTTTCAGAATTTTTTTTGTCATGGTAATATTTTTCAACAATAAGCTGATAGTCATGAAGTATCTTGGTATTTATTTTGTTTGAGCTGTGTAAAACTTGGAATGGTTTTTATGTTTTGTAGGCGTCCAACTTTACACTTTGGACAAAGACTGATATCAACACCAGTTAGCCGCAACATTAATTCAGCCGCTGATTCCCTTTTTCTTACAGGAGTGCTTTGGACGTTATTGTTTTGGTTCAGAAGATTTATAACCTGTGGGATACTTTTTGCTTTGCATGAGTTTGCCAAAAATCCAAACGAGCGAATGCGCATAAAACCATCTGGCAAGATATGTGTTAAAAATCGGCGAATAAACTCATCAGCGGTTATGGTCATGGTTTTGGTTTTGTTATGGTCGGAATAATCGCGCCAATTAAAACTTACTTTACCATCACTACAAGATAAAATGCGATTATTCGAGATTGCCGTTTTGTATACATATTTAGCGAGGTAATCTACCGCGCCTTTGGCACCATTAAAAGGTTTTTTTGAGTGAACACACCAATCTTTTTCCATCAGCTGATCCAGTAAATTAAAGAATATTTTTGGATCAGCAAAATTAGCAATTACTCCTTGCATTTTTAATTCGTTGTTTTGGTATGCTTGTCGTAGCAAGCTAACGAATGTTGCTCTGAATATTTTGGAGATAACTCTAACTGGAAATAAAAAACCAGGCTTACAAGATATCCATCTTGTGTCGTTTAATGCTCCACCGGGAATAATGCAATGCAAATGTATATGTTGAAGTAAATTTTGTCCCCAAGTATGCAAAGCAGCAAGCATACCCATAAACCCGCCCAATCTCTTTTTATCAAGACCCAGCGTTTTGATTGCTGTCCAAGCGGCTTTAAATAAGATGTTGTAAATAAGATCTTGGTTGTAGCCAGCGATGAAATTAAGTTCATGCGGTATCGTAAAAACCACATGAAAATATTCAATCGGCAAAAGCTCCGCCTGCCTAGCTTCTAACCATTTTGCTTTGGCTAATGCCTGACACTTTGGACAATGGCGATTGCGGCAAGAATTATAGGATATAATCTCAGCACCGCAACAAGGGCAACGTTGTACATTGCCTCCAAGTGCAGCGGTTCTACAGTTACGAATAGCATTTACAGCTTTGTGCTGTACCAAAGAAAGCTTATTCTGCTCAATGTAAGAGTCGCCGTATAAATTAAAAATATCAGCCAACTCAGCAGAACCTTTAGCTCTGCTGGTAGATTTACACATAGCTAAATATTCAGAGCCTCAATGGGCGATTTAATCGATTGCATCTTGTTGTTGGTTAGGCGCAAATAACGCGCAGTGGATTCAATACAAGAATGCCCTAGCAATTGCTTTATCGTGTATAAATCTTC
>JAFGAK010000367.1 GCA_016933745.1 Bacteroidales bacterium
AGTTGATCGTTTTCCGGAAAATTTCCTTGTCCATATCCCAAAGAAACAAGGAAAATGCTACAAAGAAAGGTGTAGAGTACTTTTTGCATTTGATTAAATTTGGTATCGTAAAAGTACTGGTTTTCTAGCTAATAAGATCTTCAATTGATGCAATCTTCCTAGTTTTCTTTTAATTCCGATAAAAATCAATTATTCGAACTGATCTAGAATCACTCTTTTACTTTTTCCATTAATGCAGTACGTATCATTTTTCGGAGTGCCAATTGTTGATTTTCCACAACGCGTCGTGCGGAAGGACGATAAAACTCTGCATATCTACATTTGGTTAATTTATAGGATAAATCATCAATAGTTCCATTCACATCTACGCCTAGTTTGATTGGTAATGGACTATCAACCACGGATATATGATAGTTGAAACTCAGATCAAAATTATGTCGACCGGCTACTACAGCTTTGTATTTATCCATTACCAAAAGGAAAGGATAAACATCAATTTCGTCGCGGAAAATCGTGAATTCTGCCGATAAGGAATCGACAATATTGATGGTTTTCTTACTGAAATTAAGTGTTTTTGCAATTTCGCTAAAGGTTTCACCATCCATCAAAACTAAATTATTCCCTTTGATAGACGACGCGCCTCTTAGCGTCGATTTTTTCATGTTATAAAGCGAATCGAGGTAGGTTTCGCCGGCAAAATGGAATTCCCCTTTTCCACCAAAAGAACGAAGCATCGGCATTAAGGAGTCGATATCTGGAATCATAGTTAGTAATTCACCAATCTCTACGTCCATCATATGGTAATCAATCCCAAGAAATAAATGATTTTTCCGCGGAGTACGATATAAGGCCGTAAGCTGCATGCGTGCTGCCGGAGTTTTGAATTTTAGTTCATCGAGCAATAAAATACCGTTCTTTACTTGTACATTTCCTCGGATATTGGTTGCCGAATCTTTGCCCATTGTGGCGGTTTTGATATTCGCTTTTAGCAATAGGTCAATTCCTTTTGGAACCATATACGGACCGGAATAAGAGGAATCACTCGAAATTTCATCCTGTTCTTCATTACCAATCCCGTTTGTAAGTGCCATTAATTGAGCGAGATCTGTTTTGTTGGAGTTAAAATTGAAATTGCCCCGCAAAAGAGAATCGCCTCTAAAATAGGAAAGCACATTATTTAAATTTCCCTTCAGTTCAAAATCAGATCGATCAATCGCTATTTGGGCTTCTTTAATATTTAAATGTTCCGGCTCGAAATCCATTTTAACAGAAGGAATTTGGATTGGATGTGTATAACCGGCAATAGCGATATTTCCTTGATTTATATCCAGAAAACCTTTCGCAACCCATTGTAAGAAAACATCTTCTTGTGTATTGTCATTTAAAAGCTCAGTATCGAGGTGTATGTTTTTAATTTGCATTGTATTTGGCCCGATGGAACTGTTCCATTCTTCGCTGGAATAGCTTAATTGAATTTGGAACTGATCTAGCCTATCTGTTCTTGGAGAAAGAGCGATTTTTCCGTTTGGTTTGCTTAAAGCCAGACTTAGTGTGTCGAGCTCAGCGCTTAAAGATTCTAGGGCAAATGAACAGGTTAAATGCGGGATTTTATCCGTGTCTCTTGCATCTGAAGTTTCCACCGAAATGAATGCGTTTCGTAATGTTGTTGCATAACTATTCAATTTGCTTGCTTCTAAATTCTGTATATCAAAACTGACAAATGCGAATCTTGTTTCTTTCGATGTTGCTTTTTGATTTGGTAAGGAAAAGTTTATTTTGGATTGATTTGTTTGGAGTGCAATACTGTCGTAACTGAACGAAAAATCGGTCAGGTTAACGAGTCCGGAAAGTTTTATTTTCTCCAACTCTATTTTCTCTAATTGCGATAAGGTAAAAACGGATTGAATGTTTCCATTCGCCTTCCCAGAAACGCTCATTTTTAAGCTGTCAGGAATCAATGGATTGAACTCATCTAATTGGAGTTTTGCATTGCTAGTTAGATTGCAATAAGTATCAGAAAATAAATGATTAATCAATCCTTTTGTGCTAAAAGTTGATTGAGGCGTTTTTGCTTCAAATTGATTAATCTGCACAAAAGAGATGGAATCCGTATTCAAATCGGAATAAATCGTTAAATCACCAAAAATATCATGTAAGTGCAAGGGAAAATCAGTTGATTTCAACATGCCTTTTTCCAAAAGCAAATGGATGTTCATCAGCGGCATCGAGGAGTTGTTGTAAACGCCATGAATTTTCCCTTCGGATGAAATGAGCCCTTCGATATCCAGTTTTTCAAAATAAGAGTCATAAGAAGGAGGTAGCAAGGCTTGTATATTCTTGAAGGGCCAAGAACTAAACTGATAAGCAAGATTGGTTGATATATTTTCGAAGAGACTGTCGCTTTCTATACTTCCGTTCAGCATTATTTGCAAATCGTTGACAGAAGCTGTTGCTTCATCGAGTGTTAGAAATTGTGTGGAAGGAATGTAATCGAGCGGAATATTAAATTGAATTGATGCTTCTTGAAGATATTTTTCATTTTCATACATCAAAGAAACGATGGAATTGCTCAAGCTAAGACTTGCGTTAATACGGTCTTGATAAAAGGTTCCTGCAATTTGGGCATGGATCTTCTGTATAACGGTATTCAGTTTTAAGGATTCATCCTGATACGATAAGTTCACATTGTTTAGTTCGATATTTTGCAAATCGATAAAGGGCAATGCGGTTTCACCATCCGTTTCCGAAGAGGAGATGGTGTCTGCAGGCGTGATATCGTAATTGGTATTGCCCAAACTATCCGAAAAAATAAATACGGATCCATTTTTTAGCTCGAGTCCACGAAGGATGAATTCCTTTTTTTTCCACCACGATTTGGCATCTACAATCGCGTTGAGCGATGCTAATTTTAAAAGTGTATCATTTGTAGAACCGGAGGTTGGGTTTATTAAAGTAAAATCCGTGATTTTTAATTCGAAATTCGGGAAACTGCTGAAAAAAGTCAGTTCTACTGCGCCAATTTC
>JAFGAK010000368.1 GCA_016933745.1 Bacteroidales bacterium
GAAGATGGAAAAAGCTGATTGCTGGCATGCTTATTCGGTTGTTACGAATATTTACAAACCCGATTTAAGTCGATTGCGCGATTGGATTACGGTTCCGAAATCATCCGGTTATGAGTCGCTACATGTTACAGTACAAGCTAAAAACAAGCGTTCCGTTGAAGTTCAGATTCGAACTGTTCGCATGGACGATGAAGCAGAAAATGGTTTAGCTGCTCACTGGAAATACAAAGGAGGAAAGGGAGGCGATGGCATCGATCATTGGTTAAGTCAAATTAAAACGGCGATTCAGGAAGACGGATTGAGCAGTAGTTCCTTTGGTTTTGAAACAGCAAAAAATTATGCCAACGAAATATTTGTTTTCACTCCCCAAGGTGATTTAAAGAAATTAGGGATGGGTGCTACAGTCCTTGATTTTGCTTATAATATTCACACGGACGTTGGTTCGCATTGCACCAATGCACTGGTAAACGGAAAAATAGTTCCAATTAGGTATGTGCTTCAAAACGGCGATCAGGTGCAAATTATCACTTCAAAAAGTCAGAAACCCAGTATCGATTGGTTGAAATTTGTCGTTTCTAATCGAACCAAATTAAAAATAAAAAAAGCACTCGACGAAGAACGATTGCTAGATGTGAAGCGTGGAAAAGAAATTCTAGAACGTAGGTTTAAGAATTGGAAAATGGAACTCAGTCAGGAAGTTATAAAGAGCTTGGTTGAACATTATAAATTCAAACAAATCCACGATTTATTCTTAAATGTTTCTTTGGAAAAATTAGATCCATTGGATATTAAGAAAGTATTACTTGCTAACAATCAATCTGATCCAGAGAAAGATGCACTAATAAATACAGAAAATCAACCTGCAATTATCAACGAAATAGAGCAACATAAAAAGACAACAAGCGATGATATTTTGGTGGTTGATCAAATTGATCGAATCAATTTTAAATTTGCAAAATGCTGTAACCCAATTCCAGGCGATGCAATCTTTGGATTTGTAACCGTAACCAAAGGAATCACAATTCATCGAAATAATTGTCCGAATGCACCTCAAATGAAAGAGCGTTTTCCCTATCGACTTATTCAGGCTCAGTGGAAAACTCAAAAACAAAAACTAAGTTTTAAATCGTCGATTAGTATAGAAGGTGCAGATGGTGTTGGTTTATTAAATAAGATAACACAAGTGATCTCCAACGATTTACGTATCAACATTATAAACTCAAAATTTAAATCGACAAGAAATGAGTTTTCTGGTTTGATTAAAGTGTTTGTGCATGATATTGATCACCTAGAAATCTTGATCGAAAAGTTGAAAAAAATTCAGGGAGTTACGCACGTTTATCGGAAAGAATAAAAAAAGCCAACGTGTTAATTCGATGGCTTTTTGTTCTTGGATTTTATAAATCCGTAGGTTTTATTAAACGATAAACCGGATAAGGGAAAAAGGTATTTCCCCATTGAGGAACCAAATATCTATCAAAATAATTCCATTTCAATAATCCGTCATCTGTTTCAGGTTCAAGTAAATACGCTGCTAGTTTCCCCAATTTTTGTCCACTTTTGATATAATAAGTACCTTCTTTAAACACACGAGTTTCTTGCACATAATCGCCTTCGATATTATTCAAATAGTGTCCTTGGTTGATTCTGGAATCGGGCGTTAGTTTTTTAATTTGATAACGTTCCACTTGCAGTTCTGTATCTTTACTCAATTGATTTAATTCGATTCCATGCAGCATAATGGTCTCAATTAATTTTTTATCGGCAATATTTAAAATATACGCATAAGGAATGGAAATTTGCTCAGTTGCAAAATAATCGGCGATATAAGGAACTGTTACATCCACTTGTTTATCGGTTTTCTGATAACGAGTTCTTCCGTTTTCATCTTTAATCACTTCCACTTCATAGGTCATAATTGTTTCCGGTTTCGGTGTAGGTTGTCCTTGGTATTTAATTGCAAGTGAATCTATTTCTTTTGAAGAGCCCATTGAACGACTTTTTTCATCTGCTTTATTTAAGATTGACTTTATTTCCGCTTTATTATCGATTGCATAATCCAAAATGGAAAGTAGAAGATTATAAGAACCTAGCACTCTAGATTTATAATCTGCATACACGTAATTCTCATTCAAAATAGAAAGTCGATTCCGCACTCCAACATAATTGGTCATGTAACGAGCTTCTGAAGCGTAAGAAATCCAACCTTTGGAGCGGTCGGCACGATCCACAAATTCTCCATAAAAACAATTCAACGTTTGGTATTTGTCTCGAAGGGTATTGGATACCCAAGGCATCATTTTATCGCGCATATAATTAATTAAATCACGATCTCCATTCGGATTCATTTGCCAAGTAAATGTAACAGGTTCAACATGATAAGAGCCATTTGTTGTATGCATATCAACCACTATTGCAGGATCCCAGACATTGTAAATTTTCCCGACAACAGCACGCATTTCCGGTGTTTCCAATTTCATGGCATCTCTATTGATATCCAAAAACTGACCGTTATGTCTTTCGCCTACAGATTTTGGCCCATTTTGATTGGTTCTATTTTGATCGCTCATTTTATCGTTTCCATCTGCATTCAAATCCGGAACGATTAAGAGTACGATATTTTTAAAAATTTCGCTGTTTGGATTTTTGATTAATTCTCTGGTAAGCGCTTGCGTTGCTTCTTTTCCTTCCACTTCGCCAGAATGAATATTGGCTTGAATATAAACAACCAGTCGGGGATCGTTTACTAAATCTTTTGGCGATTTAATCATCGGATTTGCAAAGATCAATAAAGGCAAAGGTTTACCCTCGGTGGTGTAACCAATGGTTTCGATGCGTAAAAAAGGAGAATCTTTATCTGCTTTATTTACGAAGTTTAAAACATCTCGATGAGTTGAAGTTAACGTGTAATCAGAAGATTCAGCAACGGTTAAAAATTCTGTTTTCTGTGCAAACAAAGAAAAAGTTGTGACAAATAAAAAGCCAATAAATAGAAGAATGTTTTTCATAAGATCGTTAATTAGGTTTTATGCAAATGTAAAGAACACATCCAAATTAGCTTTCTATTTTGACAAAAATTGTTTTTAAAAATGAATTTATTAGACTTGCGACCAATTAATAGCACAAAAATGAGAAAAGAATATCAAGTTAAATGGTTGAGTATTTTTTGGGTTTTTCTAATTTCTGTAATTGGAACCCAGGGTTTGTCTCAAGATTCAAACAAGGAAGCTAAAAAAACGGAATATGTCACTTGGGTGATTAAAAAAGAGAGTAAAACTTGTGGTTACGTTAAAGAGATTAATTTTCATTATTTGACAATAACCGACCTGACTTACGGAAAAAACAATCCAATAATTCATTTTGAAAGCATTGATATTGAACATATTAACGTCCGTAAGAAAGGTTATGTTAGGAGAGGATTATTTTTTGGTGGTTTAAGTGGTGCATTATTGGGGGACTCATTGGAACAAAAAAAAGTAAGATTCCAATTCGAAATCAACAACAAAAAGAACAAATCGCAAATACAAAAGATACTACGTTTCTTTGCAAATCAATCGGAAACCACTACCATGAATATTTAATATTTCGATACGGGGATCTTCTTTTAAAAACTTACGAAGTTTGGTGATATACACATCCATACTTCGTTTGGTAAAATAATTATCATCGCCCCAAATTTTCCTCAAAGCTTCGTCTCTTGGCAATACTTTTTCTTTTGAATCGAGCAGTAAAATCATAAGTTCGGCTTCTTTCGGACTCAATTTTTGAGATCTATTTGTTGCTGTATTTGTCAATTCTCTGTATTCAGGATTCAGTTGAAACAATCCAATATTCAAATCAGATTTCTGAAGACCATTGCTAAAATCAGTGTTCCTGTTTAAAATTGCTTGTAGTTTGAGCAAAAGGATTTCAGAATCGAAAGGTTTTTTGATATAATCATCTGCTCCCAATCGATATCCTTTTATTTCATCTTCTTTTAAGGTTTTAGCTGTCATGAAGATAAAAGGGAGTTCCGGATGCATTTTTTTTATTTGTTCTGCCAACTGAAAACCATCAACATGAGGCAACATTACATCCAAGATGCACAAATCAAAGCTCGATTTTTGCAGCATAGGCAGAGCGTTTTTTCCATCATTTACCCATTCCAATTCGTATCCATGAATTTCTAAATAGGCTTTTAAAACTGAACCAAAACTTAAATCGTCTTCTACTAAAAATATTCTTGCATTTCTTTTCATTGCATTTAATCTTTTAAAGGTAGGAGCAATTCAAAACGACTTCCTAATCCAAGCTGACTTTGAACATGAATTGTTCCGTGATGTTTTTCAACAATTACTTTCACGTAAGAAAGTCCTAATCCATAGCCTTTTACGGTGTGGATATTTCCTTCCGTAAGTCGGAAAAACTTATCAAAAATATGAGCCAATGTATCTTTGTCCATTCCAATTCCATTGTCTTTGAATAAGATAGATAGAAATTTCCCTTTGATTTCGGTACTAATTTCGAGGTGTAAATGCTGACTTTTGTATTTTATTGCATTATCAATCAAATTAAAAAACACATTGGTTAGATGCACTTCGTCGGCATGCAGATTGCATTTAGCAGCTTTTAAATTCAGTTTAATTTCGCCTTGAGCTTCTTTTATTTTTAAATCAGAATTCTCCACAACAGCTTCTAACAATTGATGCGCGTCCACCTCTGATTTCAATAAATCGAAGGTTTTTTTCTCCAATTGAGCCATTTGTAAAATGCGTTCTACTAAATCGTTCATGCGCTTATTTTCGCCTTTAATCAGTCCCATGAAATAGCTTATTTTTTCAGGCTGCGTAATAATTTTATCGCTCATCACCGAATCTGTTGCTAATTGAATGGTTGCAATTGGCGTTTTGAATTCGTGTGTCATGTTATTGATAAAATCCGTTTTAATAGCCGAAAGTTTTTTGTGATGCAATAAACTGTTGATAATTAAAATTAAACTAAGCAAAAGCAAAAGAGTAAAAATAAATGCCAAACTGATTGGCCAAATCATTTGTTTTAAAATAGGATTACTCGTTGGAAAAGCTAGATATAGAAACTCTGGTCGTGGTACAAAAGCATGCGGAAAAAGCTGAACACTGTATGCATTGGCGATATCATCTAACTCAAAATTTTCTGTTTTATATTGAAGACTATCCAAATCCATTTCTTTGATGGCAAAAGCGTAATC
>JAFGAK010000036.1 GCA_016933745.1 Bacteroidales bacterium
GAAGGATTTGTTGCTTTTCAAAACAGAAAAGACAGCGTTGGCATGGACATGATTATGGACAATGGCGTGTTTTTTGAATTTGTTCCTTTCAACTCGGAAAATTTTGATGACGAAGGTAATTTAAAAGAAAACCCAAAAACACTCACTTTCAGCGAAGCCGAGGAGCAAAAAGAATATGCTCTATTACTCACTACGAACGCCGGAACTTGGCGATACCTGATTGGCGATACGATTAAGATCTTGGATAAAAAGTTTGCTGAAATTGCAATTACAGGAAGAACAAAACTGTTTCTTAGTATTTGCGGAGAACATTTATCGCAAGAAAACATGAATAGAGCCATTGAATTATTACAAAATGATTTGGGTGTCGAAATCAATGAGTTTACCGTATATGCTTTCCGTTATCAAGGACGTTTTGCGCATCAGTGGTACTTAGGAACAACCGATTCCATTCAACCAGAAGAAGCAGCCTCACGCATTGATAGCTATTTAAAAAATCTCAACGACGATTACCGCGTGGAACGAATGGAAGCCGTTTCCAATGTTTTTGTCAAAATTGTTTCCCCGAAGGTTTTTCTCTCTTACATGGAAATGAAAGGCAAAGTGGGCAGCGCCAATAAATTCCCTCGCGTTCTAAAAAACGGACGTATTGACGAGTGGGAAAACTTTGTAAAAACGCAAAAAATAAACTAATGCATTCTTTGTTTGAAGGAATAATTCTTGGAATAACCCTCGCTTTTCTATTTGGATTCGGACCCACTTTTTTCGCTTTGTTGCAAACCGGAATATACCGCGGTTTTAACAAAGGCTTTTTCTTGGCTATTGGTATTTTTCTGAATGATTTGGTTCTGGTAAGTATCTCTATTTTAGGAGCAAGTACCATCATGCACAATGTTCAGAAATACCAATTACTTGGCGTTATTGGAGGATTTCTCTTAATTATTTTCGGCTTGGTTAGTTTTCGACATAAATCAGAAATAATTGCTGAAAAGCAAGATACAACGGTTAAAGAACCCGGATTTCTTACATTTATTTTCAAAGGCTTTTTCCTCAATTTTGCCAACCCTTTTGTTTGGGTTTTTTGGCCTACCGTTGTTTTAGGTATTGCCGCTCCGTTTATGAAAGAAACCAACGAAATGATTCTGTTTTTCAGTGGAACATTATCTGTAGTTTTTCTATCTGATGTTTTGAAAGTTTATTTAGCCTCGCGGATAAAAAAACACATTACTGCTCATTTTCTTCAAATTGTAAATCGTGTTGCCGGAATAAGCTTGGTCCTTTTCGGTATTGTATTGATTATTCGCACTTTGTATATTGCCGAGTTCATTTAGTCCTTTCAATTTTGCGAACACTGCATTCCTTTTATTAAAAACTCGCGTTCTACTTAAATCTCAATCAATTCAATCTCAAAAACCCGAAACACTCGAAGGTCGACTTTGTTTTTAAGCTTATCAAAATATCGATCAGTCTAAAAAAATTCTTTTATCTTTGCCGCAGAATTCAAGTATTCCTACCAAGTTGGTGTATTTGATTTATAAAGAAGAGCGAAGAGACTAGGCTCCATGAAACTCTGGCAACCTGCCCAAGGGAAAGGTGCCAATACCTAGATTCAGCAAAAAGAGCTGGATGCTTATAAATGGGAAATACAATATGACAACAAAAACAACAATTAAGTACAAATATCTCTGGCATCATTTTATGTGCATGCGCTAGCGTAAAGGCTATTTTAACCTGTAAATTAGTACTTTACGCATAAACAGCAGCTTATTTATCTTGAGCTTATTTACCCAATCTTAGTAAGAATTAAAAAGAAACACGGAGTATTACAAACCATGATCAACATAAAAAACGAATTAAAAAAACGCGTATTGGTGCTAGACGGAGCCATGGGAACCATGATCCAAAACCATCATCTGAATGAAGAAGATTTTAGATCCACGCGTTTTGCCAATTGGCCGGTGAACGTAAAAGGGAATAACGACCTACTTTCCATTACTCAACCTGCGATTATTCAAGAAATTCACGATGAATATTTAGCGGCAGGAGCCGATATCATCGAAACCAATACTTTTAATGCCACCAGCATTTCTTTGGCCGATTATCAAATGGAAGATTTGGTGTATGAAATAAATTTCGCTTCCGCTCAATTGGCGCGCAAAGCAGCCGATAAATTCAGCCTTTTAAATCCTGAAAAACCTCGTTTTGTAGCAGGAGTTTTAGGTCCAACCAATAAAACCACTTCACTTTCTCCGGATGTAAACGATCCGGGCTACCGAGCTGTGTATTTTGACGAGTTAAAGAATGCCTATTTTCAACAAGCCAAAGCACTGTTTGATGGGAAGGTAGATGTGTTGTTGGTAGAAACTATTTTTGATACTTTAAATGCCAAAGCAGCTCTTTTTGCATTAGAAGAATTGTTTGAAAAAGAAGAAAAGAAACTACCTGTGATGGTTTCAGGAACCATCACCGATGCAAGTGGTCGGACACTTTCCGGACAAACCTTAGAAGCTTTTCTCAATTCCGTTTCACATATTGAGCTGTTAAGCATTGGATTGAATTGCGCACTTGGCGCAGAACAACTTCGTCCATACATCAAAGAACTTTCTGAAAAATCGCCATTTTATGTAAGCGTTCATCCCAATGCAGGTTTGCCAAATCAGTTTGGAGAATACGACGAAAGTCCCGAAAAGATGGGGACTCACATTCATGATTTCCTCAACCACGATTTTGCAAATATTGTTGGAGGCTGCTGCGGAACGACTCCCGATCATATTCGCGAAATGGCTAAGATCGCAGAAAAAGCAAACATTCGGAAAATACCCGCACACGAAACTGCAACTCGCTTGAGTGGATTAGAACCACTTAAAATTAGTAAAGAAGTAAACTTTGTAAATATTGGTGAACGAACCAATGTGAGTGGCTC
>JAFGAK010000037.1 GCA_016933745.1 Bacteroidales bacterium
GCTTGTTCTTTGGAATAACCTTTCACCATTTCGATAAAAGAATCGCTTCTTTCTTCGGGATGAAGGTGTTCCATATCTATTCTTTTCAAGCTATAGAATTCGTAA
The DNA here is from genome assembly GCA_016933745.1 of Bacteroidales bacterium. Lineage (GTDB taxonomy): Bacteria > Bacteroidota > Bacteroidia > Bacteroidales > UBA12170 > UBA12170. The sequence goes on from JAFGAK010000037.1 coordinate 106, forward strand.
TTTCCTTCCGGTTTTTTCCAGCCTTTTTCGTTATCATCCCAATCTTTTTTATCAACACCAGGTGTATAGCGAAATTCTTCTGGATCCGTTGCAATCCATGTATATTCATTTGACAAACTCAAAGAATTGGTTGTACAAACATCTACACAAAGAGCACACCAGCAGCAACGGCCGTAGTCAACACGAGGACGTAACCCGCTATCACCACTGATTGGATCTTTGAAAGGGACCAAATCGATGGCTTCGTTTTCGCAAATATCTTCGCAAGTACCGCAACCAATACAGGCATTCACATCGTTTTTATGAAAACCACGATAGCGATCAGCTCCCGGACGGTCGTTAAATGGGTCACGAACAGTAACCGGCTCTTTAGCAACCCTTTTCCAGGCGGTAAACGGACTTAAAACATCTTTTATATTCATTTCAAATACTTTTTAAATCAAACATTAACACTATCTCTCAATTTCTGGTGGACAAGTAGCCAAAGAAACCATAATAGCAGCTGTATCAGCAATATTTGCATTGATCAACAATTTATCTAATAAGGCATTGGCATGTGTATAGCTAGGTCCTTTCAGGTTAACCCGACGTGGCATATCACTACCATCCGTAACCATATACATACCATATTCTCCACGAGAGCTTTCGCATTTTTGATAGGTCTCTCCTTTTGGAATACGCCAGTGCATTACATTTGGCGTTTCTGCTTTGATTTCGCCTTTTTCCGGCATTTTAGCCATGATCTGACGAATCAAATCTACGGTCATTTGCAAATCGTACCAACGTACACGACTTCTAGCATACACATCTGATTCAGTAGTGGTATAAGGTTCGAAGTCCAGTTCAGCATATTTTAAGTAAGGATGAGTTTTACGAACGTCGCGCATCACTCCAGCAGCACGAGCAGCAGGTCCATAAACTCCATAGGTATCTATCCATTCTTTAGGAATAACAGCTAAGCCTTTTGCACGTTGTTTAAAAACGGCATTGTTGTACATCAAATCGTCGATGTTTTTCACAAACTCATCAACCAATTTTAAATTTTCTTCCATGCGTTTTTTAAAACCATCTGGCAATAAACCGCGAACACCACCAGGAAGAATATACATGTGGTACACACGTCCGCCAGTTAACTCTTCGAATCGATCTAAGATCAAATCTCGAATATAGTTTCCCCACTGGTATCCTAAACCGAGCGCAAAAGTACCACCTTGACCAGGAACACCACGCAACAAAACTTGTAAACGAGCCATTTCCAAAGCCAATGTTCTTAACCATTGTGCCATTTCCGGAACTTCAATTCCAGCAAGGTCTTCGATACATGAAGATAATATGTATTCATTTGGATCCGGCTCAGCCACACACATACGAATACAAGTTGGGAAACACTGAATAAACTTCCGGCGTTCCATTAATTTTTCGAAGCCACGGTGCAAATAGCCCACATGGGTTTTTGATTCTACAATTTCGTCGCCATTAACCGTTAGTTCCAACGACATATTACCCGTAACACCAGGGTGTTGAGGACCTTGCCAAATTTTTAAAAATTTGTGTGAACTCAAATCGATGATGGGTTTTCCGTCTTCTCCCATTTCAGGATATAAACTCCTATCGGGATTCATCTGAAATAATTTTTTTAAATCCATCGTTCTCTCCTTATTCGTTAGGGTACATTTTTGATTTCATATAAGTTGCAGGATCGTTCGATTGACGACCTGGCCGTGGGAAATAGGTTTCTTCCGAATACACCTTGGTATCAAAATCGCGGCGATAAGGAGGTAAATCACCCCAGCCTTCGAGGATAAAATCTTCGTTTATACGAGGACTTCCAGGAAAATCAATACCGAACATCTCGCGCAATTCGCGCTGATAAGTCATCATATTCTCCCATAAATGGTGCGCCGATTCCATGCTTGCATTTTCGCGATCTATCATCACACGAACACCAATTTCTGTTAGCTCAGAAGGATTGTTCAACAAGTAAGTTAGTTGAAATACTCCATCTTCAAGCCAGTCAACAGCTGTTAAAAGCGTTAAGCTGGTAAATTTGCGATAATCACGCAAATAAGTCACCAAAGCAATCGCCTGCTCTTTTTCAACAGTGACAAAAGCCAAGTGATCGAGTTTCTGGATATAATCCGAAACTTCGAAGCGGCTTTCTATATCTTTAATTAAATCTTTCATACTTGTTTTCTTTTACCAGTTATAATCCGGCATATTCCAATCCTTGATTATTTTCTTTTGATTGGCTTTGTACCAATCGAAATTCTCGGCATATTCATTCGCTTTTTCGGCTTTGCCTGCTTTGATTAACTCTTTAAGCTTTCCGAATCCGGCTAATAAGGCTTCCGGGCGAGGCATACATCCAGCAATATACACATCAACGGGCATGTAATGATCTAGACGATTGATGGTATTGTAACTATCCCAATACATTCCGCCATTGATTGTACAACTACCTAGAGCGATGATATACTTTGGACTTGGCATTTGCTCGTAAGAACGGATGGCACGCTTGAGTGTTTTTACGGATAAATAACCGGAAATAATAAAAACATTTGACTGGCGAGGCGTTGGCCGCATTTGAACACCATAACGATACATATCGAAACGTGGAGTTACCAAAGGCGGAATCTCAATACTACCACAACCGGTTCCAAAGCCAAGCACCCATAGACTTTCGGCGCGAGCCCAGTTTAAGAATTTCTCAACCGGACCATTTTTAGGTTTTAAAACTTCCGGACGATCTTGACAGAAATAGTCTTTTAAAGGATCTACTTCTACGATGCTTCCATCAGGAGCTATAACCGAACGTTTTTGATTTTCAGGAGCTAGGAATTTATCTACATCCAAGTCCTCGAATTTATGTTTATTCATATCTTTCTCCATAACTATAAAAATATTATGATGGCCAATATTCCGATAATTGTGGGGACTTTGAGGAACCAACGCACACTTTGTTCAATACGAAAGCGTGGAAAAACGGTTCCAACAAATACCGACCAGAAATAGATCAGGAATGTTTTAATAATCAATTCAAACCAAGAGGTTGCACCACCAAAGAAAAGGTTCATAAATAAAGCAGCTTCAGCCACATGCAAAATGGCACTGTTTGTTCTAAGCACACCTAAGAAAGTACCGTGAAACTCCGTAGGAGGACCTATTGGAATTTCATTTGGTGCTTTTACTAAATTAAATGGTGAATGGCCAAAAGCTCCAAGCAAACTTAGCATAGCAGCTGCCGTTGCCAATGGGTTTGTCCATAAAGTCCAAGTTGTAATTCCACCTTGTTGAGCAGCCACAATTTCAGAAATCGATAAGGTATGATATTGTATTGCGATAGAAATGACGGCCAAGGTCATTGGAACTTCGATGGTAGTAAATTGTGATAAACCACGACTAATACCAATTGCGGAATAAGGTTGGCCACCTTCGCCAGCGCCAAGTGCCATTCCCAGCATTCCGAAAAATTGGAAATAAAGGATGAGAACTAAATCACCTGAAAAACTATAATTCGACCAGATTGGATTTCCGAAAACCATCGGTAGAAATAAGAACATTCCAACACCGCCCATCAAGCGAAAAACAGGTCCGATATAGAACATGGTTCCATGAGTAAGTTGGGTTCTCAAAGAGTACAACTTTACCAAGTCGACCCAAGGTTGATACCATGGAATACCAATACGACCCGAAACTCTTGCGCCAATTCGACGCATGGTGGAGCTCATCAGCATTCCCCAGTTGGTTACGATAAATAAACCCAAAAGGGTCCATAAAAATTTTGTTATGCTATAATCCATCTTATAATCCTCCTAAAGCAATTAAGTAAAATACGACGATGAAAAGAACCACGTGGATGGCATAATTTTGCATACTTCCACCATAAATTCTTCTTAACCAGTTTGCAAACTCCAATACCAGATTGCTCATGCTCTCCCAAAATGCAGTTACCAAAGGTGTTATCAAAAAGCCAAGAGCTTTTTTGTAACCTGCATAAATATTGTACGAAACGTGTGTTGTTTCAGGTCTGAATGGACGTTCAGCAGCAAAAACGATATTGAATTGCTCAATTTTCTTCGTTTTTGAGCTCAAAGCGAGCAACCATGCTAATAACAATAAAAATGCAGTAGCTACAACAATCATAATGGTTGTACCATCCCAATAACCAAGACTAGTAGTTGCTTTTGTACCTTCCCAAACAAGCGTTTCTGTTGAGAAATAAGGCGCTAACATATCGCCGATAGGTTGTAAAATATATTGTGGGAATGCTGAGAAAATCATGATGCCTATAATCAAGATATAAGATGGCACTAAAATCCAAGCACTGATCTCTTTTATGTTCCGGTGGTTATCTTTCAGTTGACCTAAGAAAATGGAATGAATCAATTTGAATAAATACAGAAACGCAATGATTCCGGCAAAGAAAATAATCGCTCCTTGGAAATACCAGCCTTTTTCGATTACAGCGTTATAAAACAACCATTTTCCGGCAAAACCACTCAATGGAGGAATCCCGCCAATCACAATGATTGAAACTAGAACAGCAATAAAAGAGAACGGCATTTTTTTAATCATTCCACCCATTTCGTACATATAATGAGTACCTAATTTTGCAACAATACCACCTACTACAAGGAACAGAATTGCTTTGAACATAAAGTGATTGATTGTGTATGTAAATCCGGCTAACCAACCCAATTGAGACATGATAGAAATCGCGAATAAAATATAACCTAATTGAGCCACGGAAGAGTACGCTAATAAACGTTTTGCGTCTTCTTGGAATGCAGCACTCATATTTCCCATCAAAGTGGTTAACGCACCAACCCAACCAAGAACGTACAATAAGTTAGTAGCACCAACGCTGGTTCTATCCATATACAAGAATAGAATCATCAACCCAAAAACTCCGGCTTTTAATAAGATTGCTGAAACCATTGGAGAAACATCTGATTCAGCCTCGCCATGCGCACCTGGCAACCAAATATGCAAACCTAAAGATGCCGTTTTAGTCATAAATCCAACTGCTAAAAGCGTATAAGCGAGTGTTGGCAATAAGTTAATGCTTCCTAATGCAGCTAAAGAAGTATCGAAGTTACTGGCAAAAGCCAAAGCAAATCCAAACAATATTGCGTAAGCTCCTCCTATGGAGAATAACATATAACTATAACCATGAGGCATGGAACGTTTTCCGCGAATGATTAGGAAGTAAGAACCAGCGGTCATTAATTCCCAAGAGAAGAAAAACTCGATTAAAGTGCTAGCTTCGATGATCCCAATTAATCCGGCAAACATCATCATAGCCATTGGATAAAAACCTTTACGTGTTCCTTTTTTGCTATATCCAGCCATTAAAGTGAGTACGCCGCCAACCAAGAATATTCCGGCAAAGATTAAGCGTAATAAATCACCTTCGAGCACAGGATAAATATGGAACATATACCAAATAATTCCTCCGATTGAAATTGTATTTTTGATGTAAACCGGTAAGAAATCGATGGCAAACAAAAACAAGACAAACATTAAAGGAAGATAATTGATAAACATTCCGCCTTCGACCATTGGAGTAACATAAACACCAACTGCATAAAGCACAATGGCCATGATCCAGATTGGGAAGATTTTATTCCATTCGATTTTAAAATCGGGTAAATCTTCGTGATCTAATTTAATGGCGTATCCCAACCAACGGAAAAGATAAATTCCTTCGATGAACGATCCCGCTAGAATAGTTACCATCCAAGCCCACTGACCGTTTGCGGCTAGAGTGGTAATCAATTCCCATTTTCCGAAGAAACTAGGAAATGGAGGAAAACCGATCAATGCAAAAACAAAAGTACCGAATAAGAACAACAAGAAGGGTGATTTGCGCAAAGCAGCCCAACCTTTGATATCTTTTGCTTGGATCAATCCTGATAACCAAAACAAACCAGCTTTAGCAGCGTAATGACTGATTAGAATACCAAAGGCGATGATCATCATTTTTTCGCCAAGAATATCGCTCAAACCAAGAATCATCATGAGCAATCCAATTTGTCCGATGGAAGAATAACCCAACAAACGATTTGGTCTGTCTTGTTTTGTTCCCATTAAATTGGAACCGACAAAGGTAATTCCACCAATTACTGCAATATAATTTAACCATTCGGCTCCGCCTAAAGGAAGTAATTTATAAAGCACGTAAAAACCGGCAGATGCAGTAGCTGCAGAAACCAAAGCTCCAATTCCGGGATTGGCAGCTGTGTATACATCAATTCCCCATCCATTGGCAGGGAAAGGTTTTAATTCTAAAATAATCGAAACATAAATCAAAAACACAGCGATAACGGTTGTTTTTGATGCACCCATATTTGCGGCTAATAAATCATCGATGTTTAATGATCCGCTAAAATAATAGGCGAAAATGATTCCAATTAAAAGTACTCCAGAAATAATTCCGGTAGCAATCAGATATTTCATACCTGCTTGTAATGCTTCGCCACTTTTGGTAAGCAAAATCAAACCTGCAGTAGCAATGCTTCCTACTTCGAGGAAAACAAAAAGGTTGAACATATCTCGTGTCATCACTACCACATTCAGGCTCATAATGAAAACCAAATAAACCATCATGGCATTTGGACCTGTTTTTTTCAAATCTTTAAACAAGTACATTGCACCAAGGAAACCAACTACATTAATTATAAATGTAAAGAATGCTTCGATACTTCCCATTTGTAAATTAATGGAATAAGGCGGTTTAAATCCGGCAGTAAAAATAGTTTCTACGGCCCTGTTGTTGCTCATAAACTCGAGCAACCACTGACCCGATACGTAAGTCATAAAGCCTAATCCAGCTAACATGGCCCATTCAGAAAGGTTTTTCAACGACTTTCCGAACAAACCCATAAAAAAGGCGATCCCTAAGGCAACGGCAATAATATAAATCGGTCCTACCATTTTAAATCTTTAAAACTGTTTATATCCAATGAATTTTTCTCACGATGCAGCTTAAGCACATAAACCAACATTAAAGCAGTTACTCCAAGACCAATAACAATGGCAGTAAGTACCAATGCTTGAGGAATTGGATCAACAATTTTGCTGGCAGCTTCTGAAGGCTTAATTACATCTAAAATCGGAGCGGCTTTTCCACGCACGTATCCGATGCTTACCATTACGATGTTAATTCCAGTATTGAAAATAGTAAAGCCAAGAATAATTTTGATCAAATTCTTTTGGCTCAAAATTCCCCACAGACCTAATAACATCAAGGCAAATCCTGTCGAAATAATGATATATTCCATAATTTAATTTTTTTCGTTTTGAACGTGAGAGATCGTTCCAATGATATTGGAAAGTTCTGCACCTACTTTGAGCCCGACGAATGTGTAGATAACAGGTATAACGCCAGCACTGAACAAATCGCCCAGTTTTCCAAGTGGTAAAAGAGTATTATCGAGGAATCCTCCTGCTAAAACAATTCCCAAAACGCCAATAAGAACAAAAGCAATTCCGGAAATAGATTCAACAACCGCAATAACTTTATGACTAACACCAAAGTTTGGATTGGCCATAATCATTAAAAGCACACCGGAAGCTATTACTGCACCTCCTTGAAAACCTCCACCGGGAGTTAAGTGACCATTCATGAAGATATACACCCCAACCATAAAAATTACCGGAACAATTACTTGAGCAGCAGAATCGAGCAACTCACTTGTAACACGTACCGAACGATTTGGCATAAAATCTTCTTCACGGAATTTTAGAATGAAACTGATAATAGCAGCAGTTAAGAACAAAATTGTTACTTCGCCTAAGGTATCTAACCCCCTGTACGTAACAACAATTGCCGTTACCAAGTTGGCTGCACCTACTTGACTTGCTCCATTTTCAGCATAATAATTAGCTGTTTTACTTAAGCTTTCGTTTCCTTGATAAGCATTAAACAAATCAAAAAAGATCAGTCCGACTACAGCCAATACACCAATAATTAAAATTTTCTTAATCATTTCTTTGTCTGATTTTATTTAACACATAAAAGAATATCAAGGTAGTTAAACCACTTCCAATAGAAGCTTCTGTCATTGCTACATCGGGAGCAGCAAGAAGAAGGAAAATGATAGAAGCGAATAAACTAACCAAACCGGAAGCAATCACGGCAACCGATAATTTTTCGTGGTGAATGGCAATGTATCCGCCAATCAAACTAGCCACGCCTATTACTATAGCAATTGCGATAAACATACTACTCTCCTTCTTTATTAATTTTTACTTTCCGAAGATGTGCTCTTCTCGATTCATCAATAGTCAGGTGTTCTTTCAGTTTATCAACTTTCGTAATTTTAGTGAGCGGCACTTTAATAAAGTAAGCAGCTCTTGCCAAAGTATGAGAAGAAACAGGGTTGGTAATCAAAACAAAAAGGATCAACACCATAAATTTACCAAACCATCCTGGAAAGATAAAGAACAAACCAACAAGTGATAACATTGTACCTAGTGTGCTGGCTTTGGTTCCTGCTTGAATACGGTTATAAACATCCGGCATACGAATGATTCCAATTGATCCTAGCAAAAGGAAAATTGAACCTCCGATAGCGATTGCTCCACCGATTATTTCCATTAAATTATTATCCATATTTTTTCGTTTAAAAACGGAATTTCTGAATCAGATCTTCCACATTAAATGATTTATTTATAACCCTCGTTCTAAATACCGAGCTACTACAATTACGCCTAGAAATCCTAAGATTCCGTAAACTAATGCAACATCCATATAGATGATGCGATTACTTAGAACAGCAATAAATGCAATAAGTGCAATACTTGAAACCGACATGACATCGAACGCAATAATTCGATCTACATTTGTTGGCCCTTTAATAAACCTTACCATCGTGATGACAATACTCAATAGGGTAATTGATACTGCAATGGTGAGCAAAATATTAACCATACATTACCTCCAGATATTTTTCAAATTTTTCAACGATTAATCGAGTGTTTTCTTTCACATCTGTGGATTGAACATCAATCCAATGAATGAATAACGAATCGCCTTCTAACTCGAGAGTAAAAGTTCCCGGAGTTAAAGTGATTGAATCGGCTAGAATAACTCGACCAATTTTAGATTTAAGTCTTGTTTTTACTTCTACAATACCCGGATTGATAGGCAAACTTGGCGAAATGACTCTTCGTGCAACATCGAAATTTGCTTTAAACAACTCCGTAAGAAAGGTGAATAAAAACATGAAAGAATACAAGATGGCTTTTGGTGATAAACTTAGATTTGTAAACACTTCGCACTTTCCGCACAAAAGCAATGGCAATACCAAGCTTAATCCAATACCAACTAACACAATCTCTGTTTTAACTGAATTGTTTAATAACAACCAGACTACAAAGAGCATGATGAACATGATTAGATAATTTTTCCACTTCATATATTGTGAAATTAATGTTTAAGAATAGCTTCTTTTATGATGGACAAAGCTATTCCTATTGACTGGGGCTACCAATTAAAAGCAGAACGAATGAAACTTGTTTTGCATAATAAAATAGTGATTAATGAATTTACTTCTGTGCCATTTTATGAGATCAAGTGATTCATTTTTTACAATACAGGTTTATTCAAATATTGATATATATCAGTTTTTATTAGTGGGAACTAAAAGCAAATATGTAAGTTTGCAAAAAATAACATCGAATAAAATGGAAAATGCAGATAAACTGATGCACTGTTTAGATTGTGCAAATAAAGCAGAATGTTTTAACCATTTATCAAAGAGCGAATTAGCCGAAGTAACTGAATCAAAAGTAAGCATACGATATAAAAAAGGGGAAATCATTAGAAAGCAAGGAACTTTTGTTTCCAGCATTCTTTTTGTTAAAAAAGGTATTGCCAAAGTTTATAAAGAATTTGACCACGCCGAAAATGTAAGTATTGTCGACTTTAAAAAACCCGGCCAGCTCATTGGTTTGGCAGATATTTTCAATGCAAGTATTGTTCAATATTCCATTGCTGCCGTTACCGATTGCGAACTTTGTTCGATTGATATTCGACTTTTTGAAAAACTACTCAACGACAACGGAAACTTTGCTGTGAATGTCATCAAGTCGATCAACGAGCAATCGAGCAAGATCATTGATTTTCATATTCAGAATAACTACAAACAACTGCACGGACGGATTGCTCACGCGATTTTATTATTAGCCGATAAGGTGTTGGAATCGAATCAATTTGAGGTTCCGCTATCGCGAAGAGATTTTGCTGAATTCACCAACATGAGTTCGATGAGCGTTGTGCGAATTTTAAAAGTTTTTCGCGACGATAAAATCATTAAAATGGAACATGGTTTAATAACCATTCTCGATCGTGAAAAATTAGAAAAGGTTAGTAGAGTTGGCTAGCTTTTAACTATCGAATTCTTTTTCCAAGAAAGTACGAACCTGATGTGCTGCCACAGAATTGATAATTACTCCTTTTTTTGAATAGGAAATTTTTCCGGTTTCTTCTGAAACAATCAATGCCAAAGCATCTGTTTGCTCTGTAATTCCTACCGCAGCTCGATGTCGCAATCCTGAAGATACGTCAATGCGTTTACTTCTGGTTACCGGTAAAATACAGCGAGCAGCAATAATTTTATTATCTCGAATAAGAACAGCTCCATCGTGCAATGGACTGTTTTTAAAAAACAAGGTTTCGATCAGATCCGAAGAAATATCCGAAGTAAATTTTTCGCCCGTATCTGCTACTTGTCTCAAATCATGCTTTTTGGCAATCACAATCAAAGCTCCCGTTTTACTATCTGAAAGATGTCTAACGGCCATGATAATTTTATCAATATCCAATGGGTTTTCAGCATGATTGATTTTCCCAAATAGAAAACGAATTCGTTTTGGCATCGATTCTAAAAAAGCAGGCGAACCTAAAAACAACAAAAACTGCCTGATTTCAGGTTGAAATACAATTAATAAAGCAATGAAACCAACCCCAATAAAAGCGCCTAAAATCTCACTTAAAAGTTCCATTTTTAGAGCAACTACCAATTTCCAAACAAAATAAATACTTGCAATTCCGATAAACAAATTGATAGCAACAGAACCTCTGATTAATCGGTAGATTTCGTAGATCAGCAAAGCGACCAGAAAAATATCCAGTAAATCTAAAAAGCCTATTTGTATAAATGCCACCATGCTAATTGCTGTCAATTAAAATTCCTTATACTTCAAAAAGAGCTTGATCGTTTCATTTGCTTCCGAGGCATCATGAACACGCAAGATTTTGGCTCCATTCAACAGTGCAAAGGTATTTAATACGGTGGTACCATTCAGCGCTTTGTCTGGATTTGTTTTTAAAAACCGAAATATCATTGATTTGCGCGACACTCCGGCCAAAATAGGCAAGTTAAATTGCTGAATATCATCTAGATGTTTTAGAAGTTGATAATTTTGATCCATTGTTTTTCCAAACCCAAATCCCGGATCTAGCACAATATTTCCGACTCCCTTCTCCTGTAGCTTATTAAGTTGTTGTTCGAAAAAAACGCTAATAATCTCTAAAATATTTCCACTTGCTGGTGATTTTTGCATCGATTCCGGAACTCCATGCATGTGCATCAAAACATAGGTCAACTTATTTTTAGCAATCACATCAAAGATGGCCGGATCAATTGTTCCACCCGAAATATCATTGATCATTTCTACACCATAATCTGCTGATTTTTGAGCTGTTGAAGCATTGTAGGTGTCCACAGAAAAAAGAATATCCGGGAACTGATCGCGAAGCATTCTTAATGGACGTTCCAAAATTTCCCATTCTTCTTTCGGACTAATTAATTTGCTTCCGGGTTTGGTAGAGACCGCACCAAGATCGAGTATTTTTGCTCCATTTGCTACCAAAGCTTCTGCCTTAACCAAAAAATAATCATTTAGAAGATTCTGTCCACCATCATAGAAAGAATTGGGAGTCAGGTTGACAATTCCCATAATTTTTGGTTCTTTCAAGTCCAAAAGTTTTCCACGGCAATTAAGACTTTCGTTTGCGGAAAAAAATGTATTTTTACCCCACATTTAATTCGATTTGAATGCAAAAATAACAGATTATTGTTTATGACAAAAACCAAACAACAATTCGAAGAAGCGATTGAAAAATGCCGCAGTGTATTTTTAAAGAAAATGACAGATTACGGAATCGCCTGGCGTATTCTCAGGCCCAGCTCTTTAACAGATCAGATCTATATCAAAGCTAACCGGATAAGAAGTATTCAAACCAAAGGCCTTTCGAGAGTAAACGAAGGCATCGAAGAAGAATTTATCGGCATTGTAAATTACTCCATCATGGCACTAATTCAGCTCGAAAATGGGGTTTCTGAAAATTCCGACATGTCGTATGAACAAATCGAAAAGCTGTATAATCACCACATTTACAGCTCGCAGGCTTTGATGGAAAATAAAAACCACGATTACAACGAAGCATGGAGAAATATGCGTGTGAGCTCTTTAGACGATATTATTTTAATGAAAATCCTTCGCGTTAAGCAAATTGAAGATAATCAAGGAAAAACATTGGTTTCTGAAGGTTTGAACGCCAATTATCAAGACATGATCAATTACGCCCTTTTTGCACTTATCAAATTATCAGAATAAATATTTTTGCGCATGAACAAATTATTCCTTCTCATTCTGTCTTTTGTCACTATCACCATTTTCGCCCAGGAAGTGGATACTGAAGCTCCTTTAAACCCGAATTTTATAAAATGGAGAAGCAATCTCCAATTTAAATCAGGAGAAAGTACAGGAGATATTCCTATCCCTGTAATACCAGGTCAGGAATGGATTTTATCAGAAACTTCAAAAAAGGCAAGCGCTTTTGATGCGGTATACGATTTACGTACTTTGGGACTGGTAACGGTTGCCAAAGACCAAGGGAATTGTGGTGCTTGCTGGACTTTTGGTACCTTGGGTTCCTTAGAATCAACTTTACTCAAACAAGGTTTTGGCACTTACGATTTTTCAGAACAAAGCATCCGAACTTGTCATGGTTTTATTATGGGAGCTGATATGGCTTGTTCTGGGGGAAATTCACATAAATCAGCCGCTTATTTAACTCGCGGAAGCGGACCCATTTTAGAAAATGACGTTCCTTACAACACAGACAATTATGCCGGTTGCGATTTAACTACTACACCTCAGTTTCGAGTGTACGATGTTAATTTTTTACCGAACGATCAAAACGTAATCAAGCAAGCCATTATAAACTATGGCGCTTTATATACAAATATGAGTTGGCAAAGCAGTGCCTATACAAGTTCCTCAAAGACATTTTATTACAGCGGAACTGAAGAAACGAATCATGCTGTTTTACTTGTTGGTTGGGACGATAACAAGTCAACTGCTGCAGGAAAAGGTGCTTGGATTGTAAAAAATAGCTGGGGAACCGATTGGGGCGAAAACGGTTTTTTCTACATTGCTTACCAAGATTCTAAAACAAATTCATCGGTCACTTCTTTTCAGGGTGTAGAAAGCAGAAACGACGGAGATATTTTACATGCTTACGATGAGCTAGGCTGGTTAAGCAGCACCGGTTACGGAAATGATTATGCCAAAGCTTTGATTAAATTCACAACCGGAGAAAAACAATCCTTGCTTTCCGTTGGAACTTATGCCACTGCCTCTGGAGCTGTAATTAAAGCCAATATCTACCAAACAAAATCAGGAAATATCTTAAGTGGACTTTTGGGAAGTACCGAATTTGTTACTTGTACCTATTCTGGTTACCACCGCTTGGATTTAATTAGTGAGATTGAGCTGGAAGCCAATCAAACTTTCTACGTTGAAGTGCAATATCACACTCCTTTTTACACCTATCCTATTCCGTTCGAAAAAGCAATTGCAGATTATGCAGAACCAAGTATTCGGTCTAGTGTTGGTTGGATAAGTAGCGATGGAACAACTTGGAATGCAGTTGGTAGCGATATTTTGGATAAAGAAAGAGATTTGAGTGTTCGTGTTTATGCCAGAAGTGCAACAGCTTCTATTGATCCGCTCGACGTTAACAATCAAACCATCAAAGTATATCCACAACCTGCAAATAATAAATTATCCATCGATTTTGAGTCAAACTATTTGAATCAGAAAATGCGAATCTTTGATATCCGCGGACAATTATTATTGCAACAGAAGATATCCCAATTGCACGAAACGATTCAACTCGATGTTTTTGCTCCGGGAATTTATCTGATCCAAATTGAAGATCAAAGCGGATCAGTTGTGGCACTGAAAAAATTCATGCGAATCCAATAAAAGGAATCCAAGTATTTATCTTTTCAATCAAAATGAAAGAAAAAGCAATGCAAGTATTTAGTAAAGTCAGTCGGATTTTCCTTGCCATTCTCTTTCTCTTTTCAGGTTTTGTTAAAGGTGTTGATCCGCTCGGAACGGCGTATAAAATTGAAGATTATTTATTGGCCTACCAACTCGATTTTCTGTTTTCGCTCAGTTTATTTTTTGCTTTTGCATTGATTGCCTTTGAATTGAGTTTGGGTATTTTTTTACTTTTCAATCTCTTACCAAAATACACTTGGCGAGCCTCTGCTTTGCTGATGGTGTTTTTCACTTTTGTGACACTCTACGATGCTTTGTATAATCCGGTTCCAGATTGCGGTTGCTTTGGCGACGCTTTGATTCTAACAAACTGGGAAACGTTTTATAAAAACTTAGTCATCGATGGATTCTTAGTCATTGCTTTATTCGAAGTTAGAAAGCCGATTAAAATCAAGACACATCTCCTTTGGGCTCTGCTAATTTATTTTGCATTTGTTGCATTTAGTTATTACAATCTCAAACATTTGCCACTGGTAGATTTTCGTTCATGGAAAAAGGGAAATCAAATATTTAATCCAGATCAAAAGCCAATAGACATTTACCTAAGCTATAAAAACATTCACACCGGAGAAACGCAAGAGTTTTTATCGCCCAATTATCCCTATCAAGATACCGCATGGCTTGCTGAATGGGAATTTCAAGATTCAAGAGAATTCAATCCCAATCCTCCGGCAAGTATCATGTTATTCGATCTAGATTCAGAGGAAGTCACCAACGAAGTTTTAGGCTTTCCTGATAAAAGCTTGTTAATCGTATCCTATTCACTCAATCAACTTTCTAATAATCAAATCTTAGCCATCAAAAATACCATTCAACTAGCAGAATCCGAATCCATTCCTGTTTACTTAATTACGGCATCGATTGCAAACCAAATCAACGTTTTTACCAAAAACAATTCCATTGATATTCCGTTTTTTATGGCCGATGATATTGATTTGAAAACAATCGTTCGGAGCAATCCCGGATTGATTTTGCTTGAAAACGGATACGTTCGGAATAAGTGGTCGGTGGTCGATTTCCCCACGCAAGCAGCCCAATTTTCTGATTAATCATGTGGTGGCGCTTCCTCATAAATAGAGTTGCTTATGGCATTCTTGTTCTGATTGGCGTTGCTTCGTTGGTTTTTTTTCTTTTTACGATTTTGCCGGGCGATCCGGCTCGAATGATGCTTGGACAGCGCGCAGATATTTCTTCGGTTGAAGCGATTAATAAAGAATTAGGAAGAGACAAACCGCTTATAACACAATATGTGCTTTTTCTGAATGATGTTTCGCCTTTGTCGCTTGCTCAAGTCACAAACGACAAAAAAAGCTTTTATTTCGATTCAGCTAAATATGGCGCTTCTTTTTCTGTTACACCCACTATTTTCGATTGGAAACTAGTGGTAAAAAAACCCTATCTACGTAATTCATATCAAAGCAAAAAAGCAGTAACAGCAATACTTGCCGAAGCTTTCCCTAAAACCTTATTGCTTGCATTTGTTAGCATGAGTTTTGCTTTAATTGCAGGTATGTTTCTTGGCATATCAAGTACTTTGATTGATAAAAAATGGTTCGATAAACTACTTTTTGCCATTTCTACACTTGGCATGTCGCTACCCTCTTTTTTCGCTGCCATGCTCATTGCTTGGTTTTTTGCCTTTTTACTTGGAGAATATACTGGATTAAGTCTGTTTGGAAGTTTGTACGAAGTAGATGATTTTGGAACCGGAAAACATTTAGCGCTACAAAATTTAATCCTTCCTGCTTTTACTTTGGGAATCCGTCCCTTGGCTATTATTATCGATCTAACAAAAAGCTCATTATCAGATACTTTATCCAACGATTTTATCCGAACAGCCAAAGCCAAAGGTTTGAATACATGGCAAATTCTATGGCGGCATGCCCTTAAAAATGCACTCAATCCAATTATCACTACTATTTCCGGCTGGTTTGCATCTTTGCTTGCGGGAGCTGTATTTGTGGAGTATGTTTTTGATTGGAAAGGAATGGGTTTGGTCATTGTAAATGCCATCGAGAAATACGATTTCCCTGTATTGATGGGAGCTGTATTATTTATCGCTTGCTTGCTAGTACTTGTAAATTTCTTGGTCGACATTTCCTATCGGATAATCGATCCGAGAATAAAACTAGCTTAAGACAGTTGTTTTCCGATGGAAAATTAAAATAAATCGATGTACATTTGTAAAAAAATTTAATATTAAATACTTATCATCATGAGAAGAAATATTGTTGCCGGAAATTGGAAAATGAATAAAACTTTTGAAGAAGCAGATGATTTATTGTATGCAATTGCAGAACCACTTCAAAAATTAGATCTCGACCAAACCGAAGTGATTCTTTGTCCACCAGTACTCTATGCCGAAATGTTTACGGATATCGCTTTAGAAAATAACTTTTCAGTCGGAGCTCAGAATTGTTCCAATTTTGCATCCGGAGCTTATACCGGCGAAATTTCTGCAGAAATGCTAAAATCGATGGATCTTGAATATTGCTTAGTTGGTCATTCGGAACGAAGAAAATATTTTAATGAAGATTCAAAAACATTGGCTCAAAAAGTAGATCTGCTCCTCGAAAATGAAATTAGTCCTATTTTTTGTTGTGGCGAAGTTTTAGAAGATCGCGAAGCAAACAAACATTTCGAAGTAGTTGGAAAACAATTATTTGACGGTTTATTCCATCTTTCTGCTGATGAATTAGACAATGTAATTATCGCTTACGAACCTGTTTGGGCTATTGGAACCGGAAAAACAGCTTCTCCAGAACAAGCACAGGAAATGCATGCGTTTATCCGCAATTTAATTGCCAAGAAATACGATCAAGAAATAGCTGACGATACCAC
>JAFGAK010000038.1 GCA_016933745.1 Bacteroidales bacterium
GATATTTTGCTCAATCAAAACATTTCGTATGCGCGGATTGCGCAGCTGGTTGAAGTAGCAAAACCTATTTTTGATGTTCGCCGAATTAAAGCGGGAAACACCTACTATTTATTTAAAGATACCGACTCCTTAAATACTTTACGCTATTTTGCTTACGAGAAAAACCGGGTAGAATATGTGGTTTTTGATTTAAACGATACGATAGCAGCAATGGCCGGTGAAAAAGAAGTGGTGCGCATTTTAGATACGGTTAGCGGAGTGGTTAATTCTTCGTTGTGGAATGCCATGGTAGATGCAAATGCGAATCCTGAATTGGCAAATGAACTATCGGATATTTATAGTTGGACAATCGATTTTTTTGGTATTCAAAAAGGAGATTCATTCCGTGTTTTTTACGAACAGTTGGTAGTTGATCAGGATACTTTTGGTATTGGCGAAGTGTATGCTGCTCAAATTCATCATATGGGAAGCGATTACAACGCTTATTATTTTGCACAGGATTCGGTTTCGGAATATTTTGACGAGGAAGGAAAAAGTTTGCGGAAAACATTTTTAAAAGCACCTTTAAAATTCAAGCGAGTGAGTTCGCGTTTTTCGAACAGCAGAATGCATCCGGTACTTAAAATTCGTCGTCCGCACCACGGTGTGGATTATGCAGCGGCTTCCGGAACGCCCGTTCACACCATTGGCGATGGCGTTGTGGTGAAAAAAGCATATCAAAAAAATGGTGGTGGAAATTACCTGACCATCAAACACAACGGAACGTATTCTACCACCTACATGCATTTGAAAGGCTATGCCAAAGGCATTTCTGTAGGAAAGAAATTAAAGCAAGGCGATTTGATTGGTTATGTTGGTCAAACCGGATTGGCAAGCGGTCCGCATCTCGATTTCAGAGTCTATAAAAACGGACAAGCCATTGATCCGCTCAAACTAAAATCGCCATCGGCATTGCCGGTAGATACTGCTAATATGAAAGCTTTTGTTCGCTATCGCGATAGCTTAAATACGATTTTATATCCTGAAAAAAAAGCCGTAAAATAAATCGATTTTAAACGATTTGTAATTGGTATTTATCGAGTAATCCGGCAAGATCGGCGCGCGAAAATTTGGCCTTTTTCATTCGGTTCAATTCCGGATCGATGGAAAATAAGAACGCAGTTCTAAAATCGGCATTTTGCAAATTTGTATGCTGAAAAACAGCTCTTGTTAAATCGCTTCCATCGAAAACAGCGGCACTTAAGTCGGCATCGCTAAAATCGGCTTCCTGAAGACTGCAATTGATAAACGGAGTAGATTTTAATTTGAGGTTTTGAAAAGAAGCAAAGTTTAATTGGCAAGCGTTGAATTTAATTTCCAGCAAAAAAGGATTGCAAGCGCCAAAGTTAATGCCCATAAGTTTGCAATTCGTAAACTGAACATCTTTCAATCCGCTAGCTTTCACTTGGCATAAACTTAAATTGCAATCGTTAAAAATACATTCTGTAAAATGACTGCCTGATAAATCCAGCGAAGAAAAGTCGCAACTGATAAAGGTGCAATTTTCAAATTCCGCTTTTTCAAACCCATCTTCAACAAAGTTGATCTTATCAAATGTTTTTTCTTCAAAAGATTTCATAGCCGATCTATTTTTTACAACCACTTTTTGCGTTTAAAATAAAACAACATGCCCAAAGCGATCAAAATCATCATGGCCCACATGATGAAGTAACTGTATTTGAAATGCAATTCGGGCAGCACATCAAAGTTGGTTCCGTATATACCGGCTATAAACGTAAGCGGAATAAAGATGACGGAGAAAACAGTTAAAAATCGCATGATTTCGTTCAAATTGCTACTTACGGTTGTGTGGTAACTGTTGAGTTGATCGTTGAGGATTTCGCGGTAGCTTTCTAAAGATTCCAAACAGTGATTTACGTTGCTTTGCAGTCCGTTGATATGACCGTACACATCTTCACTTATCAGTTCAGAATCTATTTTAGCAAATTCCAGAAGAAGCTCTTTACTGGGTTTGATGGATTTATTTAAAAAGATAATTTCTCTTTTAAAATGATTGATTTCATCGATGGTGTCTTGCGATGGTTTTCCGAGCATTTCTTCTTCGAGAGATTCTATTTTATCACCAATCCTTCCAATAATGTACAAGTAATTGTCGATGATAATATCTAAAAGCGAAAAGGTTAAATAGTCGGGACCGGAAAGGCGAATTTTCCGCTTGCTTTTCCGAATACGTTCTCTTACCGGTTCAAAAACATCTCCTTTTTTTTCTTGAAAAGTAAGTAAGATGCTTTGCTTTAAGATGAGGACAAAGTTTTCGCTTGCAATGGAACTGTCTGTTTCGTCGTATTGTAACATTTTCAACGAAATGTAAATGCAATCGTCATATTCCTGAATTTTCGGACGAGCGTTTGTATTCATTGCATCCGAAATGATAAAAGGCTCAATCTTAAACCCGGAAGATATTTTTTGCATAATTTCTTCGTCGTGCAAATGATCTACATTGAACCAAGAAGTGGTGTTTGTTTCTTGAAATTTAAATGCTTCGCTGATTTCTTTTAACTCAATTTCGTTCAAATTTTCAGCGTCGTAATCAATCATTCGTAACAAAACGGCGTCGCTTAATTTTTTACCTGTATAATGAAGCGTGTAAGGCGATAAGCCTATTTCGTTTTTGTTTTTCTTGATAAATCTTGCCATTGCTTATCGATTCTAAGTTGAAAATGATTAATAATAAGATAGATAGCATTTAAAAGCTTGTCTAGCAAACGTATTTTATTTTGATTTAAAAGTACTGATTATTTTAATTCGATAAGCGATTCCAATTTCAGAATCCTTTAAGCGTAAGCGTATAAAATCCTTTTAATATGGAAGCGTGGGGCTTATTAACTTAATAATATTTGTATTTTTGCGACCGTTAAACACAAAGCTATTTTAAAATGAATTTTGTTGAAGAGTTACGTTGGAGAGGAATGATTCACGACATCATGCCGGGAACTGAAGAATTGATGATGGAAGAAATGATTTCTGCTTATGTAGGTATTGATCCAACTGCCGATTCATTGCATATTGGGCATTTAGTAAGCGTGATGATGTTAAAACATTTGCAAATAGCAGGTCATAAACCATTGGCTTTGGTGGGAGGTGCCACCGGAATGATTGGCGATCCGTCGGGAAAATCGGAAGAGCGGAATTTATTAGACGAAGCAGAGTTACGTAAAAACGAAGCCGGAATCAAAAAACAATTGCAAAAGTTTCTTGATTTTGATGCTACCAAATCCAATGCCGCAGAGTTGGTTAATAACTACGATTGGATGCGCGGGTTTTCTTTCCTTAGTTTTATTCGCGATATCGGTAAACACATTACGGTAAATTACATGATGTCGAAAGATTCTGTAAAGAAGCGAATTGGTGAGGACTCGAAAGTTGGTATGTCGTTTACAGAGTTCACCTATCAGTTAGTACAAGGAACCGATTTCTTACATCTTTACACCGAAAAAAACTGCAAACTGCAGATGGGCGGAGCCGATCAGTGGGGAAACATTACTACAGGAACAGAATTGATTAGGAGAAAAGCCGGAGGAAAAGCGTTTGCTTTAACCTGTCCTTTGATAACGAAAGCCGATGGAGGAAAATTTGGTAAAACGGAAAGCGGCAATGTCTGGCTCGATCCGGAAAGAACAACCCCCTATGCTTTTTACCAGTTTTGGTTGAATACGTCGGATGCCGATGCTGAAAAATACATCAAAATTTTCACGTTGTTTACTCAAGAAGAAATAGCCGAATTGGTTGCTCGTCATAACGAAGCACCACATATGCGCGAACTTCAAAAAGTATTGGCCAAAGATGTGACCATTCGGGTGCATTCCGAAGCGGATTATGAAAGTGCCATTGAAGCTTCACAAATTTTATTTGGAAATGCAACCACCGAAGCATTGCGAAAATTAGATGAACGCACTTTTTTAAGTGTTTTTGAAGGGGTTCCTCAGTTTGAGTTAAGTAAAGAAGCTCTTGAGAACCTTGGAATTGTTGATTTTCTTGCTGAGAAGACGCAAATCTTTCCAAGCAAAGGCGAAGCTCGCAGAATGCTCAAAGACAATGGAGTTAGTGTAAATAAATCGAAAGTGAAAGAAGATTACGTGATTTCTACAAGCGATTTGCTCAACAATACCTATATCTTGGTTCAAAAAGGGAAGAAGAATTATTTCTTAGTTCGCGTGAGTGAATAAGACATTGCTTTTTCTAAAATTCTATTTTGCTAGTCATGGAATAGCTTAAAACGGATTCAAAGATTGATATTTATCATATTTCAATGCATTCAATATCTATTGGATTTTTGTGTCATTAGCAAGCTATAAAACCCGATAAACTTAGGCATAAGCTACCTTTGGAAAAGTAAATATTTTTCAAAAATTGCGAGTTTATGCATAAAACTAGTTTGATAATCCTCTTAGTAATTTTCTTTTCGTCGGCTTTTGCTGTAGAAAAAACAGGAAATTGTGCTCCCGAGGAAAGCAGTAGGCTGAAAATTGAGAATTACACGTTTAAAGCCGACCGAAAAATCCACGCTCCGGGAGATCACCAAAAATTCATCATTTTACAGCAAGAGTTTAAACGTCCGCAAGACGTAACATTGGCTTGTTTAAGTTGCCATACCGAAAGGCACGAAGAAGTGATGATTAATAACCATTTTTCGTGGGATCGACAAGAAGAAATTTTAAATCACGGACAAGTTTCTGTTGGGAAGAAGAATATTCTGAATAATTTTTGTGTGGGTATTGGTAGCAACGAAGCAATGTGTACTAAATGCCACGCGGGTTACGGATGGGTGGATACGACGTTTAATTTTCAAGCTAAAGAAAACATAGATTGTTTAGTGTGTCATGATAAAACGGGCACTTACGAAAAAGGAAATGGCGGAATGCCGACTACTAAAACCGATCTTAATCTTGTAGCTCAAAATGTAGGACTTTCTAGTGCTGAGAATTGTGGTTCTTGTCATTTTGTTGGCGGTGGAGGTAACAATGTAAAGCACGGCGATTTAGAAAAGGCGATGTTGAACTCTGATCGGAATTTAGATGTTCATATGGCTAAGGAAGGTGAAGATATGAGTTGTACTGATTGTCATGTGACCGAAAATCATAATATCACCGGAAAGCTGTATGCCTTATCAAGCGAAAACAGTGATCGCGTTTCGTGCGAACAATGTCATACGCAAGCGCCACACTCCAAAAAGATCCTCAACCGACATACCGATCGTGTTGCATGTCAGACTTGTCATATTCCTACGTATGCAAAAGCAAATCCAACAAAAATTTATTGGGATTGGTCAACCGCCGGAAAACGGACTGAGAATGGTGGAATGATTGAAACCAAAGACAGCCTGGGAAATGTGATCTATTTTTCTAAAAAAGGCAGCTTTGTTTGGGGAAAAAATATTGAACCGGAATACCGTTGGTTTAATGGTTTGGCCGGACATCATTTAATAACAGATCAAATTGATACCATTCCCGTGCAAATAAACACCTTGGATGGTTCGTATGGCGATAAAGGAGAAAACACACGTTCGTTGGCGCCTTCTAAAATTTGGCCGGTAAAAATCATGCGCGGAAAACAACCTTATGATCTTAAATACAATACTCTTCTTCAACCTAAAGTGGTTGGCCCGAAAGGAAGTGGAGCTTTTTGGGCTGATTTTGATTGGGCAGAATCCTTAGCCAAAGGGAGTGCTTATGTTCATCAGCCTTTTAGTGGAGAATATGGTTTTGTAGAAACCGAAATGTATTGGCCGTTAAATCATCAAGTTGCACCGGCAAGTGAGTCGTTGAGCTGCACTGCTTGTCATGCACGAGGAGAAGATAGTAGAATCAGCCAGTTAAGTGGATTTTATTTACCTGGTCGCGATCATTTTTATTGGGCAGATTTACTTGGAATACTTTTGGTTGGATCTACTTTTCTTGGTGTATTAATTCACGGAGGATTGCGGGTATTTTTCAATAAGAATACAGAAAATTAATTTAAAAAACGAAGTCGATGAAAATATATATCTATCAAATTTTTGAGCGGTTTTGGCACTGGACACAAGCATTGCTAATTGGTTTCTTAGCTTTAACCGGTTTTGAAATTCACAGTACTTACGAACTATTTGGTTATCAAAACGCAGTGAAATTTCACGATCTAGCTGCTTGGGCATTTTTAGTTTTAATTGTATTTGCTGTATTCTGGCATTTTACAACGGGAGAATGGCGTCAGTACAAGCCTTCGTTAAAGCTCATTAAAGAACAAGCGGAATACTATATTTTTGGAATCTTTAAAGGAGCAGAACATCCTACCAATAAATTGGTTTACAATAAGTTTAATCCTTTACAACGCATTATTTATTTGGGATTGAAGATTTTAGTTATTCCGGTCATGGTACTTTCCGGTTTTGCATACATGTTTTTAAATTATCCCAATACTACTTTTCAGTTGGGAAGTTTGGATTTGGTTGCTCTGATTCACACTTTGGGTGCTTTTTCGTTGATTACGTTTGTGATTGCTCATATTTATTTAACCACAACAGGCCATAAACCATTATCTGCTATTAAAGCCATGTTAACAGGTTGGGAAGAAGTAGACGAAAAAAGCGGACGTGCGATGGTAGTAAATGAAATGGAAGTAGCTTTAAAAATTACCAAAGCGCGCTTAAAAACCGAAGACGGGAAAAGTGAACTCTTGGATGAGGCTTTAGAAGAAACTGAAAAGAAAATTGGTATGCGCAAAGAAGAAAAATTCCGCGCAGTCATAAATAATTCCGGAGCCGGATATTTTAGAATAAACTCAAAAGGTAAATACGAAGAAGTTAACAAGGCATGGGCTCAACTTTACAAATATGACTCGTCTGAAGAATTAATCGGAAAGCACTACTCGTTAAGTCGTTCTTCCGAAGATTTTGAAGAGCTTGAAGTCTCCTTTAATCGCGTATTATCCGGAGAAACAATTCCGCATGGCGAAGTAAAAAGAATTTGCAAAGATGGAAGTTGTGGTTTTCATACGGTTACCATGACTCCCGTTGTGAAAAACGGAAATATTGTGGGCGTTGAAGGTTTTATTCTAGACACCACTGCACGCCGTTTGGCTGAAAGAGAACTGCTCGAAAATAAAATCCGATTAGAGTCGATATTGGCAGAAAAGAAAAAATAAGACGCAGAATTGAAATTAGAATAATAGAATAAAAAAGGGTTGAAATTCAACCCTTTTTTTTATTTCACTAATTGATCGATATAGCCTTTAAATTCCTGAAGTCGTTCTTTATCACAATGATCGGAATAAAGCGCAACAAAATCGAATGTATGCTCACCCTGGTTTAAATAACTCAACGAAGCATCAAAATGATTGAACTTACAGCTGTATTTAACTTGTTCTACAATTTTTTCAAATTCATTAAAATCTACCGGACGCGGAACCTGAATAAAATACCGATTAGGCGTTTCAACATCGCCAAAAACACCGTCATAAATTGGTTTCAGTTGAATGTACTTTTTGTATTGCACAAAGCTGTTATAAGGCTTTATCTTTTTATTTTTTAAAAACTCAACACCTTCAGAACGTAGTCCGTTTATTAAAGGATAAATATGGTCCATTTCGTTGGCTCGAATGCGAATGCACTGATAACTCGAGATGAATAAAATCAACTGACCGGGCGATGCATGCAAAGATAATTTTTGCTCTTTAATAATTTCTTTACTTTTTCTGATAACGGTATCCTGAAAGCAGGGAGCAGGCTTTTTTACAACCACAAATAAGTGGTGGTCATGAGGATAACGCAAATTGATTGGGAAATTAGCTTTGGAGTAATAGCCTGGTTCGGAATTAGATTCTAAGATCATCCAATCGTTTTTGTCGTCGGTTTCGGCGCTTCTTAATTCAAGACGCGTAAAAAAGCAGAGGTAGCCGGAATGAGGTTTTGTGTCCATATATTTTAATTTTATATCTTACTAATTTAGTGATAATTAACAAAATCAATCAGATAATTCTGGAAAATCTATTCTAAATAAGCAGACGCTATAATTTGTGTAAATATCAGTAAAACAGACAGATATGTAAATGCCAATTCTACGATTCTAAATAAGGAACCCTTTTGGGATTTCACTCCTAATTAAAAAACATCTAAATATTAATACTATATAGATGGAATCTATAAAAAATTGTAACAGAAAGATTCCTATAGCTTGACGAATTATGAGGTCGTAAAATCAGTAAGATCATTTATAAAAACAATTTCTTTGAACAAGAAAATTAGAAAACATCATGATGTGCTTGTAAAAATGCTGGAAAAAAACGCATGCATGACCATTTAAAACGAAACGTGGGTCAATCATTTAGCAAAGATAAACACGCCCTAATTTTTTCGGATTCTCTTTAATAATCTGTTTATTAACTATATATATATATTGCTTTGTAGATATAGGGTATTTTATCAATCCAAAAAGTGACATATGTCATTTTTTAATTGAGCAACCCCATCATAAAGCATATTTTGTTTCGTGGTCAGGCTCTAAAATCCTTTTCGTGTATACTTTACTTTTGTTGTGAATTAATTAACGAATTATTCATATACAGTCGACTAAAACTATTTACGTATGAAAAAATTTATTTACCTAGTGCTGATCGTTTTTTTTCCATGCCAATTACTGATTGCTTCAGAGGCGGAAGATACCGATGATCAAAAAGCAATAAAGCTGGTAAACTATGTGAGAAAAGCCGATCGAGTAGAAAAAAAGGTTGTAGACCATAGTAAATTTCCAGCACTTCAGCAGGAATTCGCTCGACCACAAGATGTTACACTTGCGTGTTTGAGTTGCCACACCGAACGTCATACAGAAATCATGTCTAATAATCACTGGACATGGGATCGTTACGAAAAACTCGACGGACGTGGTGAAGTTTCTGTTGGAAAAAGAAACATCCTAAACAATTTTTGCATCGGAACTTCTTCAAACAGAGAAACCTGCACCAGATGTCATATTGGTTATGGATGGAAAGATGAATCCTTTGATTTTAGCG
The DNA here is from genome assembly GCA_016933745.1 of Bacteroidales bacterium. GTDB lineage: Bacteria > Bacteroidota > Bacteroidia > Bacteroidales > UBA12170 > UBA12170. Next base: position 9,043 of record JAFGAK010000038.1, read on the forward strand.
AAAAAGAAAACATTGATTGTTTGGTTTGTCACGATAAATCTGGGATTTACAAAAAAGAACCCGGAAAAGCTGGTTACCCTTTCGAAGGAATAAACCTAAATGTTGTTGCTCAAAGTGTTGGAACTCCCGGCAGAGCAAATTGCGGTGTTTGTCACTTCTGGGGAGGTGGTGGAAATAACGTTAAGCACGGCGATTTGGAAGAAGCAATGAATGATTGTTCTACCAAGATTGACGTGCATATGGGAACCAATGGCGAAGATATGAGCTGCGTAGAATGTCACCTGACCGAAAATCACAATATCACCGGAAAGCTGTATGCCTTATCTTCAGAAAACAAAAACCGGATTACCTGTTCTCAGTGTCATACCGAAGAGCCTCATGCAGATGCACTTCTCAATAAACACGGTTATAGAATCGCTTGCCAAACTTGTCACATTCCTTACTATGCAAAAGCAAATAGTACAAAAATGTGGTGGGATTGGTCAACAGCAGGTCGATTAGACGAAAACGGACAACCGATGCACGAATCGGATGCCGATGGAAACCATAATTATTTGTCGATCAAAGGTTCTTTTGTTTGGGATCAAAACGTAAAGCCAGAATATTTTTGGTTTAACGGGTTGGCTGATCATCAATTGATTACAGATACGATTAAAGAAATTCCTGTACAGATGAATAAATTAGACGGAGCCTATTCCGATAAAGGTTCAAACTGTAAAACGGCAGGATGCTCCAAAATTTGGCCTGTAAAAGTTCATCGCGGAAAGCAACCTTACGATGTGGTAAACAAAAACTTGGTTCAAGTTAAAACATATGCTAAGAATAAAGGCGAAGGAGCTTATTGGCAAGATTTTGATTGGGAGGAATCAATTCAAGCAGGAATGGATTATGTTGGTTTACCATACAGTGGTCAGTTCGACTTTGTTGAAACAGAAATGTATTGGCCTCTGAATCACCAAGTTAGTTCTGCCGACAAATCATTAAAATGTATTGATTGTCACACGCGTAGTGAAGACGGCAGATTGGCTTCTTTAAATGATTTTTATATGCCGGGTAGAGATAGTTTTGCATGGCTTGACAATATTGGAATCATCTTAATCGTGCTTTCTTTTGTTGGAGTAGTTATTCACGGTGGTTTACGCATCGTGCTTCGTAAAAACTGTTTGCACGACAATTAGCCTCATCAAGGAAATATTTCATAGAGAAAACTTATAGACATGAAAATATATATTTATCAATTATTCGAGCGGTTTTGGCACTGGATGCAAGTATTATTAATCTTTGCATTAGCCATCACTGGTTTAGAAATTCACGGATTCTACGAACTATTGGGATATAGAAATGCCGTTTTAGTTCACGATTTCAGCGCTTGGTCTTTTGTTGTTCTTGTTGTATTTGCCATATTTTGGCATTTTACAACCGGGGAATGGCGTCAGTATATTCCTTCTACCAAATTGGTAAAAGAGCAGGTAGAATATTACATTACAGGTATTTTTAAAGGCGCTGATCACCCTACCAATAAATTAGTTTATAATAAGTTCAATCCTTTACAACGACTAATTTATCTTGGACTTAAAATAATGGTTATTCCAGTTGTTGGAGTGACAGGTATGGCTTATATGTATCTCAATTATCCCAACCAAGGAATGCAGTTGGAAAGCCTCGACTTGGTAGCCGGATTACATACTGCCGGAGCCTATTTCCTTATCGTATTTATCATTGCTCACGTGTATCTTACAACTACCGGTCACAAACCATTATCTGCTATTAAAGCGATGATAACAGGCTGGGAAGAAGTGGATGAAAAGAGCGCTAGAGCGATGGTTGTAAACGAAATGGAAGTTGCCTTAAAAATGACACGTGCTCGTCTAAAAACCGAAGAAAATAAAAGCGAACTTTTAGATAAAGCATTAGCAGAAACTGAAGAAAAATTAGGTGTGAAAAAAGAAGAAAAATTCCGTGATGTAGTTGCCAACAGCGGAGCGGGTTATTTCCGTATCAACAGAAAGGGCGTTTACGAAGAAGTAAATAAAGCCTGGGCAAACCTGTATAAGTTTAACTCACCCGAAGAAGTGGTTGGGAAACATTATTCATTGAGCCGTTCTCCCGAAGAGTTTGAAGAACTTGAAATCACCTTTAATAAAGTGCTTAAAGGCGAAACGATTCCACATGGCGAAGTTACTAGAGTCTGTCAGGATGGTTCCGTTGGACATCACACGGTAACCATGACACCAGCCATTCATGACAACGAGATTGTCGGTGTTGAAGGATTTATTCTAGACACAACAGCTCGCTTGTTAGCCGAAAAAGAATTGCTTGAGAATAAAATAAGACTAGAGCAACTATTGGCCGAAAAAGGGCTTAAATAAAGGCTTTTAAAAATCAATTGTAAACAAATAAACTTTAGTTAGATGAAAACAAAAAATAAAGTGAAATTAGTTGCGATAGCGCTCATAACCCTCATGATAAGTGCTTGTGGGTCCAACAAATCCTACCAAAACGTAGATGAACTTATCGCCGCAGTAAGCCCTTCGGTTAC
>JAFGAK010000039.1 GCA_016933745.1 Bacteroidales bacterium
AGTTTTTCATAATATTGTTTTCTTTCAACTCTAATTTGTGCAGACATACTGTAGAACCGCCTAATACTTTTATCAGAACGTGCCAATGTCATATCTGTAATTGCTCTAGTAATTCGTCCATTTCCATCGTCAAATGGATGAATTGTCACGAACCATAAATGAGCAATAGCCGCTTTAAGAACCAAATCTATTTCATGCTCATTTTCAAACCAGTCTAAGAATCTTTTCATTTCTGGTTCTATCCTGTCTGAACTTGGAGCTTGATAGTGAACCTTTTCTTTTCCCATAGGTCCCGATACAACTTGCATTGGGCCAGTCGTGTCTTTTCTCCAGTCTGCAACTGTGATTTTATATAAATTACTCCAACCTGATGGAAACAACGCTGCATGCCAACCAAACAATCTGTCTTTAGTCAAAGGCAAGTCATACCTTTGTGTAGCATCAAGCATCATTTCAACTATTCCGTCAACATAACGTTCCGATTCCACTGCCCCAGCAATATCAATTCCTAGTCGGCGGGCAATTGAAGAACGGACTTGTTCAATTTCCAAAAACTCGCCTTCGATTTCAGATGATTTTATAACATCTAAAGTGAGCGTATTCAAAACCGCTTCATTTTGCAAATCAAAGCCCAGCGATTCCATTTTTCCAAGAAGTCTGCCTTGTTGATTTCTGGCTTCACCAAGTTTTGTCATCACTTTCTTATTATCCCAAGTGAAGTCAGTCCAGTTTTCTTTTTCGTGTATATAGATCTCCATTCTCCGCATATTATGCAACAAATATACTCTTTATTCTACGCAAATGAAACTTTCTCCGCAAAATATGCTTAGATTACAGCAATTAATCTCCGCAATGTCGTTTTTTCTGCTTGGCGGTAACTTTTCAGCAAAACAATGTGTTCTATTCATACAGGCGAATGAAGTAATTCGTTTCAGGTAAAGTAGATCATGTTTCTACTTTTTTTGACGATAATTTGATTTTTCTATCTAATTCTAAAATACTCATATTAAACAACAAAATCGTTTTTAAACGTTTATAACCGATTACAAATATTTAATAACCGACTAATTTTTTCAGCACCAACTACTTTTGCATCAAACGGAATTCACGAAGAGTTCCATCATCAGTAACAAAAAATTAAGCATCATGAAAAATTTAAGAAATCAAGTACAGTTGATCGGTCATTTAGGCGCAGATCCAGAAGTAAAAGTTTTAAATTCAGGAACCAAAGTAGCCCGCTTTTCTTTGGCCACTTTTGAAAGTTATACCGATAAAGACGGTAAAAAAGTTGAAGACACCCAATGGCATAAAATTATTGCTTGGACCGGGAATGCAACCTACGCTGAAAAATATTTAAAAAAAGGAATTGAGATTATGGTCTCTGGAAAGTTAGTTTACGGCAGCTACGAAGACAAAGATGGAATCAAGCGCTATACCGCAGAAATTGTTGCCCAAGACTTTTTGATTTTATCTAAAAAAGAGTCTTAATTTACTTTTCTTTGCGAAAGAGCCGATTGCATCCATTGTGATCGGCTTTTTTATTTAAAGTGATTTTAAATCCCTTTTAAAAAAATCTATTTCGCTAGAATGGTATGCTTATTGTTAATTTGGTGAAATTTAAATTATTTTTGCAGTCATCACCTAAACGATAAAAAAAAATCAAATGAAAAAATCAAAGATCCTGGCGCTATTATTCCTTCTTATTCCTTTCTCACTTGTATTCGCCCAAGTAGATTTAAAAGCAGAATATGGTCAAAAAACCTACGATCAATATTTGGCAGAAGACTGGACTGGGTTAATCGAAACGGGTAAAGAAGCGCTGGCAAAAAACACGGATTTTTATTATTTAAGAATTCGCATGGGTATTGCATATGCAGCTCAAGCAAATTTCAGGATGGCTATTGTTAATTATAAAAAAGCGCTTGAATTTGTACCAGAAGATCCAATTGCTCAGGAATATTTATACTACGCGTATCTTTATTCAGGAATGAAAAACACAGCATCGGTATATGCAGCCGGCTTACCGTCTACGCTTCGGAAAAAAATCAAGCCCGAAAAACTTTCTGCTTTTGGAAATATATACATGGAAACCGGTTTTGCTTTTGCCAATTACAGCAATTCATCCTTTAGTTTTCCTTCCGCTACTGAGATCTACTTTTCAGAGCTTTTTAAAAGAAAATCACAAACGTATTTTAATACCAACCTTTTATTTAATGTGGCCAAATCGGTTAGTTTTAGTTTTGGTTATACCGGATTAGGCGTTCAATCGGAACACCAATATCAGCTTAAAGATCAAACGGTTGAAGTTGAAGATCTGAAAGTTAGTCAAAAAGACATCTCACTATCCGTAAACATACACACGGACAATGGAATAACACTTATTCCATTTTTTCACAATGTGAATACCTCTTTTTCGCTGACCCAAGTTGACTACGACACCACTGCCTACGAACTTGAACCCGGCATTGAAATTGACTTCAGTTCCAGTTACAATACATTAAAATGGAACGATCAATTAGTTGGTTTTGGTTTTGTAAAGAAAAATGGACTGATTGATATTGCAGCTTCACTAAGTTATTCTTGGTTAAACCAAACACAACAAAAACAGCTAAGCGCTTCGTTAACCTATTTACCAAAAGGGAATTACAGTTTGTATTTTACTCCTGAAATTCGCCTTTTTAACGAAGATGCAAATACACGCACCTTATTAAAATTGACATCTGGCTTTACGGTCTCTCCACAAGTCTGGGCAGAAGCGGCATTTACGTATGGTAATTTAAAAAGCACAAATGAAAACTTTGGTGCTATTGTTTACAACCTTCCTGATAAAACCAAATTCAAAGCCGACGCGGTAATAAACTATGGTTTTTCAAATGGAGTTAGTCTTTCTCTTCGTTATCAACTAACTAACAAAGAAAGTGCTCTAAACTCTTATCGTCTTATTACAACAACTAGCGGTGTTGGTTTTGGTGCCGGAGAAAGTACAACCGAAACGAATTGGACAGAGACGGAAACAAGCTATCCATTTAATCAGCATTTTATTATTCTCGGCTTTAACTGGGCTATTTAGAGGGAACTGATTTTTATTTTACTTTGATTTTTGTTGGTTTTCTATCATCGAAATCACAATATAAAACAAAATAATAATTGGAAATGCGGCAAATTGAATAAGAACCAATAACACAAATGTTAGACCCAAAAACACAAAACGAAACGCATTATCGCGCCAGCTAAGATTTGAAAATTTTAATGCCAATAATGGAAGCTCAGCAACCATTAAAAAACTAATGAGCAAAACAAGGGCAGTTAAAATCCAATAATTGCCAATCCAATTTTGCGCAGCAGGAATAATTGCCGATAGATAGGCGACTTTTATAAAAGGAAAAGAACCAAAAAAGAGGGCGTTTGCTGGTGTTGGTAAACCTATAAAGCTTGTCGTTTGACGTGTGTCGATATTGAATTTAGCTAAACGAAACGCCGCAAAAACAGGAATTAAGAAAGCAATAAAAGGAGCGATCGTAAAATCAAATAAGCTACAAGTGGGTAGGTTTGCTGACTGACTCATTAACTGATAAACGATAAATCCGGGAGCAACACCAAAAGTCACCATATCAGCTAAAGAATCCATTTCTTTGCCCATATCGGATTTTACTTTTAAGACACGCGCTGCCATTCCATCAAAAAAATCGAAAAATGCACCTAAAGCGATAAAAAAACCAGCCCATAATAAAGCGTTTTCAAACGTTGCCACTATGGCTAAAATACCGCTCAGTAAATTCAGTGCCGTTATCGAATTGGGAATTTGTTTTTTAATCATAGCTACTAATTTGATTAGCAAATGTAAATATTACCAACCAATAAGAGGCAATTGTAAAAAAGATTAAAGTTTTAGCAATTAAAATCCATCGCAAAAGCGATCGCGATGCACTGTCATTCAAAACAATTATACTAATTTTGCAGCATGACAAACAATGAAGATAAATTAAAGAAAATCATCAGTCATGCCAAAGAGTATGGCTTTGTTTTTCAAAGTAGCGAAATATACGACGGCTTGAGTGCTGTGTACGACTATGCGCAAAACGGTGTTGAGTTGAAAAAAAATATCCGAAACCACTGGTGGAAAGCCATGGTTCAGATGAACGAAAATATTGTGGGAATTGATTCTGCCATATTTATGCATCCAACCATTTGGAAAGCCTCTGGTCATGTGGATGCTTTTAACGATCCGTTAATCGATAATAAAGACTCTAAAAAACGCTATCGTGCAGACGTTTTAGTGGAAGATTATTTAGCTAAAATTGAAGCTAAAATCAACAAAGAAGTTGAAAAAGCAGAAAAACGTTATGGCGACTCCTTTAATAAAGAGGAGTTTTTAAATACCAATCAACGTGTTTTAGCCAATAAAGAAAAAATGGCTGAAATTTCGGCTAGATTATATGGTTCCTTGGAAAAAAATGATTTAGATGACGTAAAAGCTTTAATTGAAGAATTAGAAATTGCTTGTCCGCTTTCGGGTTCAAAAAACTGGACAGAAGTAAAGCAATTTAACTTGATGTTTGCAACGCAAATGGGATCTACGGCTGAGGGAGCAAGTGAAATTTATCTTCGCCCCGAAACCGCTCAAGGTATCTTTGTGAATTACCTCAATGTACAAAAAACCGGAAGAATGAAAATCCCTTTTGGTATTGCACAAACAGGTAAAGCATTTCGAAATGAGATAGTTGCTCGTCAGTTTATTTTCCGCATGCGCGAATTTGAACAAATGGAAATGCAGTTCTTTGTTCGTCCCGGCGAAGAAATGAAATGGTATGATTACTGGAAAGCCGAACGCATGGTATGGCATCTTTCTTTGGGAATGAGTGCAGAAAATTACCGTTTCCACGATCATGAAAAACTAGCTCATTATGCAAATGCCGCTGCCGATATCGAGTTTAATTTTCCGATGGGATTTAAAGAACTGGAGGGAATTCACTCACGCACGGATTTCGATTTGAAAGCGCATGAAAAATACACTGGTAAGAAATTACGCTATTTCGATCCAGAATTAAACGAGAGTTATGTTCCTTATGTTATTGAAACATCCATTGGATTGGATCGAATGTTTCTAGCTTTATTCAGTGCTGCTTACAACGAAGAAACATTGGAAGACGGTTCAGAACGTGTTGTTTTAAATCTGCCTGCTGTTTTGGCTCCATACAAAGCTGCGATTTTACCATTGATGAAAAAAGATGGTTTGCCTGAAAAAGCACGCGAAATCATGGCGGAATTGCAAGAGGATTTTATGTGTCAATACGAAGAAAAAGACGCCATTGGAAAACGTTATCGCCGCCAGGATGCAATCGGAACCCCTTTCTGCATTACGATTGATCACGATAGCATAGCAGACAATACAGTAACTATTCGAGATAGAGACACCATGAAGCAAGAACGTGTTTCCATAAAGGATTTACGCGAAATTATTGCTAAAAAAATCAGGAATAAAGCTTAAAATTTTATTCCTAAAGCCAAAAAAGGGAGTAACAGAATTGTTACTCCCTTTTTCATTTTATTATGAGAAAATCTATTTTTCAACTGGATTTGAAGCATCAGTACTCCATACATTCATAGCGCCATCATATACCACAACATTAGGATAATCAAGCAAGGAGGTCAATACAAAGAATGGCAATCCAGCGCGAACAGCAGTACCACAGTATAGAACGATTGTTTTATCTGGAGTAATTCCGGCGCTTTTTACCATTTTACTTAATTCATCTACCGGCTTCAAACCGCCACCTTCAACGTCAAAACTTGACCATTCAAGATTGATCGCTCCAGGAATATGACCAGGACTTTTTCCGTCGGCTCCAGAATATTCTTTAGGTGCACGAGCATCTACAAAAAGAATACCTGCTTTATTTAAATTTGCTTTCACCCATTTGGTATCTACAAAAATCTTGGCATCCAAAGCTGGAGCAAAAGTTGTTTTTGTAATTTTAGCTGGAGCTGGGGTTAATGGAATTCTAGCCTCACGCCATGCTTTCATATCTTTTTCTAAGATCTTAACATCGGCTACACCCATATATTTTAAAATCCAATATAAACGACCGGCAGATTTATTATCACCGTCATCATAAATAATTATTTTATTGCTGTTAGAAATCCCGTTATCGCCTAAAAATTGAGCAACATCGGCAGCAGGCTTAAGAACACCACCTGGACCTTCTTCATTATAAAGTTTTGCATGATCTATTAAAATAGCGTCTTTAATATGAGATACTTTATAGTTTTTTTCCGATTGAGCAGAAATTACTTTTACATTTTTATCTTTTAAAGAATTTGTTAAGTCTTTGGCATTGAATAATCCTTGTGCAAAAATTGCAGGAATAATAAACAAAAATGCCAATATTAAGGTAAATGCACGTTTCATGATTTTTATATTTTTAATTTAAATGAAGACCTCCTGCAGGGAGAAGGTCTTCTGTTACTTTATTTAAAATTTCACTTGAAGTTGTACAACCAAGAAATCATTATCAACTTCGTGCCAATCGGCAAGAACATCTGCAGAACTTTCTTCAGCTCTGTATACATAATTCACTTGTAATCTAGTCCATTCATTAAAAAAATAGTTGAAACCAAACGTCCAGTCTTGTTGTTTATTAAAGCTTACGTCGGCATCTGGATCGTACGATTCGAATTTAATCACTGGCTGAATATTCCAAGGTGTTTTGTAGAGAGCTTGAATAAAATATCCATTTTTAACAAAATCACCAATAACAATGCTTGGTGTTTCACCACATCCGCCTCCAACTAAAGTTGAGCCTTGATCATTTCCATTGATATATTCTGCTTGTACTAGTACATTCATTTTTTCAACAGAAATATCCATACCCCAACGTTTACGAACATCATCATCCATAGTAGGATCTGTAGCAGCAAGAGTTCCGTACTTGTAACTTCCACCAATACTAACTCCGCTTATAGGTGAGAAAACTAACCTTCCGGTAAACTCTTTTGCCTTATTATTATCCATTACGTTTAAGCCGGTGCCATTTGTAAAAGCGAATTTCCAAGCCAACACATTGGTGTTTTTTAATCCAAAAAGTTCTTTATCGCCAGTGCCACCAAAGATCATAACTCCTAAATCGCGGAAAGGACTCGCTAGTTCACTAACTACTCTTGAGCGATTAACGGTATTTAAGCTTTGGCAAGGTGTTCCTAGTTCGAGTCCAAAAGGAGATTTAAATTGTCCCATAGAAACATTGATCCATGGTGCAAGTCTTTTATAAGTAATGAAAGC
>JAFGAK010000040.1 GCA_016933745.1 Bacteroidales bacterium
GGATCTGCCAAATAAATACCATCCACAGTACTAAATCCGTTGAGGGCATAGCCTTGTGCCTGAATTCGCAAACCCCAAGAAGGTGAGAACCATTTCCCGATAGCAATGGAAAGTGCTGGCGTAAATCGATCTGTAAAACTTAATCTCTCAGCATCTTTCGAAAATAAAATCTGCGTTCCGGCCGCAGCTTCGAGATACAAATTTTCGGTAAACAAACTTGGTTCATAAGCAATCTTCTTTTTTATGGTGTCATTTGTTTCCGTCCCTTTTAAAGTTGTATTTGCTGATGTACTTATACAAAAACAAGCAAAAGCGATACTTATTAAAACGTTTATTATTTTTTTCATTTGAATTTCGTTTTAAAAGGCGTTATATATTCACTAAATCAAGCGTAACAGGTTCATCAAAGGTTCCGTAGGTTCCGTCAATCTCAAAAGCAACGCTTGTTGTAGCCTGATACAAATAGGATGTTCTTGTGCTATAATATTTAAAAACAATATCCCTATTCTCCGTTGTAGAACCACGAACTGTAATGATGTAGACTCTCCAGGTTCCATCATCTGATTTTACTAAATTCCCAATTCCTCTGCATTCATCGCCAATAAAAGCCGCAACCAAATCACTGTCTTCGGCATAAATAGTAAGGTTATTGGGTAAATTTACTATCGCTGTAAAACTATTTGGATAAGTATCGACCTCTAAAACACTCCATTCCGGCAGAGGATAAACAGTAAACGTGTTTTTATCTTTACTACAGCTAAAAACCATAAGGCTAAACGACAAAACAAAAATTATTCTTGTGACTTTCATAATGCTCTTTTTTATTGAAAGATTAATTTTCTGATCTGATAGACTATTTTAAATACCTATTCATTTTACATTTTTTCTATTTTACGAATAGTTGTTTCCTTGCCCACCGTGATATACATCATATATATTCCGGGTTTCAATTCGCTGCAATCGATTCGTATTTTAGAAGAACCACCTAAAACTGAAGATTCTTTTTCTAACATCACTTCCCTACCGGTCACATCCAAAATCCGAATTAAAATAGCTGTGTTTAGCTCATCGACAAATACTGAAACTGAAACATTTTCCCTGATCGGATTAGGATAAACACTGATTAATGGAATGACTTTACTAAAATCGAGTACGTGTGGATTATGTATCGATCCAAGGATTGCATCTTCATTAAATAAAATGGATTGGTTGGAAACACCAATAATTTCGCCATCGCGCTCAAGCGCAAAAGATACATCGAGATTTTCCTCGCCCGAAAGGGTAATAAAATACAATAAATCGCCCTCAACATTTTGAACCGTAGTTGCAGAATTGAGAATATCACCTTGATAAGCTAAGATTCGATCGTTCCACTTAGGCTCAATACTTGTACTTGCAATCATATTCATATTTCCTGAATAATTTGGATTGAGAAACGAAGCAAAGTCAGTTTCAAATCCATTTTTTGTACTTAATGATCCGCTGGTATTAGGATACGTTAAAGTAGAGCCGGAATTTGAATTGCGTTTGAGCATATATCCTTTTCCAGGTTCTAGATAAGTTAAGCTTCCAACCCATCCCATATTTTGTGCATACATAGCAAATTTGTTTTGGGATTTTATTACATCTTCACTCACTGCATCATATCCTGCCAATGCTTCGCCAACTGTTAATCTAACCGATGGCAAATAGCTGATATAAGTCCACTTATTTGGATTTATTGTTATTGGTATAGACGATGGTAGTATATATACACCAGCCAAACTTAATGTTTGATTAATAGATGATGATACTTTATACATCGATCGGTTATTTAAAACCAACGATTTTTCAACTATCCATTTGGATTGAGACTGTGAATAATTTGCACTTACATTATCAGCTTCTGATTTGAAAAAATTAGAAGAATTCCAGCTCAAGCCAGCGAGAATTGTATTCAAATCGTTCAGTCTGTCTGATTGAACATTAAACGAAATCCAATTCCACCCTTTTTCCAATTGGATGTTTTGCAGAATTATTTCTTTACCATCAAAAAGTATGGGTTCAGAGGGTGTACCTAAAACGCTGTTATTCACAAAATCTATTTGTCTTCCGGCATCAGCTAAATACGTTTTTCCGGTACTAGCATCCCACATTCTAAATTCAATGTTTTCCATTTCGGTTTCGTTGCTATAGATGGTCAAGAATGCAAACCACATATCTAAATCTTTGTAATAGAAACTTGTAGTTAAACCAATGCATTTACCTTTACTAAAGGCAGCTAATTTATCTCGTGCATCTGAGGAAAATATATTGTTGAAACGCATTTTTCCAAATAGCGACATATTGTATTTAAAATTGCCAGGATCAACGCTCCAATCCGGTTCTTCTCCGCTTACAGTAATGTTAACATCTAAAGCTTCCGAAACGTTGTTATCATTGGTTAAATAAATCACTTCGTTATACGATCCAATATTCAATCCTTCGTGAATTTCAAAAGTAATATCTACCGAAGAACTTGGATTTATGGTTCCTGAAGATGGATAAATATCCATCCAAGAAGGATTATTCTCGATGACATAACGTTGCACAGAACCGCCCTCATTTTGTGCTTTCACGGTAAATTGAAGTGGATCATTAACAAGTTTAGAAAGATTGATTTCTGTCTCACTCCATTTCAACTGATTCCGATCGATATATGCACTCCAAGTGATTGGAGAAATATTCTCGTTTCCATTCATATCTCTGATTCCGTCAGCCGTAAAAGTGATGATTGTTTTCTCTACTTTTTCCCAAGTTTCCCTGAGGTTAATAATTAAAGCATCGTTGTTTACAACAAAATCAAACTCAAGATCAGAAACCGGCCCTTTATTTTTTACCGGAGCGATATCAATTGTTTCGTCTACTAAATTGGAAAAAGCATCTGTAACCGCCATCGCAGGATCGTTTTGAACTTTCCAATCCGACAAAGAGAAATTTAACTCTTCCACACCTTGCCATTCCTTATAATATTCAAACGGATAATACGCCAGTAATCCCATTTCTTTGCCATCGAGTTTTAGGTTCTTATTGTTTTGAATGAGTTCTTCATTTTTATATAATGCCCACACACGAAACTCATCAATCTTTCCAGCAAATAATTGATCAATTAGCAGATCAGCTGCATTTCCTTCGGCATACCAAGCTCTTGCTCCTAGATACATATATGCAGAAGCAATGGCTTTATAATCTTCAGAATCAAAATAATTTTTCAATAAACCATCCAAATAAATCTGTCCACGACCAATGGTTCGACTAACACTTAAAGCAAAATGATGCCAATTGTTATCTAAATAATCTCCATCAATCCTTGTTTTTTGGCCGCTGTTTAAAAAGCTAAGGTTTCCACTTTCGTCAAAGCCAATCCAGAATAAATTATCGGATCCGCCAAGATCATCACCATCTCCTCGCCCATTGGAAACAAGCGTTGCATTGGTTTGATTATTTTCTGCTTTAAACCAGAATTCAATCGTATAATCCATGGTTTCGTCAATCACGGCTGAACTTCCTGTGTTCAATCTCAAATAACTATCAATTCCGTTGAATTCAGCTGCACGCCCATCAGGGAGCGACCAACTACAACCGTTAAAAATCAGATTTGCACCTCTGGCTTTGTCCAGAGTATAATCACCCGAAGCTTCATCCATTGGATAGTATGCTATGAGTCCCAACTCATTGCCAGAAAGTGTTGCCAAGCTATTTATTTGCAAACGACC
>JAFGAK010000041.1 GCA_016933745.1 Bacteroidales bacterium
AGTTCAGAAAATTTTTGAACGATTACATCCGTATATTTTGCCAGCTCTCTTAAAGCTTCAGGCTCGCTTAAGTGGTTGTTATCTGCCATTAAAGGAGCATTGAAAAACTCAGGAAAAAGTGCAAAGTCGGAGCGATAACCAGAAACAGCATCTACAAAATATTCAACTTGACTCAAGAGTTCATCCAAATCTTTATAAGGCCGCATTTGCCATTGTATCAATCCCAGACGAACCACTTTTTTGATTGTAGCCGCTTTTTTTGTTGGTTTTTCATAATAGATATTGTCCCATTCCAATAGAACAGCATAATCATTTGATGCTTCATCACCTTCCAGATAATTTGTAAGAATTTTGGTTGGGTGAAAATCGTTGGAAACTTGAAAATTCAGAACCGGATCGGCAATTTCTCTTCTTCTTACTTTGGCAATATATTCTTTTGGCGAAAGTTCTTTGGAATATTTATGATAATTAGGAATCCGACCACCAAATGCTACGCCTTTTAGGTTTAGTCGCTCACTTAATTCTTTTCGGTAATCATAAAGTCTTCGTCCAAGTCGTAATCCCCTAAATTCAGGTTTTATAAAAATATCAATTCCGTAAAGCACAACTCCTTCTGGATCGTGTGTGTTAAAAGTATAATTTCCGGTAATATCTTTGTAAGTATGTTTGTCGTCAAACTGATCATAATCCACAAGAATGGAAAGAGCAACTCCTGCAATCTGATTGTTTACTTTTATAACCACTTGTCCTTCAGGGAATAAATCTATTAAAGTTTTGATCTGAGTTTCTTTCCAATAGGAATTAGGCATGGTTGTATACGACTCAATCATCGCCGCTCTAAGTTCTTGATAGTCATCCAAGTTTAAAAAACTAAGTTCAATATTTTCAATATCGTTCATATTCATACCTAATCCTTTTTATCGATTTTAAAGTCATCTTTTGTGGATTACAAAGGTACGGTATTCAGATTAATAAAGGAGATTTCAAAGATTTGGGCTGTCCTTGTTTACAAATATCCATAATAATCGGCACCATACGTTAATCTCAAGGCTAAAAGGAAAGCGATGGTAGGAGCAATCACCCACATGGCAAAAAACTGCCTTACTTCGGTTTTCTAAGAATATTTTTTGCGCCTAATTTTGCAACCCCAATTCCTAAAATAGCAGCTACATTATGTTGTACCAACGAAGTTGGAATTCCTTTTTTTATGGAAGCTAACAATAATAAACTAGCTGAAACAAAGGCAATAATGGCAGCTTCAAACTTTCCGAAAAGAACAATCTCTTTGCCTGTATTTTCAACAATCTTAGCACCGAAAATGGAGCTGCCAATGGCGAAATTGGGAGCAATAATAAAGGTAGAGATTATCATAATCAGAATAAAATGATCGTTTACCGAAAGATGCAGTTCGTTGGCGGTCATGGAGGCAATTGGTCCGGCCGCATTCGCTACATTATTAGCTCCAAACGAAAAAGCTACGTACAACGACATGATTAGAATAAGTGCTTTCCATACAGGCTTTATGTTTACATTTTGTGCCCTCGACATGGTATAACCTCTTTTTCGCATGGGTTGGTAGATGTATTTTCCGAAGAGAAAACTAATGATAAAAGAAATGATTGGTAAGATGAACCAAGTTGTAACAATTTCCAAAAAAAACTTTTTCAGCATTGAATTGATGGTAATAACAAGCGACTGCAGAAATGGCAAGCACACTAGACTGACTGGTGGATTGAGGTATTCCAAATAAATTTGCAATTAATAACTAAATGGCGATGGAAAATAAGATGATTGAAACCAGCGTAAAATTCATGAGCTGTGGATTCAACAAATCTTTTCCCATCGTGGTTGCAGTTCCTTTTCCTACTAAGATGGCTCCTTAAAAGACCATAATTCCAAACAAACCCGGAATCAAATTTTTTTTAACAACATTGGCGCCATAAGCGGCTGAAAATGCGGGTACTGTGCCACTTCCTACCATCTTCATAACCAGAAACATAGCAATGATAAAGGGGATGAGAAGATGACTAAATAAGGGTGATGTCATTACTTCTAATTTAAGTAAAAATACTATGTTAATTCACTAACAAATTTAGATGGAATATTTGAACTACTTATAAAATATCGATATTGTATAGATATAATAAAAAAAGGCCGTTGAAACTTTCAAACAGCCTAATCGATAGGTTTAAAAATTTTGTTATTCAACTAATTCATAGCCCAGATTGTTTCCTTTTTCTAATGCTGGAATTCCTTCGCTCATCCATTTTGGCATGGGTTTCCCTTTTAGATAATGATCAAAAAATTGAGCCAAACGAATTTGAAAATCTTGCTTATCTCTGATTTTTAATGGCCAATGATCCGCTTCGTTATAATTGAGCAGCCAAGATGGTTTACCTAATCGCCGTAAGGCAATAAAATACTCAATCCCTTGATACCAAGGCACAGCGCCATCATCATCGTTGTGCATAATTAAAATAGGAGTATTCACTTTATCAAGTGTAAAAAGTGGTGAATTTTCGAGGTAACGCAAAGGCGATTCCCAGATTGATTTTCCTATTCTACTTTGTGTATGTTCGTACTGAAAAGATCTGCTCATTCCTGATCCCCAGCGAATTCCGCCATATGCGCTAAACATATTTACCACTGGAGCTCCAGATTCTATCGCTGCAAATAAATTGGTGCGAGTTGCTAGATAGGCCACTTGATATCCGCCCCAACTGTGTCCTTGAGCACCGATGTGTTTTTCATCAACAAAGCCTTTTTCAATGAGTGCGGTAACTCCCGGCATAATGCAATTGAAAGCATCTTCGCCCGGGTAGCCTGTTTTGTAATAAATATCTGGATTAAAAACCAAGTAACCATTGCTTGTATAATAATGGTAATCGATGGTTGAACGATGAGGTTCCGGCATACGATAGTTGAATAATTCTTGGGAGTTTTTCTCATAAAAATTAACAATCATCGGATACTTTTTATTAGGATCAAAATCTGCCGGTTTATGCAAAGTGCCTTCGAGTTTTTTCCCGTCTAAAGAAGTCCAGCTAACCAATTCGGCTGTGCCCCAGTTGAATTCTTTTTGCTGAGGGTTTGCATTGCTGATTTGCTTAGGTTTTTTGAAGCTTAAGTCGCTAAGTAATAAGTTGGGGTATGTTTCAAAGTTTTCTTTTGTAAATAGATAGTTGTCTGAATCTTTTGCTTTTAGAGGGGTGTTTACACTGTAATTCCCAACAAACAATACTTCGGGAGTTTGTCCATTATTCAGTGATCCATTGTAATATCCCTCTTGTCTTGAAATTTCATTGTGTCCAAAAAGAAAGGCCATTTGACTTGGGTTTATTCCTTTTTCATTGGCTTGAGAGAATCGAGCTCTTGGATTATTTGCATCCAGATCAAAACGAATCAAACGGTAATTGATAGCATTGCTTCTTCCGTTTATTGTAAGATTGACTGCAGCTTTTTTGTTTTCTGGATCAACTTTCCAAATATCATATCGATCGTAGATTAAAATAGCTTCATCATTTTCTAACCAACCGGCTGTGCGATAGGAGCTGGCAGGGTTTGGAATGTCGTTCAACTCATCGGCACATTGTATTGTTTTGGCATTTGTAACGCTGTATTTTTTATTGCTTGATAAATGATACGTGTTCCAAGTGGTATCCATTGCATTGTACCAATAGATGTATTTGCCTTCCGGCGAAACTTGAGGTGTTGCTCTGCAATCGGCGATGATTTGGGTAGACTTACCTGTATTTAAATCGATTAAATAAAAATCGTTGTGCTCTGGACTTCCTTCGTACATGGCTTGAACAGCGTAAGCTTTGTTAGACCATGCAATTGCTTGATTATCATCACCTTTTTTGATCAAGCTAATTCCAGAAAAGTCCTTGGTTTCGAGCTGAATCATTTGCTTTTGATCGAAATTATATACACTTAAATAGGTTTTGCGTTTATCGCGCGATAATTGATTTAGTTGTTCTGTATGTAAAACATCCTCATTCCAATGCCATACATCCAAAACCGGAATGTCTTCTTCTAAAATAGTGGTGTCTTTTTTTGCTTCTTTTGGAGCGATTCCAAAGAAAAGTCGATTGGTTTTTGGAGCAAAAGAAAGATTTCCATTTGGACTAAGTTCCCAATTTAGAGGTATTGCCACATTTTTATTATCGACTACCTTTATGGCTTCTTCTTGATTCAATTTCCAAGTGTAGAGTTGATAGTTTTTATCTGCTTTTTTTCGAGAATTAGTATCTGCTAGAAAGGCTATTTTCTCGCCGTTTTCGTTGATGCTTAATTGTTTGATATCGGCTTTGCCAACAAATAAAGGCTGAAGCTTATTCGTTTCCAAATGAAAATAATAGATTCCGGCTTTAAAATCCTTTCCATCGCCTTCGCTAACAAAAACCAAAGCACTTCCTTTTTCTGAAAAATTGTAATCAGATACAGTTGGAAACGACTGAATTTCATTTGTTTCCAGATTTTTCAAATCAAGCTTAAGCGCTTGTTTATCTGTTTTTTTTGCTTGTTTTGCTTTTTTGCTTGTATCTTTTTCTGCTTCTACTTGAAAAGCAAGATAGGCTTTGTCTTGTTTGCTGAGTTTATACGATTTGAGTTTTGCAATTTTTTCGAATACTTTATTCTGAACAGAATAAATTCCTAATTCGGGAGGAGGAAAGTCTTCCTTCTTTGTTTTTTTTAATTTGAGAACTTTTAGCGAGTCTTCCAACGTGTTGATTGTAAATACAATATGTTTAGAGTCGTTGCTGA
Organism: Bacteroidales bacterium; assembly: GCA_016933745.1. Taxonomy (GTDB): domain Bacteria; phylum Bacteroidota; class Bacteroidia; order Bacteroidales; family UBA12170; genus UBA12170. The sequence goes on from JAFGAK010000041.1 coordinate 4,768, forward strand.
ATTCAGCTTTTGATGCCCCGCTTACCGAAAGCAACTCGTTGGCATGTGCATTCGTAATTTTTAATGTCGGGTCGCCTTTCCATGGTTCCGTTTTGTAAACAATCGTTTGTCCATCATTTGAAATTAATGTTTCAGTAATCCGATTCCATTTTAGTATGTCGGAGTAATCAAGCGTTTTTTTTGTCGTTTGTGAAAAGGCAAAAAAGCTTATGCTTAAAAAAAGCATCAATAGGTTGGTGTGTTTGCTCATCGTTTTGTGTTTGAAATGAATACAGCAATATTAGGGAAAATTTAGCAATTGACACGGCATTCAAATTGAGTTATCTTTAATAAACCCTGTGTGGCTTATTGAGGATTCAATCTGTTATTGCCAATAAGGCTAGGTTAGAATGAAAGGGAGTTGTTTTACGATTCGTTAAAATGGTAAAGGAATAGGAGCGAACCTTCTAAAGCAGGTTTGGGATTTCCTTCAATCTCAAGTTTCACGTTGATCTCTGCTTTGGTAATTCCTCTAAGATTGACCAAAGAATTTAATTTTGCACGAAGTCTTACTTTACTATTTACTACTACAGCTTGATTGAATTTTAGTTTATCAATTCCGTAGTTTACCAGCATTTTTAGATTATTGACTTCCACAATTTGATTCCACAGAAACGGAAGAATAGACAAGCTTAAATATCCATGTGCAATGGTAGCGCCAAACGGGCTTTCGTTTTTTGCTCTTTCCTGATCGGTGTGTATCCACTGATGGTCTGATGTTGCATCTGCAAACAAATTGATTTGGTTTTGAGTAATTGGATAGTAATCAGAAAGGCCTAATTCTTTTCCAATAAATTCAGAAAATTCGAGGTAGCTAGAGATTGTTAATTTTTCCATAGATACTAAATTTTAAGGGCATGAAGATACTATCTTTTTTAAAATAATTTACTTCCATTTGGGAAGAAATTGGGTTCTAAATTGGGAATGAGTTTTATTAAATTTATTTTTTATCGATATAAAAGCATAAAAAAAGCATCATTTAGAGGCTTTTAATCGTTTGTAAATCGGAAATCTATTTGAGCAATGCATTGTACTCGTTGATGATTTCTTTGATATTTTTGATGTCGTATTCGCCAGATGCAATTTTGTCAGTAACCGTTGGACAGTTGTCAAAAAGTTTGGCTCCCCCTTTTTTGAAATTCGCAAGGCGAACATCATTCAAAGGCATCAGTTTTCCAATCACTTCTATTTAATTCATGGTTTTTTATCGCTTCCTTCAACATCGTAATATTCATAAATAGAAGCTTTTCCATCGATTGCTACCAATGAATTAGCTTTTACCATGGTTCGTAATTTAAATAGTTGATAATATGTTTATTATGGGTGTTTTGGTGCAACGGAAAAAGGCAAAATTCGGAGAAAAAATAAGCATGCAAGATATTATTATATGATGATTTTACTCACGATTATTCATTGATAGATAGACAAGAATTAGCGTTTACGTAGAGTATGAATAACTATATCTAGGTATTTTATATATGTTTACTATCTTTACCTTTGCAAAAAAAACCAAAACCAAAAGATGGCAAATATTTTAGTATTAGGCGGTGGCTTTGCCGGTGTAGAAGCTGCAATAAAATTAAGTGCTGAAGGACATAAGGTTCAGCTGGTGTCTAACCGCGATTATTTATTTGTGTATCCAATCAGTATTTGGATTCCCGTAAAGAAAAAAAGTTTCTATCAAGTTAAAATCGATCTAAAATTATTAGCCGTTAAACATCAGTTTATTTTTATTCAAGACGAAGTGATTGCTATTTCTGCTAAGCAAAAAAAAGTGTCGCTTGTAAATCAAGAATTGAGTTTTGAGTATTTGGTTGTAGCAATGGGAATGGGGAAGATGCCAATGAGTGGGTTGGAATATACGCATTCCATATGCGGCAAACCTGAGGAAGCTGAAGTGATTAAAAGGGAATTAGAAAAGTTGGTTCAGCAAGGACACGGAAAAATTGCCATTGGTTTTGGAAGCAATCCGAAAGATCCGAGCGCTACTGCTGTGCGGGGAGGACCAGCCTTCGAATTGCTCTTTAATTTTAGTCATTATCTTAAAAAATTGGGCTTACGTAACCAGTTTGAATTGACTTTTTTCGCTCCAATGAAAGAGCCAGGTAAGAAAATGGGCGACAAACCATACAAAAAATTGGATTTGTTTTTTGAAAGGTATAAGATAAAAATTCGGAAAGGACAAAAAATTACTCGCTTTGAAAAAAACGCTGTGCATTTTGAAGATCATACTCAACTCGAAAGTGATCTAATTATTTTTATTCCAGGTGGCAGCGGACATTCTGTATTAGCAAACTCAGATTTGCCGCTTACAGATGCCGGTTTTATTAAAATTGATGAATATTGTCAAGTGGATGATTTTGAGCATGTTTACGCAGTAGGTGATATTACCTCATTAACCGGACCTAAATGGGCGGCAAAACAAGGACATATAGCCGAAGTGATGGCTGCAGCAACTGCTTATAATATTAACAAACACAGCAAAGGAAAAGAAAAGCGCAAATCGTTTAAAGCGCATTTAAACATTGTTTGTGTAATGGATTCAGGCGATGGAGCCGCCTTTATCATGCGGAAACCCGATACCGAGATTATTTTTCCCTTACCAATTATTGGTCATTGGATGAAAAAAGCTTGGGGATTTTATTATCGAAATTCAAAACTAAAGAATATTCCTCGTATTCCGGGAATGTAATCTGGCTTTTCTGTAGATTTTAATAGAGCATCGAGAAACTGATTTTTATTTCATCATCGGTAGACATCCCCATTAATGAAGATGGTTCCACCTGATAATCAGTCATCTTTATTGAAAATTCGCCTGTAATTCGAGCTTTTTTACTTTCCATTTTCTTTTCGGCAATAAACGAAATACTTTGCTCGATATTATGAAATTTTAAAGTGCCGGTAACTTCCAATTGCTCTCCTTTTTGGACAATCTGAGAGCTGATGAAACTCAATGAGGGATAAAGAATGGCTTCGGTCACTTCCATCGCATGCGAGTCTCGATTCGCATTTTTACTATCGAAAGAAGCAATTTTTACCGAAACTGCAACTTGGGTGATGAGTGTTCGCTCTTGATCGCTGAGAATAACCGAGTTTATTTCAGTGCTTTCTCCTGTCCACGAATGAAGTGGATGATTCATGGAGTAGGTAATAGAAGATTGACTTTTGTCGCAAAAGATTTTCTCTTGTTTCGTTTCCTGTGTTTTCCCAACACTAATTCCTAGAACTAGGGCTATGAAAAGAAAATATTTTTTCATGAATTTAAAATTTAATAACCATCATCGAAACGGCAAAAGAACCAAAAGCAGTAAAAGCGGCTGCGCGATGATAAGGCGTAAGGTTGGGATTGCTTTCTACTTGTCCGGCTAATATATTGGTTGCAATCATACTTGAAAGATGGATAATGGCCAAAGCCTTATGTAGTTTAATACTGCTGTACCCTTTGCGCTCGTTCACCATTTTTGGAGGCGCAAAAAGCGAAAGCGAAGTAGTTGTAAAATAACCAATATTGACGCCAGCAGCTAGAGCCTCGTGGGTTCCTTTTAAATTGGTTTTCCCGTTGTATAATTTTGCCCCAACAATTCCTTGAGCCACCATTCCGCCGAGTGTAACAAAACCCATTACTTGATGGGTAACCAGCATGGTTCTTCTTAGTTTTAATTCTCGTTGCCTTTTTTCCGGAGTCAATTCAAAACGATTGAAATTTCGCATCAATCCTTTTTCTCCCCACATAATTTTTTGTGTAATAATGAAATGAGAAGGTAATAAGTCGGTGTTTTCGTTGGATGTCCCATTCAAATTATCCAATAGATTATTTTCTGTTTGGGCTTGTAACTGAAAGCTAAGTAAAAAAGCTAAAGTAAAACTGATGAGAAATGTTTTCATTTGAAAATAAATTTAAGTAAATACATTTAAAGGGCATAAAAGTACTTAATTAACAAAATGAAAACCCGAAAATCAGAAAATAATATATAGATATATCGATATATAAATTTAAAATTAGATGGATACTTTGTATGAAATCGATTTAATTTAGATTAACAGGAATGGCTTTTTGTTTCTCAATTTCTGCTAGGGGAAAGACTAAAGTGAATACGGAACCTTCATTCAGTTTGCTTTTTACTTCGATTGTTCCGCCGTTTTTCCCCATAAAATCTTTGGAAATTTGCAAGCCCAAACCGCTGCCTATTTCACCAGACGTTCCTCTGCTTACCTTTTTAACGTTAAAATCGAATAGCTTTTCTACCTGCTCATCGTTCATGCCAATTCCGGTGTCTATAATCTCTAAATAAATATGGTTTTTATCTTGATGTGCTTTTAGCGTGATGCTTCCTCCATTATTTGTAAATTTAATTGCATTCGAAAGAAGATTACGTAAAATGGTGATTATCATATTTTTATCAGCAATTGTTTTCGGGCTTTTATCTACGTAATTATAAATTTTTATAGATTTTTTCTCAGCCAAGGGCAAGATTTGTTCGATAGCTGTAAGAATTTTGGTATGCAAGCTAATGGGTTCTTTCTTTACAGCTGTTTCTTTATTTACACTTTTGGTCCATTGAAGAATATTTTCCAGTATTTGGTAAGCATTATGTGCAGAGCTCTGAATACTTGTGGTAAACTGTTTTATATCTGTTTTTGAAAAAGATTCAAAATCACTTAATAGTAAATCCGTATAACTTAAAATATTGGCAGTTGGACTTTTTAAATCATGGCCAATCACTCGAAACAATTGAGCCTGCATTTCTGTTAAATTTTCGAGTTTTTTTTCAGATCGAATCCGACTACTAATATCATCGGCCATGCAAACAATTCCTTTTGTATTTCCATATTCATCTTGGAAAGGACCAAAGTAAACTTGAAAATATAAAATACCTTTCAGACTAATAATTTCGCGAAATGTTTCTCCTTTTAAAGCTTTTCTTACTTGATCTAGCATATAGGGAAGATCGGCATAAAGTTCAAAAATTGACTTGCCAATATTTTCTTCGGAATTGATTTTTAATCGATGTAATTTTCTTCCTGCCGTGAATATAAATTTTCCCTCCAAATCCAAGATAAACATGGCTATTTGGGAATTGTTTACAATTGTTTGGAACAAATTATTGTTTTTTATAAGCTCTTGTTCAGCATTCAGTTTATGCATAACTTGAGCTGTTATAGCTAAAAAGGATTCGATTAATTCTTTATTTATTTGTGGAGTATTTTTTTTGGTCAAGATAGAAATGGTTCCATAAACTAGATTTCCATGCTGAATGAAGATTGAATATAGATCTTTAACTCCTAAGAATGATTTTACTGCATTTCCTACCTTATTGGAGATTAGGTTATTTGTTAAGTTAGCCACATTAAAATCAACGGAAACTAATTTGTTTTTCACCAACTGGGCGGCAAATTTTTCGTCCGTGTTTGAAGAAAGTTTATTAACATCAAATCCTGTAAGTTCACCTAATTGTTTTACAGTGTTACTAATTCCTGAAATGGATTTCATTTCCCAACTGTTTTTTGAACTTGTCCCTTTAAATTCAACACAAGTAACAATTACTTTTTGATCGAGTAAACAATATATTTTTTTGCTGATAAATTGATAAACTTCCTCTTTTGTTTTAAATTTCACTAAATCCAATGCTGCTTCTGCTAAAAAATCGATTTGCCTTTGATAATCTAAAATGCCAGAATCTATTCTTTTTGTTTGCGAAGTGTTTTCTCCGGTATATAAAAATCCGGGTTTACTTTTGCCTTGTTGTTGAAAGTAAGTAGCTGAAAAATTGATAGGAACTAATTTATTCGATTTACTTCGAAAAACCAATTCTTGATTTCGAAATTCAGCATTTTTTTGAATAAAATTAGTTAAAGGATTTTGTCCTTCAGCAGATACTTTTACTAGAAAATCATCCAATTTTTTCCCAATAAGCTCATTTTCTGTATAACCTAAGCTGGTTTTAAAATTTTCGTTCGATTCTAATATCTGTCGTTGATTGTCAATTAGAATGATATAATTACTTGCTTCTTGGAATAATTTTAATGTTAAAGAATCTGCATCCAACAGAAATATTTTATATTTCCATATAGCAAATCCGATAATAGAAATGGTAATGATGTTGGCTGCAGCACCAAGTTCTGGAAAAATAATTTTATAAATCGGGAAAAGAAAGTCGGTAATAATGGTTACAATAAAACTAAAGAGAAACCCTATAAAAATAAGCCTTGCCGCCTTTTTTTTATTCCCCTCCGTGTTTTTAAAATGAATATACGTAAAAGAAATAGAAAGCAGCCAAAAGATTATGCCAACAAAAGCAGCTAAGTTGTGTGCAAACTCGTATTTAAATTGCACATTCCAACCCCAACTTAGTTTGACAGGATTGAGCGAGATAAGATCGGTGGCAAAATGGAGGTAAAAGAACAAAAAACCGGGTAAGTAAAAGAGGCTATAAAAGAGTAAACTTTTGCTCTTTTTACGAATTAACTCATAGGTAAAATGCACAGAAAAACTTAAAACGAGTGTCCATATACCATATACTTTCGACCATAGAATGGCTTCTAGTAAGTTACTCGCTGTGCGTAAATTAAACTGACTCAGGTTTAAAACGGCTAAACTGGCACTTAATAACAGAAAAGTATAAGCTAGCCATCCTCTGGATGAACGGAAATAGACTATTAGTCCCAATGCTAATGCAAATCCTGCCGAAAGTAAACTCAGCCAAGAAAAAATATTCATGGTTTAAGGTTTATTGCGTCTTATAAAGCAGAAATACCCGTTACTGTACAGTCTTAATGGGGTAAATATATACCTTAATTCTTAAATAACAAAATGATTGCTAGATTATTCTTGAAGTTTAATACTGATAATCAATAACATATGTAGATAAGTGAGTATTTGTAGTGTGATCTTTTAGTTGTTTTTTTCAACGATACGTAGCAAGTCGCCAAAAACTCCTCTTGCGGTTACTTCTGCACCGGCACCGGCTCCTTGAATGACAATGGGTTTATCGCCATACGATTCGGTGTAGATTTCAAAAATAGAATCTGAACCACTTAATTGGCCTAGGGAACTTTGCTTTGGTACGGAAACCAAATCCACTTCAAGTATTCCTTTTTCTTGTTGTAAATCGCCATGCAGATTGCCAATATATCGCAAAACATGATCTTTTTCTTGATGTGATTTTAGATTTTGAAACGTGGAGTTTAACTTCTCCAAATTGGATGTAAATTGGAATACATCTCCGTTTCTGAATTCTTCGGGAATTAAGTTTTTAATCTGAATTTCGTCAAATTCATTGGCTAAATCAAGCTCTCTTGCTAAAATAAGTAATTTTCTAGCGACATCGTTTCCACTTAAATCTTCTCGAGGATCAGGCTCGGTATAGCCTTTGTCCATCGCTTCTTTTAAGTAAATGCTAAAAGGTTTATCTTCAGATGAAAATCGATTAAACAGATAGCTCAACGATCCAGAGAAAACGCCACGAATTTGGGTGATATTTTCACCTGAATCATGAAGTAATTTGATGGTGTCGATAAGTGGTAATCCTGCACCAACATTGGTTTCGTAAAGATAATGCTTATTGTACTTTTTTAACTGATTACGGATGCTTTTGTAAAATTGATAATCGGCCGTGTTTGCATGTTTATTCGAAGAAATGAGATCGAAACCATTTTCAATTAGCACTTCGTAATTTTTTGTGAAATCGGCACTTGCCGTATTATCAATCGCAACCAAATTCTCCAAATGATTTTCTGAAGCAAACTGAATGATTTGTTGAATACCTAGATTTGGTTCGGCCAATTCATAGTCCGATTTCCAGTCTGTTCCAACTCCATTTTTATTTAGCAATGTATTTTTTGTTCCTATCACTGCAAATAAAATAAGCTTGATTTGCTTTTTATCTTCAATTTTTTTCTGACTTTTTAGGATTTGCTGAATGAATGAACCTCCAACATTTCCTTTTCCAAAAACTGCAATATTTACTTTTTTTGTTATTCCAAAAATTTGAGAGTGAATGATATTTACCGCTTTATGTGCATTTTTTTGATTTACAACTAGACTAATATTTTTACCATTCAGTGTATTGTTGATTAGTAATAATTCGATGTTGTTTTTGGCTAAAGCTTGCAAAGAACCGGAAAACGAATTTAAATGTTGTCCAACAACAGTAATTACAGAAACGTCCAGACAAGCACTAATGGCGTCCATATCTTTTTCGATTAGTTCATTTCTGAACTCATGATTCAGAGCACTTACTGCAATTTTTGTTTGGTTTTTAGCAATGATAAATCCGATACTTCTTTCAGAAGAGCCTTGTGATATCACACCAACACTGATCTCTTTTTGGCTCAAAGTGTTAAAAATACGGGAATCAATTCCTGTTTTTCCAAGCATTCCTTTTCCTTCGATATGGATAATTCCAACATCGTTTTGAACAGATATCGATTTTACATTTTTGTTAGTATTTTCAGAACTGATCAAAGTGCCTTCGCTCAAGGAGTTAAACGTATTCAGAATTCGCAAAGGAATTTGCTTTTCAATTAATGGAATGATGGTTTTGGCATGTAGAATGGACGCTCCAAAATTGGCTAATTCACTGGCTTCCTGATAATTTAGATGCTTAATAACTCGCGCATCTTCCACTTGGTTTGGATTGGCTGTGAAAATTCCATCCACATGGGTGTAGTTTTGCAATTCTTTTACATCCAGAAATTTAGCTAGTAAAGCAGCCGAATAATTGCTGCCATTTCTTCCTAAAGTGGTTGTCTCATTACGCGTGTTAGAGGCAATAAATCCACTCACTATCGCCAAAGTATCTGTTGGAATTTGATCAAAAATGAGACGAGCATTTTTTGCGGAAAGGTCTTCTTTCAGATGCGCATTTCCAAAATTGCTATCCGTTTTAAAAAACGTTCTGCTATCTACAGGAATATTCCTTATCCCATTTTTCTGAAGTAAAGCGGAGAGTAGTTTGATTGCTAAAAGTTCACCATGCGCCAAAACAAGATCTTTAATTTTTAAGCTGTAATCACCGGTGAGTTTTACACCTTCAAATAATTTTTCGAGTTGTGTGAACTCAGTTTGAAGATTCGCCTCGGGGCAGGGTTTGCTTTGCTCGTTTTTAAAAAGCTCCCATTCGGCTATATACGATTTATTTTGCGCTGCTAGGTCTAAGATTTGTTCGAGTTCATCTGTTGCATTTCCTCTGGCCGACAAAACAACTACGAATTTTTCTTTTGAATTGATTTTATGCTGAATGATTGAAACAACCTTGTTAAGGCCTATTCCGTTTGAGAGTGATTTTCCTCCAAATTTTAGTATTAACATTTGAAAAGTGGTTTTAGTATTGTGGTAAGTTGTTCAAATTCAATTAGAAAAGCATCATGGCCATGAATGGATTCTATTTCGTGATATTCATTGTTCACTCCAATTTGATTAAGCAAAGTTTGTGTTTTTCTATTTTCGTCTACCGAGAAAAATAAATCCGAATTAATTCCGATTTGAATAATCGATGATTGTATCGGTTTTGCTGCTTCTTCAAAAGAAGCTTTTCCTAAGGAAATATCGACAGTGGTTAATAAATGATTCATCATTTGATAAGCTAAAAGTTGAAAGCGATTTTCGAGTTTCGTGCCATGGTATTTTAGCCAAGATTCGATTTGAAAGAGCGAATTTTCTTTCATTTTTAAGCGATGGAATTTTGCTTCAAGCGACGCAGGCGTTCGATAGAAAAGCATGGCCATCATTCGTGCTGTTTCCAAAGGTGTAGTCGATGTATTTAAGATAGATTCCTGTACAAAATTATGTCCGATTACCCAATCTGATGATTTCCAATCCGATGCGATTGGAATAAGATATTGGATCATTTCAGGTTCTAAAGCAGCCATTTCCCATGCAATTCCGCCGCCTAAAGAACCGCCAATTGCAGCTTGAAGTTTCGTAACTTGAATCGATTTGAGTAAGTAGATGAACAGTTGAGCAATGTCTTTTGCGGTATAGGCTTTGTAGTTTTCAATTAGTTCATTATGGTATCCATTACCTGGAATATTAATTGCAATCACCGTGAATTTATCGGTATCTATAACTTTGCCTTTTCCGATAATGGTTTTCCACCATCCTTTGGCTTCGCTGCATACATCTGAGTTTCCGGTGAGCGCGTGATTTACCAAAACAACCGGAGCACTTTGTAATTTCTTTCCGAAAACTTGATAAGAAAGATTGAGATTTTCGATTATTTCACCATTAAAAGTTTGGTAGTGAGGAATCGATTGAATTAGAATTGGAGCGTTCATTTTGTCTTTTTTAAGGCTTGTTCGATATCTGCTTTTAAATCTTCAACATCTTCTAATCCAATAGATAAGCGTATTAAATCCTGACTAACGCCGGTACTTAGTTGTTGCTCTATTGTTAGTTGCTGGTGTGTTGTACTCGCCGGATGAATTAGCAAAGATTTGGTATCGCCAATATTGGCAAGGAGCGAAAATAATTCAACTGAATCGGTGAATTTTTTGGCAGCTTCAAAACCGCCTTTTAAACCAAAAGTAACCAATCCGCTTTGTCCGTTTGGAAGGTATTCTTGAGCCAATTGATAGTATTTATTGTTTTCAAGTCCAGGATAATTGACCCACGAAACTTCTTCTTTTGTTTGGAGCCATTGTGCAATTTCGACTGCGTTTTTTGAATGTTGTTTGATTCGAACAGCTAAGGTTTCGAGTCCCTGTATAATCTGAAATGCATTTTGCGGACTAAGTGCTCCACCAAAATCTCTTAATCCTTCTAAACGAAGTTTTGCAACAAAAGCAGCCTTTCCAAAGGTTTTAGTATAAATTAATCCATGGTAACTAGCAGATGCTTCGGTAAATTCAGGAAAACGCCCGCTTGTCCAATCAAAAGTTCCGGCATCAATAACAGCTCCTCCCAAAGAAGTTCCTTGTCCACCAATGTATTTAGTTAAAGAGTGTACAACGATGTTTGCTCCGTATGCGATTGGATTCAAAAGGGCAGGAGAAGCAACTGTATTATCCACAATAAAAGGAATTGCGTTTGTCTTTGCTATTTTTGCTATGGCGGAAAGATCGACTAAATCTAACTTTGGATTGCCTAATGATTCAGCAAAAATGACTTTCGTGTTTTTAGTGATGGCTTTCTGAAAATTTTCAGGATGATCGGCATCCACAAAAGTGGTTTTAATACCATATCTCGACAAAGTGTTTTCAAAAAGGTTGTAAGTTCCGCCATAAAGACTGCTGGATGATACGATGTGATCGCCAGATTTCAAAAGGGTTAAAAAGGTTGTTGAGATAGCCGCTGTTCCTGATGCAAAAACTGCTGCACCTATTCCTCCTTCAACAGCCGCTAGTCGTTTTTCCAAAATATCATTGGTTGGATTATTGAGTCGTGTGTAGATATAACCATCTTCTTTTAAGCAAAACAAATCGGCTGCATGATTCGTATTTTTAAAAACATAGGAACTAGTTTGGTAAATTGGCACTGCTCTAGTGCCTTGAGTGAGTTTAGTATCGTGACCGAAATGGATTGCTTTGCTGCTTTGTTTTAAATTTTTCATGTTCGTATTTTTTATCTTGACAATGGTTGTTTTAAAATAAAGTCCCTTTGGTTTAGGTATTACCAAAGGGACTTCAAACAGATTGTTGATTTTTAGTCGAGGTAATACCAGCGCATCATTTGCATCATCCAATGCATTCGCATCATTTGTATGTTTCTTATTAAGGTGTTTTGTTTCATTTTTAACCAGATTTCAAAAAAAAAGCCTTCGCTATTTGCAAAGGCTCTTCAATTGTGTTTTTATTTTTTATACACGAGTGCTCTTTGCAGGAATTTCTTCACACATCATCATCGAGCGCATCATGGTATTTTGTTTTTTCATCAGTGAGCAAAAATAGAAAATTATTGGAATCGGCAAGTGTTTCTTTTAAATTACTTCTAAATTATTTTTCCCACTTACTTGCATCAAAATCTTCCCAATACTCTTTTACAGTCGATTTCATTTCTTTCCGAAGCATTAGAATCCCAAAAAGGTTGGGTAAAGTCATCATCGCGATCGCAATTCCTGAAAAAGTCCAAATAATGGTTGTATCCGTAAAACTTGCAACAAAAAATCCGGCAACATAAAGAATGCGATAGGCCATAACCCATTTTGTGCCAAATAGATAAGTGACAGCTCTGTCGCCGTAATACGACCAAGCAATAGCTGTTGAAAAAGCAAAGAGAAGGAGACCAATAGTAACAATATACTCACCGTAATCGCCAAAAAAACCTTTTCGGAAAGCACGTATAGTTAGTGGAGCAGAGTGCAATAAAGATTCACCTGTAAATAGCAGATTCGTATTTTGAACATC
>JAFGAK010000002.1 GCA_016933745.1 Bacteroidales bacterium
AAAATGCGATTCTTCACTTTCGTCTCGCCGCTTCTTTTGGATCGCTTAATGTATATCAATATCGTGTTTTTGGAGAATCGTATTGGAAAGCCGATAGCATAGAACAGGCCGAAGCCATGTTAACTTTAGCTAATAAATTAGCTGAGGAGAACGTTCCTATTGATAAAAAAGAACTAGCAGAAACTCATTTTTCTTTAGGGGCTCTTTATTTAGATACGAAACGAAATCCACTAGTAGGTCTTTTTTACTTAAATCTGGCCGTTGGTGAATTTACAGAGCTTTTCGGACCAAAAAGTGAATCACTTGGCCGGACTTTACTTGCTCAAGCTAAGTATTTTATTGCTACAGGAGAACTGGAAAAAGCACTCGAAATTATTCAATCTTCCATCATAGCACTTTCTCCTGGATTTGATTCCAAAAATATTTTAGATAACCCAAGTGGTTTGCAATTAAATGTTCAGTCAACAGCTAATTCGTTGGGATGGAAAGCCTTGGCACTAGCCAATTATTACCAAACTACCAAAGACATTGTCTATTTAAAAGCTTCTTTCAATACCTATGTTTTGGCTTTGAAAATGGTTGAAAGCTTCCGTTTGTCACAAAAATATTCAACCAATTTGATTCTGAATAAAGAAGTAAATAATTTGCTGAACCAAGCCATTTTAGTTTCCAATCAATTGTACGGACTAACTAACGAAGATCTTTATTTTCAATCGACATTTTCTTTTATCGAAAAAAATAAATCAACAGCTTTGCTATCGAGTTTGCAACAAAATGATTCGTTGAGGTTAGCCAACGTGCCAAAATATTTGGTGTTAAAGGAGAATAACCTCAAGCAAGATATCTTGAGTTTGCAAGAAAAGATAAATCAATTGCTTCCCGAACCGAAGAATTCAAATGCTAATTTATTGGCTTCGTATATTAAATTACGTTCAGAGTATCAACAAAAACTTGACAGTATTCAACTGATTTTAGTATCAAAATATCCGGATTATTACCGCTTATTTTATGGAAATCAATCCATTTCTATTGCAAACGTTCAGGAAATGTTAGCAGATAATCAAGTCTTGCTCGACTACTCTTTAACCGACACTTTATTGCTGGTTTACGCGATTAGCAAAGAAAAAACGCAACTGGTAACTAAAGCTAAAAACAGTGCATTTACAAATTCAATACAGCGTTTATTGCAATTAATACGGCATGTAAACACCGATAATAGTAAGAGTGATTTTAATGCCTATACCAAACTTGCTTGGGAAAATTATCAGTTTCTTTTGGGCGATTTAAATGAATTCATTGCAGGGAAAGATGTTTTAATAGTCCCGGATGGAATATTGAGTTATTTACCTTTTGATGTTTTGCTCACCGAAGAGGTTAAAAATGAACAACCAAACTATCGCAATTTATCTTATTTTGTGTTTAAAAACACCTCGAGTTTTATCAATTCTGCAGCCATCTATTTTAGTTATTCGCAGAAAAAGAAACCCAATTATGGGAAAATTATCGCTTTTGCTCCCGTCTATTCACTTTTTGATACGTTGTCATCTGGAAATGAAGATAGATATGCATTAATGCCATTGGTTCATGTGAAGGAGGAATTGCAAAGTATTAATTCGGTTTTCATTCCGATATTATTTCAAGGAAAAAGTGCAACGAAAGCCAATTTTATTGAAAATGCTGATCACGCATCTATTTTGCATTTAGCAATGCATGCTGTATTAAATGATGAAGATCCTTTGCGGTCTCAATTGGTTTTTGCTCCAAATCAACATGACAGGAGCGCTTCTTTGTTCGAAGTAGAAGAATTGTTTGGAATGAAATTGAATGCTGATTTAGCTGTATTGAGTGCCTGTAATTCCGGCAACGGAAAACTAAATACGGGCGAAGGAATTTTGAGCCTTTCAACCGGTTTTCAGTACGCTGGTGTTCCGAGTGTAGTCATGTCGCACTGGGATGTGAACGATAAATACAGCGCTGTTTTAATGACTAGTTTTTACAATTACTTGGCACAAGGAATGGGTAAGAATCAAGCTTTGCATCAAGCGAAAGTGGATTTGCTGAAAAACGGAAATTCACTTTATTCGCATCCATATTATTGGGCTGGGTTTACATTAATTGGCAACGAAAGCGCTGTTGTTTCACTTAAATCCGGAAGTGGAAAAGTACTCGAATTGGCAATTCCATTCGTTCTAATTGCTTTTATGTTTTATCGAAAAAGAAAATTCGGAAATGGATAGAAAAGAACTGTTTGATTTTCTGGAACATTATTCGCTGCTTTACAATCAATCGGAATTTATTGAAAACGATCCAATTCAGATTCCCCATCAATTTTCCTCAAAAGAAGATATTGAAATAGCAGGTTTTTTAGCGGCTAGTATTGCTTGGGGTCAGCGACCGCTTATTATTCGAAATGCAAATAAATTAATGGAACGGATGGATTATGCTCCTGCAGATTTTGTTAGAAATAGTGTGGAGTCTGATTGGGAAGTTTTTGCTGCTTTCAAGCACCGCACGTTTCAAGCGATTGATATGCAGTTTTTTATTCGCTCTTTACAAAATATTTATCTAAAGCATGGTGGTTTAGAAAAGGTTTTTGAAATCGGTTTTTTGCGAGATGCAAAATCAGCTTTGATTCGTTTTAACCGTCTTTTTAATGAAGTAGAACATTTACCTAGGAGTGAGAAGCATTTGTCAAATCCGGCTAAAAACTCAGCGGCTAAACGCTTGAACATGTTTCTAAGATGGATGATTCGACAAGATAGTTCAGGTGTTGATTTTGGTTTATGGAAAAATATTCCAATGTCTAAATTGATGCTTCCACTCGATGTGCATACAGGGAGAATTGGACGGGAACTTGCTTTGCTATCGCGAAAGCAAAACGATTGGAAAGCCGTTGTCGAAATAACCAAATCATTAGGTACTTTCAATCCAGAAGATCCTGTAAAGTACGATTTTGCATTATTTGGATTTGGTGTACACGAAAAAGGGGCGATTCATTTATAAATCATTCAAAAAAACAAAGAATACAGGTTAGGCTGCCACTTTTTTGCTTTATTTTGTATCCAAGTATAGGAGTCATTCAATGAAAAAAATACTTTTCTTAATACTTTTAGTTAGCACGATATTAATTACAATATCTTGCAAGAAAGTGTTGGATACTGCCGAAATCGATAAGCTTACTTTTTTGGTTCGTTTACCTTCTATTGCCCAAGCTCGGTTTGAAGCACGCTGTGTTTCCGAATCGGTGTTTATCGATCGTGTAATTGTTCAAAGTCCAAGTTCCTATTATATAACCGAAGAGTTTCAACATCAGCAATTCGCTATTGACGAAACATTTATGGTTGGAAATCTAGATGCAGAAGATGGACTGTGGTTTATCACATTTATTGGTACAAGTGCACTTACAAACGAAGATTTTAGGCAGATTGTTCCTTATGAAATGGCTTTGAGTGCAGATGACACAGAATAGACTTATGGAAAAAAAGCATAAACTAAAAGAAGAGTTACATCAGATTATTTTCGAAGCCGATACATCAATGGGTAAGCTTTTTGACGTACTCCTTTTGGTGTTTTTTATACACTCGAATGGTTTTTCACCATTGTATTTACCATTGAATATGTTTTACGAATTTATACGGTTAAAAAACCTTTAAAAAATTACATTTTTACTTTTTATGGCGTCATCGATTTTTTAGCCATCCTTCCAACTTATTTAAGCCTGATTTTGGCTGGAAGTCAGTATTTAATGGTGATTCGCATATTCAGAATGATTCGGGTTTTCCGAATTCTAAAATTAGGGCGATTCATCGGTGCTACCCAATTACTCAAAGAATCGTTTTACGGAAGCCGACATAAAATTGCTGTTTTTCTCGAAATTGTGCTCACAGTCGTATTTATCATGGGCTCATTAATGTATTTGATCGAAGGTCCACAAAACGGATTTACAAGCATACCACGCGGAGTGTATTAGGCAATTGTAACGCTTACAACTGTCGGTTATGGCGATATTGCTTCAGCAACTGTTCTGGGACAATTTGTGGCTTCTGTTGTCATGATTTTAGGATATGCAATCATTGCTGTTCCTACCGGAATTATATCTGTTGAAATGCAAAAAGCGGAAGCCAAAAGGCAACAATTAAATACCCAAGTTTGCACCAATTGTTATCACGATAAGCACGACAACGATGCAATCTATTGCAAAAAATGTGGAGCAAAACTTTAGAAAAAGTTAATTTTATACCAAAAGAGCTGAAAGAATTTTTCGAAATCAAAAAAAAGTATCTTTGTCGGCTAATTTTTTTGCATGATCAGAAATTTAAATTTGATGAATTTTGAAGAGGAAATTTCTCAAGGTATTGCCTTGGTTGATTTTTGGGCACCTTGGTGTCAGCCCTGCCTCGATCAGCATCCAATGCTAGATGAAATTGCAGCAGAAATTGATTCCATTGCACGAGTTTTTAAAGTGGATGTGAATGATAATCGTGTCATCAGTAATCAAGAAGGCGTGAGAAATATTCCTTTGTTGATTCTCTATCAAGATGGTAAACCAATTAAAAGATTTAATGGAATTCAATCCAAAGAAGAAATTATTCGTTCAGTTAATAATTGTAAAATAGACCAATGATTTTATTAGAAACAAGTTTAAAATTGATTATTCCCGTCGCATTATTAGGCGCCCTAGTCCTTTTCCTAATCTACCGCATGTACACCATGCGCCATTTGTTAACCGCTAATCCTAATCAGGAACTAAGCGAGCATTTGCTTATATTAACAGATGCTAATTTTGATAAAACGGTAGCAAAAGGAGTGACTTTGGTTGATTTTTGGGCGCCTTGGTGCGCTCCTTGTCGGGTACAAGGACCAATAGTCAGCGAATTGGCCGAAGATTTAAAAGGAAAGGCAAACATTGGGAAATTAGATGTGGATCAAAGTAAGCGCGTAGCTGCCAAATATGGCATACGTAATATTCCTACGATTTTGATTTTTAAAAATGGACAAGTTGTAAAACAATTCGTGGGTGTCAAACCAAAATCAGTTTTGGCTAAAGAAGTTGAAAATCATTTGTAAATCAAAAGATTAGAATTTTAATTGTAAAATACAAGAAGTAATGCTAATGTTAATAAAGCTTAATTAATCGAATTTAGTAAATCGTTATTCTAATAACAATTGTATTTTTTACAAATTCGATTAATTTTGTCAGTTCATTATTGCTGCTTAACACTAAAGAAAAATTTAATATTATGTCATTAAAGATTAAATCTTTGGATCTTAAAAACAGGATGCGTGAAGCGCTTTCGGGGGGAGGTTCAAAAGCCATTGAAAAACAGAAGGCAGTTGGTAAGCTAACTGCTAGAGAACGGATTATGGCTATTCTTGATCCAAAATCTTTTCATGAATACGACTTGTTTGTAGAACATGCAGCAAAAGATTTTGACATGGATAAGAAGTATCTAGCTGGTGATGGAGTAATCATCGGTACAGGTACTTTGATGGGTCATCCAGTATGTATTTATGCACAAGATTTTACGGTTGCCGGAGGGTCTTTAGGCTATATGCATGCAAAGAAAATAACCAAGGTGATGGATCAGGCAATGCGCATGAAAGTGCCATTGATAGGAATCAACGATTCAGGAGGAGCACGTATTCAGGAAGGTGTAAATTCTTTGGCAGGTTATGGCGAGATATTTTACCGCAATACACAAGCTTCGGGAGTTATTCCTCAAAT
>JAFGAK010000042.1 GCA_016933745.1 Bacteroidales bacterium
ATCAACTACAACCCCAAAACAACTGGACCATAATCCAACAAATCAACCGAATCACAATATACAAAATAACATAACACATAGACTCTTCGTGAAAATGGTCAATGGTTTTTGTTGATTTTGACTAGTTTTCTGTTAGGCTGAATTCGGTCCATAATGGGTAGTGGTCTGAGATTCTCCATGATAGTTGATTTTTTGTTAAATTCAATGTGGAAAGGGCTGATTGGGTGAAGTCAAAATGTCCACTTTTTATGTGTCTTAGTGATAGTGCGGGCATGTTTTCTTCTCCTGTAAACCATGCGATTTGGTCATAAAATTTTTCGGTGTTGGGTTTTGTTGGGTCTGAAAATATTGTTCTTGGAACTCGGTGCAGATCGTTGGGAACTTGTAGTCCTGTGCTGGTGAAGGCTTGGTATAGTTCATCATCTTTTCTGTCAATGTTAAAGTCACCTAAAGCAATAAGATTATGATCATAAGCGTTGATGCTTTTTGCCCAATCAGACAACCAGTCTGCAATCGCTTTTAGTTCTGGAACTCTTTCTTTAGGATTTTTTCCATACAGTACATGAAGGGTTACCAGAATGAAGGTTTTTGGTTTTTTGACAGGAGATCCTCCAGCTCTAAAACTTACAGCATATGGAGTTCTAGCAAACTGTCTTTCCAGAGCATCCTCGTTAATGCTTTGCAATTGATTATAAGGAACGACAAGTTCGGAAGCTAGACCCGACATTTGCACTCTTCGATTATCAAAAAGATAAGCCATTCTCTCGTTGTTTCCCGGATCTCCCTTAGTGACATCAGTTAAAACAAAAGACCAGTTAGATCCCAAGGCCTTAAGCATATGACGTAAACATTTGATATTACCTTTAACTTCTTGAAGCGCAATTACATCAAATCTTTGTATTATTTCTGTAATACATCTTAATGCATGAAGGTTTCTTTTGGGGCTATCATTTTCTGTTACAACCCATTTTTCGGTTAAGTCTCCAAAGCTTCTAAGATTCCATGTGGCAACTAGCAAGTTTTGGTCTACAGTTTTTTTGGGAACTTCCGTATCTAATTCTTTTCTTAAGGCATCTAATTCATTTTCAATTTCTACAGGTGGAACCCCTAAAATTTTGTCAATACAACCTGCCATTCTTTCTTGCCTGCCTAATAATAAGCGAATTAAGACAATATTAGGTTTTTAAAACAAAAAGAGTCTGCGCACGTATGTGCGCGCCAAAAAAGTTGCTGGTCTTGAAGAAACATCCTCGGTGGCTGAAGCATAATAGTCCACAAATAGATGAGACAAAAAAACTCCTCTGCATTTTTTCTTTTTTTGTTTTCTTGTAACCTTTTTTACACCAAAAATTGGAATACGCAATTTCTAAACAGCCTAGCGCGCCATCAACTAGAAAATTCTCCTTTTCAACAATAATGTATGAAATAATGCCGGTAACTGAGTTTATATTGTGTAAACTATCTTCTAGAAAACCACCAAACTTTTTCTATTCGATTGGGTTAAAATTTTAATTATATTTTATATTGCGCGCTCCTAAAAACTAATCTGCAATAAGGTAGGTTTGATTGACAGCATACTATTTGTTGGATGCTTCTGTTTCAGAGAAAGAAAAGGGAATCAAACTTGTTTTTTACTGCCCATCAGAAAACAAATGGAAAGAAATAGTGGACACCGATTATCGACCATATTTTTTTATTCCCTATCCAATACCTGAAGAAGATTACAAAGAGATACACGAATTAGGCCTAGATACTGACGTAGTTGAGAAGACAGATCTTTTCACTAGGAAAGCTGTAAAATTAACAAAAGTAACCTTAAGAGATCTCTCTGATCCTGTGCATGTATCAAGAAAATTCCGAAAATCTTGGGAGAACGAGATTTCTGTTGTCTCAAGTTACATGTTTGACAAAAATTTGGTATTTGGAACTAAATACAAAATCAAAGAAAAAGAAGTCGTTCCCATAATCGATGTTTCTAAAGAAGACTTTGAGAACTTCAAAAAAGCTTTTTCAGACATTAGAAGAACTGATCCAGAAAAGTACAAGCTTTCTGAACAATTGTTTATTCTTTGTTCTCAGCAGGTTCCAGAAGTTTCCCTAAAAAGATTTGGAATAGAAACAGTTGATTTGGAAAAACATCACTCAATGTTCATGTTAGCCAGAATCGCAAACATACCTATTCCATTAACTTACAAAGCCCATCACGTTACAGTTTGGATCAAATCAATTCTCCACAATTACCTAAGAAAAAACAACATACTGATTCCAACAGACAAAGAACTAAGAAAAGGAGAAAAAACACATCGAGTCAAAGGCGCATTAACCCTTACTCCAGAAGCTGGCGTCCACTTCAACACAGTAGTAGTCGATTTTGATAGCATGTACCCTAGCCTCATTGACAGTTACAATCTTTCCCACGAAACAATAGACTGTGAAGATGAAGAATGCCAAACCAACAAAGTGCCATGTCTTGACAACCATGTTTGCACTAAAAAAAGAGGAGTCTACTCCATCTTAATTGGCTCATTAAAAGACCTAAGAATTCATTGGTTCAAGCCACGATCAAAAGATGAATCATTATCAGATGAAAAACGAAGTCTAGCAAAATTAACCTCTAAACTTCTGAAGTTGATGCTGGTTTCAAGCTATGGCGTCGTCATAAGAATGAAGGGACTATCCAGATCCTCTCTAGGAGAAGCCATCACCGCTTATGGTCGCTACAGTTTAAGAACAGCAAAAAAGATTGCAGAAAAAAAAGGACTACATCCAATCTACGGAGATACTGACTCACTATTCTTAGAAGATCCAACAGAAACAGAAATAAAATGGCTAATCAAAACAGTAAAGAAAATTCTAAAACTAGATCTTTCAATTGAAGTCAGATACAATCTATGTGTGCTCCCAGAAGCAGCAAAAGCATACTTTGGAATAAAAAAAGACGGAACCTATGACCTCAAAGGCCTAACCGCCATCAAATCAAACTCCCCAAAGTTTATCCACAACGTCTTTGATCAATGCATCCAAGAATTAACAACCGTTACTAACAAACCCGAATTCAATAAAGCTAAACAAAAAATAAAGACAATCGTCCAAAAAACAATCGATGATCTTGTTCTAGGAAAGATCCCAATAGAAAACTTGGAATATTCTGTTAAAATTCATGATGATCCAAAAGAAAAACTAGAAGGAGCATCCATTCATCAACCATATCAATGTGCAATCCAACTCATGGACTCAGGAAAAACTGTGAAGAAATGGGATGAAATGCGCTTCGTGAAAGTCAAACCATTCAACTATAAAGGAAAAAAATTCACCGTTAAACCCACCGACCACATAAAAAGGCTAAGTGAAATCAATCTTTTAGATTACATTAGGAACTTAAGAACTGCTTTAAATCAAACATTCGAACCAATGGGCATATCAATTAACGCAAATGAAAAACCTAAAGGCACTCTTTCTGATTTTCTCTAGTTAATGCTGAATAAGCGAGGTTTGTTGGGTTAAATTATAACCCGCGTACACAAAAAAAGAAAGGAAGTTTTGGAGTTAGTAATTCTCCAAAATACACCAATCTTCTTAAAAACCTACGACAGAAACGAGTTTATCCAAACCAGAATTTCTTCTATGTCTATGCGTTGCTCGTATGAAACTCCTGCGCACTCACCGTTGGTTCCCCAGGAACAGACACCCAGGATAGTATTTGTACCCGCTAGCAGAATAGGACCGCCAGAATCGCCAAAACATGTACCACCTTTCCCTTGTCCTGGATTAGCTGTCAATCTCATAAAACCATCACTGAAAACATCTTCTGTTGCGATTATTTGGGCGTGAGCTTGATAGCGATACCCGAAATTGATCCAATCCAAACTTGGCATGCCTCCACCTACTCTCTTGCACTGTACGCCATAACCCACTAAATCGACACCCTGCTTCATAGGCAACGTATCCACCAAACCTGCAGAGGGTAAAACCGCGGGCGTAATACCTGTAACAGCTTCACTAAGCACGACTATTCCAACGTCATTACCAATCCAATCAGTAATTCCTCTATTACCACCCATCCAGAAATCTTCGTAACAATACCAGCTATCGGCCTCAAGCCAACCGAGCGATTCTGGATCAGTTGGTGGCCATTCCGGTGAAACATCACGAATAAAATCCGCTTGCGATTCAAATGAGACCCACACTTGCGCGATAGTTTCATCGAAACTCATGTGCCCTGCAGTCAACACAACAGTTGGTGAAATAAGAGTTCCAGTTCCGAGGTAGACATAATTTGAACTTCCATCCCAAGTCACAATCCAACAAACGTAAGGATGATCGTCTTCATCAGGAACACCATGCTTGATAGCGTACGCGTTGCCAATCATTAATTGAACCAGCATAAGAACTGTAGCCAAAACCAAAATGCTATGCAAAACCTTAACTTTCTTCATCTTTAATCCCCTTAGCACTTTTTGTATAGAACACAATTAAAAATTTGTGGAATCACTTTCCTAAGTGCATTCATTTCAAGGAGCCTAACGCAATAACAAAAAATTCCGTGAAACTCAAGGCTATTTTCCATAAAAATTAACTTAGTTGCAAAGACTAACAAGTCTAGTAAGCGTTTTGGGCCAGAATAATATTCCATGGTGATCCACTTAGCTTGAAGATTTGAACATTTTTGTATCCAACTGTTGCTAGCACTTCTTTAATTTCTGATATTGACATCAGATTTACATGGGTTTTTTCTATCATTTCTTTGTTTTCGATTTCGTAGGTGCCGTCCTTTATCATCTCATTTATGATGAGAAGATATCCATTTGGTTTTAGTATTCGATATATTTCTTTGAAAGCATTCTGCAAGTTACTCCAGAAATAGTAAGTTTCAACAGCAGTCACTAAATCAAAATAATTGTCTGGAAAACCGGTTTTATCCACAAACCCTTCAACTACTGAAACACGGTCTTGAGTTATCAAGTCTCTGTTAACTTCTACAGAATATTCTACCATGTCTTTGGAACAGTCTATGCCATACACTTTACCTTGCGGAGCAAGTTTTGCTAACTTGGTTATGGTTCGTCCTCCGCCACAACCCACATCCAAAATCGTGAAATCAGGGCCAATCTTCACTTTACTTAAACCCCAATCAGTTAAGTCACTATGATGCAGGTTCATAGATGCAGCAACCTTTCTTCCTTGAACCCCAGTTGGGCACCTATACTGATCCATAATGCTTTGATCTTTATCGGATTTCATTGTTGAAATAAACAGATGGAACACAATCTATTAAAAGAGTAGTGTGGAAGGGGAAGTTGTGGATAGAATTTAATTACGAACAATTAGTACTCTGCAGCATGCGCACGCGCATATAGACTCTTCGTGGCACCACAAATTTGAAACTGCTGTAAATGTTGATCCTAAAATCCAATATTTTCTGGGTCATGGTTAGGATGACGAATTCTGCTTTTTACGGTAAGAGTTTTATTGAAAAATTATGCTTCTTTATTTAATGAAAAATTTTAAAATTGTTAGAGACTATTCGCATCATACTCCTGGGTTTCAGGAGAAACTGTTTTTCTTCATATCCGGAATCGTGACAAGTGTTCCTCTTACCTTTTTTGTGAACTCTTTAACCGATTCTCTTTGTTTATCTTTACCCTTTTTTATTGCTCAGATCTGCTCAATCGCCATTTTCACGCCTATTGTTGAGGAATTCGCCAAAGCTTTTCCCCTATTTTATCGTCATTCAGAATCGGTCAGATCCTTGCTGTCTTTAGGTTTTTTAGTGGGTCTGGGATTTGGTTTTGCCGAATTTCTTTTGTACATTTTCGTCTATGATGTTCTTTGGTTTGTTAGGTTGCCTGCACTGTTTTTTCATGCATCGAGCACTTCAATAGTTGCTTTTGGTCTTCGAACAAAAAGACCATGGTTATTCTATTTGGTGGCGGTTGTTCTTCATTTTGCCATCAATTTTGCGGCACTAGTTCCTTCCTTGTGGATACTAAGTTCGATAGCCCTGTTTTCGGTTTATTATTTAACTTGGTATCTTTTCAGAATAACATCGCCGACATCAAAAGAAAAAATGGTGTAAACCTATTGTGTGTCTGCAAAATCTTTTTTTCTTGGAAGTATGGATATAAAGTTGTTGAGAAAATTGCTGAAAAAGAAGTACACCTGTGAAAATCCTGATTGTAAGAAGACTTTTGATAACCCCAAGTCCTTTACATATCTTGGTTGCCCCTTTTGTTCTACTAAAATAGAAAAAGATGAACCATGCAAGGATGGGTGCTCTTTTTATTTCGGTTATCTTAGTGAGCGCGAATCTGGTGAACCTATACCCATAGGTTGTATTGAATGCATGAAAAGTGTTGAGTGCATGCTTAACACTGTGAGCTCAAAGACTGCTGCTAAAGAGATCAAAAAATGGTATATGTAGAAACTGCGAATCTAGGACAATTTCTGGTAGACAGTGTTTGCGCCCGAAAGTTGGTTGTTAAGCGGTAATTTGTATTTTTTGTGCACAAGTTTATTATATTAAATATCAAGATATATGTAGCAAGATTGGTGATTAATGCATGGGGCTTTTTACAAAACACAAGAAAAGCCAAACGCACATAATACAACAAAGCCAAAAAATACCCACTCGTCTAAAAACATGTGCAATCAAAATACAAATCATTCACAAGAATAAGAAATAATCAATTAATGCAGGAGCAGCTAGTAGACTCTTCTTGAAAGCCAACATCTGATGTTTCACTTTTTGTTCATTCTCAGTCTTAAAATTTCAAAATCAATATTTGGTCTGCACAGAAAATGTGTTTTCTTCTAATGCTCACGCAAAATCTAACCCAACTAACTCACAAAATCCTTTGAAGTGACTACAAAAAGTAAAGTAAAATGAAACCTTATTGGAATTTTGAGAATTGTTGGTTTAGCAACTTTTGATTTTCCACAAATCCTATAAGCAAAATGTTCAGATACAATTCTTAACATAATAGGGGTTAAGTTTATGCATTACTTCAGTAAAAAATTAGCATTTGGCTTTATGCTAACAATTTTCCTCACTGTTTCAATTTCTTTAGCTGGATTTCCAGTGAATGCTACAACTGGTTCAGTTGAAATTACAGTACCCGTAAGAGGCGCCTATTTGTATGTGGATCCTAACACTAGTTCCGGCGTGCAGTCGCCAGGCATTGCTGATTTAGAAAGTAACGGAATATTGGCCGGCGACACAATAAAGATAAGTTTTCAAGGCTCAGTCGATAATTACGGTGGAACAGATTATTATACACTAGAATACTTGATAGGAGTCTTTAGTTCAACCAACCAATTGTTATCAGTTACTGAAGCAGACCGAATTCCAGACGCAATAAACGCAGGCAACGACTATACTACTTCACAAACACATTTTTCGCAAGAAACCACAGACATACCTGAAGATTTCCAGATTACACCTTCAACCGGATTCATGATACAAGTACCTCAAAACGCAAAATATCTGTTCATATCAATGCATGACAGTTGGTACCCTGATAACACATCACCAAACCAGATTACAGTAACTATCGAAAAACAAACAAACGCTTTTCCATTAGAATACATATTAGCAATTTTAATAATAGCAGCAATCTTGCTCATAGTACTGTTCTTTATCCTTAAGCGCAGAAAAAAAGAAACAAAAACACAATAAAAATGGGTAGCCTAACGCTATCCCACAAACCCTTTTTTAAGAGTAGAAATTTAAACCCAAACCCAAAACAAATACCCCCGTGGAAAAATCTCTTAAATAAATAGCCAATATTAATAAATCGAGATGATTGTTCCTAGATCATTAGTTGTAAGTCTCATTGGTAATTTAGTAATTGTTGTATCTATTTTTCTACCTTGGATCTCTACGACCTTTTCGATTCCCGATATTGGTAGTCATACTGTTTCTAGCAGTGGGGTTGAAGATAATCTAGGACAGTTGGTTTTGTTAATTGGATTAGCCAGTATCGGAATCCTATTTGTGAAACAGAAGACCTTCCGAGTGAAATTTGGATTGTTGTTGGCAGTTGTAAATTTATTTGTTATAATCTATTTTCAACTTAGAATTATGTACCTTTTTTATCCCTACCCAATTGATATGTTCCAACAGGATATACAAATTGGATTTTACATTGCTATTATTGGAAGTTTAACACTAATCGGTGGAAAGCTTGTGGAATTCATGGCAAAGGCTGATAAAAAGATAAAACTTCCAGAAGATTCTCTGATCGTTTGAATAAATTAAAGATTAAATTTTATCCACACCCCAACCCGCGCGCACGCGCTCCCGTTTTCCTTTTTTCTTTCTCCTAATGTTCTCTGCTTTTATAATGAAATCCTTAGAACTTAATTTCATACAATATTATACTAGAAAGTCATCTACGCGCGCATGTATCGATAGAGTTCCATGAAATCGCAAACCAGACTAGGCTTTTCATGCTGAACCGAATCAAGGAATCCAAGATAACGTCCAGTTTCGCTTTGATTAATGTTCTGTGAACTTTCCATGATAGCATTTGCGCGCGCAAATCCAAGATTTTATATTTCTTCTTCCACAATTTGAGTGGCTTTTCTAACAATTTCGATTTTTTATTATTAAATAATTTGAGAAAATCTTATAGTGTACTCTCATCAATTACTAATTGGGGAGAAATTTTTGAGAAGCTACATCAAAATATATGGTCCACCAATATCCGATGCATTAATAGAACTCGAAAAAATTGCAATAAACATGCCAGAAGTATGTATCATGGATTATGCCATACAAAGAGATATTTCACCATCTATTGCTAGTGATTTAGGAGCAAATAAGGTAGAAACCTATGAAGAATCAATTCCAAACTTCTTTGTTAAGAGAACAGGTGTTGTAGTTCCCATTGAAAGATGTCACAAATTAATAAGCAAATATGGAGAAAAACTTGGCGAGTATGACTTCTTTTTTGAATGGAAAGAAAAACCTGAAAACTCTCAGCTTAACACACTAATCAAAAGAATTGATGAAGCCTTCAAACAACTTGGTTGCTTATATACAATAACAACAAAATAACTAGAATCCCATTTTTACGAAAATGCATGCTTATTCACGCGTTTTCAAATGCGAGATTACGTGTGATAGAAAAAGAGAACAAGTTCGCAAAAACACGTAAAAAAACAGTTTTGGGTTTTGGCTTTGAAGTAATTTTAACTTCCCAATGAGGCGTTTAACGTTATGCTTTTCTTTTGAAAGTAAGATGCAGATAGCACATAGAACAGAGAACAAAACAAGAGAGAATGGGAAATTTAAACTCCAAAATCCAAACATGCTTGTTCCTGTTTACTCAAAGTTGGTCCTAATTCTAGGGAATCCTTCTAGCTTTGTCCATCTCATATACCCGTTGAATTTGAAAACTTTATAATTTACAGACCCTACTAAGCAAACATCAAGGAATATATCATGCTTGAACAATTAGGAATACTTGGAAATCTTCTAATTCTCCTTGGTTCACTAATTGTATTAATCAGGTCAAGTGGCTGGGCAATAACCAACTCTGTTAATATTGCAAGCATTTCCAAACTTGGAAAAACAAAAATCGGTTTTTTACTAGTAGCATTTTCAACCTCTTTACCAGAACTTTTTGTTACCATCTTTGCAATAGCTGATCCTCAGACAATTGGGGTCTCCTTAGGAAATGTTCTCGGATCTAACATCCTTAACATTTGCCTAATTCTTGGGATCAGCTTTCTAATAATGGCAATAAAATATCCAGAAAGCGCTGGCTTTTTCACAAAATTGGCACGAGAAGAAGTAGGAAGCCTAAATTTTGGCGTCTTTGTCGCATCTATAGTCCCATTATTCCTACTTTACTTAAGATACACAGGCCAAATTCTCGGCCTCTTACTTATTGGCCTATTTGTCTATAACATGTATGAGTTAACAAAAAAAAGAGAAACTGTAGAACAAATTTCTGATACTGCAGAAAAAAGCGCATTTAAAAAATATTTAACAAAATCAATAATTGGAATAGCTGGAGTTGTCATATCTGCATATTTTATTATCGAATCTGGAACCATACTAGCTTTAAGTGCTGGAATCCCCCCAGTAATCATTGGTGCAACAGTAGTTGCCTTTGGAACCAGCCTCCCAGAACTTGTAACAAGCATAGATTCTGTAAGAAAAGGATTCATTGACCTTGCTCTAGGAAATGTTATTGGCAGTTGCTTCATCAACATAACATTGATTCTTGGCGTCAGCTTCTTGTTTGCACCAATAGACGTGAATGTTTCTGCTTTTTCAGATCTGATAATTTTTTCACTAATATCCAATGTAATATTTGGGTACATAATACAGAACTCCAACGTAGGAAAGAAAGAAGGCATTATTCTACTGCTGATTTACGCAATGTTCCTTTTTGTTAGTTTAAGTCCACACTAACTCCCACAGGTGCCTTTGAAATGCTAACCTTTAATGATTAAAACTGGGCAAGTAGCCTCATCGGCAACTCTATCACTAACACTTCCCAAGAAGAATTCTTTAATGCCACCTAGTCCTCTGCTTCCAATCACAATTAAGTCATATTTTCCTTTTTGGGAAACCTCAATAATTTTGTCTGCAGGTCTACCTTCAACGAGCATACTTGATATAGTAACAGTAGATTTTTTTCCTTCAATTTTTTTTGTTGCATCTAAAAGAACTTTTTTATGATATTTCTCGAGGTCTTCCACAAATTTCTTTGTGCTGTTTGGAGTGAATAGTGTTCCTTGATTTATCAAAGTTGGAGAGGGTTTCTCTAAAACAGAAAGCAATGTAACATTTGCCTGATATTTTTCAGCCAAATCTATTGCAAAAGCCATAATCTTTTCAGTCAAACCGGAACCATCAATTGGTACAAGAATATTCTTGATCAACAAGTTCACAGCTAACTAATTGACAAAACCTATTTTTATTTCCTTTCCTTTATGGCCTATGCGCATACTAAAAAAATCTGTTCTAGCTATTTATTAAAAAAAGAGAATAGAGTAGGCAAAAAATTGGAGGATTTGTTTTCAACCTTAGCCTGGATACAGAAAATGTGCTCGTTAAATCTTAACTAACCCAATTCTTTATACAGGTCTAAGATATACTGGCAATTGTTTTAAAGAGACTTTTATGATAACGCCCTTTTCTGTACAGCAGCTTTTACCTTTTTGAAGAGCAGATACCGCTAGTCGGTTTCTAACAGCAGTATTTGCCCCCAAAATTTCTGCTGCAGCTTCTTTAGTTAATTCAACTTCAAGGTGTGTTAGACTCCATTTCTGTGGGTCAATTATCACCCCTTTTACCTTGCCAATCTTCTTATCCTCAACAAAGAGGTCAGCATTTACTATGTCAATTCCCGATATTTCTGTCACCCCCTTTTCTACTTGAATACCTTTGATAGCCTTTATAAATGAATGTAACTTGCTTATCCAATTTTGCATTCAAGCATTTACTTTAATTCGCTTCTGTTATTACTTAGAGTTATTACAGCTCAAATTGATCTTTGGTTCACAGTCTCGGCGATAGCAAATAGTACTGAGG